>CAKTYE010000090.1 GCA_934631985.1 uncultured Clostridia bacterium | reverse complement strand
GGTCTATGTGCGCAGCGGCACAGCGCTTCAGCAGCTGGGTGCGGAAGCCTTTTCCGTCCATGCGGGGGATTATTTTATGATGGACTTGAACTGCTACCACTGTTATCGGCAGACGAACCAGCTTTCCATTATCAACTGCCTGTTTTCACCGGAGTGCATCAACCGCGCGCTGGTCAACTGCCAATCGCTGACCACGCTGATGTCCTCGGAGATCTCTGTTCCCACCTCACAATTAACCAATCCCGCCGGGCATATTTATCACGATGACGATGGGCAGATCGGTCAGCTGATGGAGCAAATGCTGCGGGAATACAATGCCAAGGCCCCGGGGTATCTGGAGATGATCCGCTGCTGCCTGATCGAGGTGCTGATCCTTTTTCTGCGCCATCCTGCCGTGAACGCCGTGCGGCAATATCATCCTGCCGTGGTGCAGCTGGCGCAATATCTGGACGAGCAGTGCGACCAGGAGCTGTCCATGGGCGAATTAAGCGCACGGCTCGGCTACACGCCGCAGTATTTGTGCAGCCTGTTCCACCAGGAAACAGGCATGACCCCCAGCACCTACCTGCAAAAAGTGAAAATCGGCAAAAGCTGTCGCCTGCTGACGGATGGCGGCATGAATGTCAGCCAGGTCGCGCAGGCGGTAGGCTATCAGGATACAAAATATTTTACGCAGGTGTTCAAGCGCTATGTAGGCGTTTCGCCCCGGGATTTCCGCGGCCGGCGGAAGGTCAGGCTGCCGCTCCAGGTGGCGGATAAGCTGGAAGCGGAGGGGTAAAAAGGTGGTTCCATAAAGTATAGTGGGAAAAGCGAAGGTTTTTGTGACAAGCTTTTCAAAAAATTTTTTTATATGATAAAAACAGGCCGCTTGCTTCCAAACAAACGGCCTGTTTTCTGATGCAATTGAATAGGAAAGAATCAGTTTCTTATACGTTTCGCCCCATTTGATACGCCTGCTGCATGGCCTCGGAGGAACGGATATCCCCTGCTTCCATGGCGTTCACGCCCAACACAGGTAATCAGAAAATAGAACGTCTTGCCTGCCAGCTGCTGATAGAACGCATAGGTGCGGTCAATCAGCGTTTTCATTTGCGCCGTCATGGAATAGAAGTAAATGGGCGACGCCAGCACGATAACGTCCGCCTCCAGCATCTTTGCCCGAAGCTCCCCCATGTCGTCCCGCTGCATACAGGTTCCGCCGTTGCGATAGCAGGCGTTGCAGCCCAGGCACCCGGAGAGCTTCTTCCGCGCGACCAGCACCTTTTCCACGCTGCACCCGGCTTCCTCCGCACCACGGGCACATTCGTCGCTCAGGATGCTGGAATTGCCATGGGGCTGGGGGCTGCCCTCCAAAATCAGAACCTTTTTCATGTTCTCCACCTCTTAATTTGTAATGCCAAGGCTTTCATTTGCGCCGAAGGTCTCATCCTCAATCATGTCCGCCATGCACTGAGCAATGCCTGCACGCTCAATGTCGTGGTGCGCGGGCTGCACGCCCTCCTTCGTCAGCTGATACACAGCGTTGTCCCCGTCCTTGATGCCGGGGCAGCGCAGCAGCGGCATGAGCATTGCGCAGATCAGGCATTATTTTGAGCTGTGCCAGCAGGGACGTTCGAGCTTGCAGGAACGCAAGGGCATTCTGGAGCAGGTTCGGAACGCTGCGCAGCAGGAATTGGAGGAAGCTGCCCGGCGGCTTCATTGTCTGAACCAGAAGATCGAGGTTTGCCAGCGGGCCATTGATGGTGAGGGGGAGGATGATTGTAATCCGGGGAATTGGTGAAAAGGGGAAGGTAACGTGGGTACATCTGCAAACGAACTTCTCCTGTGCCCTGCTAATAAGCACGCTCATTTTCACAAAAAAGCGCTCCCGGCATGCCTGCACCGCATGCCGAGAGCATCCTTTTCAGCTTTCCTGACAGCCTGCTTCTTCCGGCACGCAGGCCATGAGCTTTTGCACCAGTCTGTCCAGCCACATGGGCAAGCCGCCCTGCCCGGAAACCCGCTGCGCCGTTCCATCCTGATACAGCAGCAACAGGTTCCAATACAGGTACCGTGCTTCATCAGGCTGCGCTTCCCAAGCTTCGGTATTTTCTCATCACCTTGTCATCCATGCGGCAAAAAATGCTTTCCGCCACCATTTGTGTCGGGGTGCTTTCGTCTGGGTATACTAGCAGGCCGTTTTAATTCGGATCTTGGACGTATGCATCACAGACTTCACTAGCAGCGTCAAGCGCTTTTACATGGCCATGATCCAGCCACAGCACGCGATTGCACATCGTACGAATTTGTCCGATACTATGGGAGACAAACAACACAGTCGTACCGCCGCTCATCAACTCCATCATGCGCTTTTGGCTTTTAGCTTGAAAGCGCTCATCTCCAACTGCCAGTACCTCGTCCACGATCAGCACCTCAGGCTTTACAATCGTTGCCACTGAAAAAGCCAGCCGCGCCAGCATGCCAGAGGAATAGGTCTTTAGCGGCATGTTGATAAACTCGCCCAGTTCGGAGTATGCGATGATGTCATCCTTCGCACTCTCAAGAAACGATTTGGAATAGCCTAAAATTGCACCGTTCAGGAAAATATTTTCCACGCCTGAAAGCTCCATGTCAAATCCGCTTCCCAGCTCCAGCATAGGAACAATCGGCGCCTCGCGTGTCACCTTGCCCTCCTGCGGCTGAAGAATATTGGAAATGACCTTCAGCAGTGTGCTTTTACCTGCGCCATTGCGACCAATGATGCCAAACACCTCGCCACGCTCCACTTCAAAAGAAACATCACGCAGCGCCCAAAACTCCTGATAGCGGTTCTCATGCTTCAGGGCACGAATTACCCATTCCTTCAGATTGGTCGTCTTATTTACATCCATCCGAAAGTTAATGCCCACATGCTCAGCGCGGATCATTATATTTTCCATAAGCCATACGCTCCCGTCTGCACAAAATTAAAGATACATGATGAAACGGTTTTCATTCTTTTTAAAGACCCAGAGTCCTAGTATCAGTGGAATGAATGCACACAGCGCACAATAGAGATACGTGATGGGCTGTGGGGTCACACTGTCAATAATCAGGCAGCGAACGAAGTAGATAAATTGATACATCGGGTTAATATGGTATAGCTGGATCAAGCTTGCAGGAATGATCGTTTCCGGATAAAAAATTGGCGTTAAGAAGTTCCACAGCATGGAAACAACACTCCACAAGAAACGAGTATCCCGGAAAAACACGTTGCTGGTGGACAGCAAAAGACTCATGCCATAGACAAAGAGTACCATGCAGAAAATCGGGATAGGCAGCAGCAGCAGTGCAGGGGTAATCGGCAGGCCTGAAATCAGCATTGCGCCAAACAACGGCACCAGCGAAATCAGCAGGTTGATCAATGAAGACAGAATGCGAGAAAAAGGATAGATGAACTTTGGCACATACACCTTATTGATCAAATAGCCATTGGCTGTAATGGACTCCATGCCCATGCCGCAGGCCTCGCTGAAATAATTGAACATGATGATACCGCTGAGCAGGTAAACAACGAAATATTCAATATTGCTCTTAAAAAGTGTGGAGAATACTAAATACTGTACACCCATCGTCAACAGCGGATTCAGGAAGCTCCACAGAACGCCCAAGATCGACTGACGATATTTCGTATTGAAATCGCGAGACACAAACTGCTGGATCAGGAAACTATAACGACGAATGGTATCATAGGTATCCAGTACTACATTCTTTTTTCCATTTTTACGGCAATGATACAGCCAGCAAATCAGCAGCACATAAAGCGCCAGCAGACCAACACAGACATACGCATAAACGGTCATAACTTCCGTATGAATGCTTTCTCCGCGCACCGTCATGTCCAGATGCCCCTTGATGGCTTCGCCGTTGACTGAAAAGCCATCTACATCTGTTGCGGCAAACTGATAGCGTCCCGCCTGAATCGTATTTCCCCAATAGAAAGACAAATGAGCCTGCTCTGGCGCACCCACAAGGGTTAGCCGCAGCGTCAGCTCTGTACCAGCAGGTTTCGCATCATTCGTTGGCGTGATCACCGCAGCCTGAAGTGTCTCAAGCGTGTTCAGCGGTACATCTTCACTGTACCAGACGCCATTCGCATCAAGGATTTCTGCATGGAGTACGCCATCCCACTTTTCATATACATCAGGATAGACCAGAAGCTGTGTAATTTTATCTCCTGTGAAAGTAAACCGCTGTTCAATCGTTGTGCTCGCTGTCATCTGCGGCAGCAGTGCCTGATGCGTTACATTTGTCTGCTCCGTGTCATTTCTTGACCAGCTATCCCGCACGATCCAGTCAAACATGACAAAGAAAAGGCAAAGCACAATAAAAATGCAGCCACTCTTAAGCCAAAAACTTTTCTTACGTTTCGCGTCTATCATGTCTTATCTCCTTTGCAGCATACGCGTTTCTGACCCGAAAGCAGCCGCTTATATTTCTTTCCCCTTTGCTTCCACAGAAAGCAGGGCTTCCCTTGTAAAATTTCCGAGCTTTAGAACTTTCGCCACACCATTTTGTTGACAATATTCGTGTAGCTCTGAATCAGCTTAACTACCTTTGTGGAAACATTCTCATCCACATAATCCGGCACGGGCAATCCCAGATCTCCATTCATGTTCATAGCCACTGCTGTGTCCACAGCCTGTAGCAGGCCATCGCCATCAATGCCAGCAATCACAAAGCACCCCTTGTCCAATGCTTCAGGGCGTTCGGTTGAGGTACGGATACTCACCGCCGGGAAGGCATGACCGATGGAGCCATAGAAGCTGGCCTCTTCAGGCAGTGTGCCGCTGTCCGAGACTACCGCAAAAGCATTCATTTGCAGACAATTATAGTCAAAGAATCCCAGAGGTTCATGCTGAATTACCCGGCGGTCCAGCTGAAAGCCAGATGCTTCCAGCCGTTTACGGCTACGAGGATGGCAGGAATACAAGATAGGCATATCATATTTTTCCGCCATTTGGTTCACTGCGCTAAACAGACTCAGGAAATTCTTTTCTGTGTCAATGTTTTCCTCACGATGAGCTGACAGCAGAATATATTTGCCCTTTTCCAGCCCCAGACGGGCATGAATATCCGACGCTTCAATCTGGGGATAGCTTTCGCGCAGCACCTCCGCCATGGGGCTTCCCACCACATAAGTGCGCTCGCGAGGACAATTCATCTGATTAAGATACCGACGCGCATGTTCGGTGTAGCACAAATTTACATCGCTGGTGGTATCCACAATGCGGCGGTTGATCTCCTCCGGCAGATTCTCATCAAAGCAGCGATTACCGGCCTCCATGTGGAAAATCGGGATTTTCAGCCGCTTAGCAGACAGCACGGACAAGCAGGAGTTCGTGTCGCCCAGCACGATCACCGCATCGGGCTTTGTCTCCACCATCAGTTGATAGGACTTAGCAATGATGTTTCCCATGGTTTCGCCCAGGTCCTTACCGACTGCATTCAGATAATAATCCGGGGCGCGCAGGCCCAGATCATCGAAGAACACTGTATTCAGCGTATAATCATAATTCTGGCCCGTATGTACCAGAATATGGTCAAAATACTTGTCACACTTCTTAATGATTGCAGCCATCTTGATAATCTCCGGCCGCGTGCCTACAATGGTCATCAGCTTCAGCTTTGCCATGTTGCTTCCTCGCTTCCTTACAGGTCGTAATGGGGATACAGCTGCTTATGCGCCTGCATCCATGCTGCCAAATCGGCGATCATCGTTTCATAGTCCGGAATGATATAATCAAAGGAGAAATTTGTGCGCTTCAGGCTCTTATCTGCCACAAAGCCGTCAAATGGAACGATCTCCACCTCATCACGGCGCATGTAGTGATTAAACAGCCGCAGCATGTCGTATTTGCTGATGGCATGATCCGGCACCGTGTTCACCAGGCCGGTTGCTCCTTTTTCCAGGGCAGCCTCCATGGTACGCGCTACCTGCAGGGTGGTTTGGCCTGTCCACATGGCGCGCGTGAAACCCTTTACGGTACCATGCTGCTGCATGAACCAGTTCAACAGGCCAATACCCTTGGGGTTTGTATCCGGCCCCACAATGCTGCCGCGCAGCGTCAGGTTCTTGTCATCCTCCAGTTCTCCCAGCGCCTTGCTGCGGTCATAGAACGTTTCACCATCCCGCAGATCAGTTTCGCTGTATTCGCCGCGCTTGCCGGAAAACACACAATCCGTACTCATGTGCAGCACACGGGTACGGCGCTCCTTCGTCAACTCTGCCAGGAAATGCGGCAGGTAGCTATTAAGATACACAGCCAGTGCGTGATTTTCCTCGGCAAACTGATTCAGCAGGCCAATGCAGTTGATCACCGCATCGTATTCCTTTGCACACACCAGCTCCGCCAGCGCATCCTGATCGCATGCGTCACCGGCTACGCTATGGGTACAGTGCGTTGCCGGGCGGCGGTCAAAGCCCGTCACGTCATTGCCCTTTTCCATAAAATAAGTAGAGATCATTCGGCCCGCCATGCCGTTGGCGCCCAATACAAGCAGCTCCATCTTGCAGCCTCCTTACACCGTCTCAAACACGCCGTTGAGCGCATTGCGGACATAATCCGTTGTCAGCAGCTTTTTGACCGTGCCTTCCACATCCAGGCGAACGGTGTTGTGGCTGGTATACGCCTCGTCGGACTGGGTATGCACTTCGCCCTGAATGAAGAACTTGTCGTAATTCAGGTCACGGCTGTCAGGAGAAACGCGATAGTAGTCCCCCATGTCCTCACTGCGCAGGCGTTCCTCACGGGTCATCAGCGTCTCATAGAGCTTCTCACCATGGCGAGTGCCAATGATGTTCGTCCCCGTGTCGCCAAAGAGCTGCTGCACTGCCTTTGCCAAATCGCCAATGGTAGCCGCATCCGCCTTTTGAATGAACAAATCGCCGGGGTTGGCATGCTCAAACGCAAACTTCACCAAATCGACAGCTTCATCCAGGTTCATCATGAACCGGGTCATATTGGGGTCGGTAATCGTAATGGGATTGCCTGCCCGAATCTGGTCAATAAACAGTGGGATCACACTGCCGCGGCTGCACATGACGTTGCCATAGCGGGTGCAGCAAATCACCGGACCGCCACGCTCCGCAGCCACACGGGCATTTGCGTAGATCACGCGCTCCATCATGGCCTTTGAAATGCCCATGGCGTTAATGGGGTAAGCAGCTTTGTCCGTGGACAGGCAAACAATGCGCTTCACCCCCGCATTGATGGCAGCATGCAGCACATTATCCGTGCCAATGACGTTGGTGCGCACAGCCTCCATGGGGAAGAACTCGCAGCTGGGGACCTGCTTCAGCGCCGCGGCATGGAAAATGTAGTCCACACCGGGCATAGCGTCCGCCACCGACTGCGGGTTGCGTACGTCGCCCACATAGAAGTGTACCTTCTTCGCCGTGTCCGGGTGCTGTGCCTGTAGCTCATGGCGCATGTCATCCTGCTTTTTTTCATCGCGGGAGAAAATGCGAATTTCGCCAATATCCGTATCGAGGAAATGCTTCAACACAGTGTGTCCAAAGGAACCCGTGCCGCCAGTGATCAGTAATGTCTTGCCAGAAAAAGTTGACTCCATTATTATTTACCCCCTTGCTTCATCTTCAGCATCAAGCCGCGCACTTTACGCAACGGTGCAGTGATACGCCAGGATACCGTGTTTTCCATAGCTTTAGCTTGCTGTTTCCAATAAGCTTCATCTGTCTGCACGACGCATGCAGGTGTTTCCTGTCTCAAGCAGATGTCTTCTTCATATTCCCGAATAATTGCTGTAAGCGTCTCGACGGGAAGCTGCTCCTTTTTGCGCTTTGACTGTAGATACTGCTTGAGCGCTTCCTCATCGTCTTCTGCAACGTGCTGGATCAAATCCTTCCATGCGTTGCCAACCACTGCTGGCGAAAACTTGTCCAGTGCATCATGCGCAGCCTTGCCCATCGCTTTCAGCTTCGTTTCATCATTGAGCAAAAGAAGCGCTTTTTGAGCCATTTCCTTTTCATTTTCTACAATATAGCCTGTCTCGCCGTTTTGAATAATATCCTCATAGCCATTGCCAGTAAAAGCAACCGTGGGAACATTATACGTTGAAGCCTCTGTAATGACAAGGCCAAAGCCCTCATAGAAAGATGACATCAAATGCAGATCTGCCATTTGCCAGTACGGTGTAACGTCTGATACCTCACCCGTTGCAACAACTGCGTTTGCAGGGAGATTGCAGGACTTTAATACATCTTTGTAGGTCTTTACATGGGTATCATTTAAGTAACTTTTCTTTGTGTAGCACGGAGCATCCC
>CAKTYE010000089.1 GCA_934631985.1 uncultured Clostridia bacterium | reverse complement strand
CTGGAGAAATACAAAAAGTTTCGGAGATGGAGCAATAAGCCATCTCCGGTTTTTGTTGTGCACTGTTTGAATCGCGGTACCTATTGCCCTGGACAAATAAAAATCCTCGGAATCTTTCTTACAAGATTTCCGAGGAATGCTGGTGGGATTAGGAGGGCTCGAACCTCTGACCTCCACGATGTCAACGTGGCGCTCTAACCAACTGAGCTATAATCCCATGCCGTGACAACGTAGATTAGTATAACATACTTTCCATGGCTTGGCAAGCCCCTTTTTCAAAAAAGTTTCTTTTTCGCCGGAAAGGCAATTTCCCGGGAGCTGCCAGTGCCGGGCAGAAAAAAGAACTTTCGCTGAATTTTCTGTGGACGATTTGCCGAAAACAGTTTATAATAAGTCTGTTCTGGGGGAAGGAGCGGAAGTATGCGATTTACGAAGATGCAGGGCACCGGCAACGATTACATTTATGTCAACTGCTTTGAGGAGACGGTGCGGGAGCCGCAGCGCCTGGCGGTGGAGATGAGCCGCCCACACTACGGCGTGGGCGCGGACGGCCTGGTGCTGATCGAGCCCAGCGACGTGGCGGATTTCGCCATGCGGATCTTCAACAGCGATGGCAGCGAATCGGAAATGTGCGGCAATGCCAGCCGCTGCATTGGCAAGTACGTCTACGAGCGCGGCCTGACCCGCAAGCAGAACGTCACCCTGATGACTGGCTCCGGGCTGAAGGAATTGCAGCTGCGGGTGGAGGACGGCGAGGTGACCTCTGTGCGTGTGGACATGGGCGGCCCCGAGCTGGATCCCCGGGCCATCCCTGTGAAGCTGCCCGGCGAGGTGGTGCTGAACTACCCCCTGCAGGTGGGCGGCATGAACTGGCGCATACATTGCGTGTCCATGGGCAACCCTCATTGTGTCATCTTCGTGGATGAGCCGGACACACTGGATCTGCCCCTGCTGGGGCCGCTGGTGGAGCATGACCCCATTTTCCCCAACCGCACGAATGTGGAGTTTGCCAAGATAGTGAACCGTGGGCATATCCGCATGCGCGTGTGGGAGCGCGGGGCAGGGGAGACCCTGGCCTGCGGCACGGGGGCGTGCGCGACGCTGGTCGCTGCTGTGCTGACGGGCCGTGCGGATCGTTCCGCCGTGCTGGAGCTGGCAGGCGGACGCATTGAGGTGGAATGGTCTCCCGAGGATAATCATGTGTATCAGACCGGCCCTGCGGCCTTCGTGTTTGACGGGGTGTGGCCGGACTGAGAAAGGCGGGGCCATGCTGCACCTGAATCCTCACTATCAGACGCTTCCCGGCGCGTACCTTTTTGCAGAGGTCGCGCGCAAGGTTCAGGACTTTGCAAGAAGGAACCCGGGGGAGAAGCTGATCCACTTGGGGATCGGGGACGTGACGCAGCCGCTGCCACAGGCGGCAGTGACGGCGATGACGGCGGCGGTGCAGGAAATGGCCTCCCCGGAGACCTTTCGGGGCTACGGTCCCGCATGCGGTTATGATTTTCTGATCGACGCAGTGCGTCAGGGGCATTACGCGCCCCTGGGCGTGTCGCTTGCACGGGAGGAGGTCTTCATTTCCGACGGTGCGAAAAGCGACACAGGCAGCCTGCAGGAGCTGTTCAGCGCGGATGCGGTGGTCGCCGTCACCGACCCGGTTTACCCGGTGTATGTGGAGGCAAACGCCATGGCGGGCCGCGCAGGCAGTTTTGTCCAGGGCCGCTGGAGCCGCATTGTCTATTTGCCCTGCTGCGCAGCCAACGACTTTGTGCCGCCGCTGCCGGAGAAAAAGGTGGATGTGGTGTATCTTTGCTCGCCCAACAACCCCACCGGGACGGCGATGAGCCAGACACAGCTGCAAGCCTTTGTGGACTGGGCGCGGGCCAATGGTGCGCTGCTCATCTTTGATGCAGCCTACAGTGCCTATATCACCGATTCGGCGCTTCCACGCAGCATCTATCAGGTGGAGGGCGCGCAGGAGGTGGCGATTGAGTGCGGCTCCTTCAGCAAGTCGGCAGGCTTCACGGGTGTGCGCTGCGGCTATACCGTGGTGCCGCAGGCGGTGTGCGGACTGGGACTGAAGAACCAGCGGGTCAGGCTGAACGACTTGTGGCGGCGGCGCATGGCTGCCCGCTCCAATGGCGTCAGCTACCCGGTGCAGCGCGGCGCTGCGGCGGTGCTTGCACCTGACGGGCAGGCACAGGTGCGGGCGATGGTCGCCCACTATATGGAGAATGCGCGGCATATCCGCGAGGGGCTGCGCGCGGGGGGCTTCACCGTGTACGGCGGGGTGAACGCCCCGTACATCTGGCTCAAAACACCCGGCGGCATGGACTCCTGGCAGTTCTTTGACAGACTGCTGGAGGAATGCCGCATTGTGGGTACGCCGGGGGCGGGCTTCGGCCCCGGCGGCGAAGGCTATTTCCGACTGACGGCCTTCAACACCCGCGAACAAACGATGCTGGCCATGGAACGGCTTGGCAGCTGGCGGCCTGTACGCAGCCGGTGACCACGTTCCTTCCCAATAAATATACGGAGGCTGAACTACCATGGTGAATACGATTGTCGGTGCGAACTGGGGCGACGAAGGCAAGGGCAAGGTGACCGACCTGCTGGCGGAAAAGAGCGACGTTGTCGTTCGTTTCCAGGGCGGCGCGAACGCAGGCCATACCATCATCAACGAATACGGCAAGTTTGCGCTGCATCTGCTGCCATCGGGCGTATTCCATCAGAATATTGTAAACGTCATCGGCCCTGGCGTGGCGCTGGATATTGAAGCACTGCTGCGCGAGCTGGACAGCGTGACCTCCCGCGGCGTACCCATGCCCAAGCTGCTCATCAGCGACCGGGCGCAGGTGATGATGCCCTATCATGTGGACTTTGACAAGTTTGAGGAGGAGCGTCTGGGCAAGAATTCCTTCGGCTCCACCAAGTCTGGCATCGCGCCCTTCTACAGCGATAAGTATGCCAAGGTGGGCATCCAGGTGTGCGAGCTGTATGACGAGCCGATGCTCCGCGAGCGCCTGAAGATCGCGCTGGTGAAGAAGAACGCCCTGCTGGAGGGCCTCTATCATAAGCCCGATGTTGATCTGGACGCGCTGGTGAAGCACCTGCAGGAGCTGGCGGAGAAGATCCGTCCCTGGGTGGGCGACACCACGAAGTTCCTGCACCAGGCCAGCAAGGAAGGCAAGACCATCCTGCTGGAGGGCCAGCTGGGAACCCTGCGCGACCCCGACCACGGCATCTATCCCTACACCACCTCCTCCTCCCCGCTGGCGGGCTATGGCTGCGTGGGCGCTGGCGTGTCTCCGCTGGACATCAAGGACATTTACTGCGTGACCAAGGCTTATTCCAGCGCGGTGGGCGCAGGCCCCTTCGTGGTGCGTCTGTCTGGTCCCGAGGGTGATGAGTTGCGCCGTCGCGGCGGCGATGCGGGTGAGTTTGGTGCGACCACGGGCCGCGCCCGTGATGTGGGCTGGTTCGACTGCGTGGCGACCCGCTACGGCGTGATGGTGCAGGGCGGCACCCAGGTGGTCATGACCAACCTGGACGTACTGGGCTATCTGGATGAGATCCCCGTGTGCGTGGCCTACGAGGTGGACGGCGAGCAGATCACCGACTTCCCCTCTACGCCCAAGCTGATGCGCTGCAAGGGCGTGTACAAGAAGCTGCCCGGCTGGAAGTGCGACATTCGCGGCATTCGGAAGTATGAAGACCTGCCTGAAAACTGCCGCAAGTATGTGGAGTTCATTGAGGAGCAGGTGGGTGCGCCCATCCATATGGTCTCCAATGGCCCCCGCCGTGAGGACATTATCTATCGCTGATCCCTGACGTTGATCGAGGGGGCTGCTTCTGCGGGAGCGCCCCCTCGAAGTATATACAAAGGAGCAAACATGCGCTGTATTGATACCCATGCTCACATTTACCCCGACGCTATTGCCATGAAGGCCGCGCGCTCCATCGGTACGTTTTACCAGATGTCGGTGGAGATGGACGGCTCTGTTGCCATGCTGCTTCAGCAGGGAACGGCGGCAGGCATCGATAAGTTTCTGGTGCAGTCGGTGGCGGTGACATGGGAGCGGGCGCAGGCGATCAATGACTTTATTGCCCGCAGCGCGGCGGAACACCCGGATCGGTTCATCGGCTTCGGCGCCATGCACCCGGATCATCCCGCACTGGAAAAGGAGCTGGATCGCATACTGGCGCTGGGCATGAAGGGCGTGAAGCTCCACCCGGACATTCAGCAGTTCTGCATGGATGAGCCGCGGGCCATCCGCATGCTAGAGGCCATGGAGGAACGCCGTCTGGCGCTGCTGGTGCATACGGGGGACAAGCGCTACCCCTACAGTCAGCCGGAACGCATGGCCCGGGCGCTGGACCGGGTGCCGAGCCTGCGCACGATTTGTGCGCACCTGGGCGGCTGGTCCATATGGGAGGATGGCTGGAAGATTCTGGCGGGCCGCAGCAATGTGTGGGTGGATACCTCCTCCAGCCTGTTTGCCGTTTCGCCGGAGGAGGCGGTCAAGGTCATTCATCGCTATGGCGCGGATCGCGTGTTTTTCGGTACGGATTACCCCATGTGGGACCCTGTGGAGGAAATGCAGCGCTTTCAGGCCCTGCCGCTTACGGAAGCGGAGCGGGAAAAAATCGCCCATGCTAATTTTGAAGCGTTCTACGCAGCACTGTAACGCAAAAGGGAGAACAAGCTGAACGGCTTGTTCTCCCTTTGCAATTTGCGAGGCTTTATTCCTGAATATGCTCCATACCCTGATCCAGCATGGTGCGCACATGGCTGTCTGCCAGCGAATAAAAGACGATCTTGCCTTCACGGCGGCTTTTGACCAGCTTGGCCTGCTTTAGCAGTCGCAGCTGATGAGAAATGGCGGATTGGGTCATATTCAGCAGCTTTGCCAGGTCATAGACGCAGACCTCGGACTGAAAAAGCACCATCAAAATGCGAATGCGCGTCGCGTCGCCGAAAATCTTGAACAGCTCGGAGAGCGGGCCAAGGATGTCGTCGCCGGGCATGGTCTCCTGTACCTGTGCCACCACCTGATCGTGAACGTGCAAATAAGCCCCGGTTTCGTTGGTTTCCTCTGCCATCGCCTGCGCCCCCTTTGCTCAAACCAAAAAGAGTATAGCACATTTTTCACAGAAATGCAAAAAGTCTGCGCGGCTTGACAGCCAGCATCTGCTGTGATACGATAAATATACTCCAATGAGAGCATATAAGAGGAGAGAGTGCCATGGATACGGAAAAGCAGACGGGCCGCAGAAGCATTTCGATCACTACCTCAGAGCCTGTGGATGGACACTCCTTTGGCATCAGCACCAGCCGCAGCAGCGAAAAGGTGTCGGTCAACCTGAATGTCGCGACGCTTTCCCAGATCGATCTGCTGGTGGATGGCGGCTATTATTCCAACCGCAGCGACTTCATCAATCAGGCGCTGCGGGAGACGCTGGACCGCCGCAAGTCAGATATTGACCGGCTGGCACAGCAGCAAAGCACGTCCATCTGCGATAACAAGCAGTGGTTCATGGGCGTGTACAGCCTGGATCGGCGGGAGTTGGAGGCGCTTCGTCAGCAGGGAAGCACCATCCAGTGCACCGGCTACGGCCTGCTGCACATTGCGGAAACGATCCCGGAGGAGCTTGTGTTCGCGACGGTAGAGAGCATTCAGGTGCGCGGCAAGGTCAGCGCATCCGACGCTGTGAAGCGGCATTATGGCTTGAAATAAAAGGGGGACGGTAGGAGAAGGCCTGCCGTCCTTTTGCGTGGAACGGCGGGCGCGTGACAAAAAACGCGGCTTGTGCTAAAATAAGGTCAAAGGAAAGGAGCGTGGGGGAATTGCAGACAGATGCACGGATGCTGTTGGCACGGCCTGCCCACGCTGCACAGTTGAGGGAAGCCCTGGACGAAAAGGGCTATGTTTACCTGGGCGCGTATTTCGGCAGCGGCAAAACGGTGCTGATCCATCAAATGCTGGCACAGACAAAACAGACCAATGCCTATTTCTGCTGTGCTGATGCGAATTTTGACCCGGAGCTGCCGAACATCCCGGCGGGGACCTCGCTGGTCATTGTGGAAAATCTGGAAGCGCTGACGGCGCCGGAAAAACGTGCGGCGCTGCATCGGCGGCTGCAAAATCTGCCAGAACAGACCAAAGTCTTATTAACGGGCCGCTCCAGCCTGCCCTCCTGGCTGAAAACAGACTACGCCATGGGACGCATGACGCTGCTGGGGCAGCGCTTTATGGCGTTCACGCCGGAGGAATCCATGCGCTATATTCGCCAGCGGGGCTTGCAGCCCACGCAGGGTATGATGACCTTTGTGCAGCAGACGAATTATGGCTGGGCCATGGCAATGTCGCTGGGCATGTCGCGCATTGCTGCCAGTGGCCAGCCGCCGGAGAAGGTGCTGGAGCAGATCTGGCGGGATGTGTTCGACTGCTTTGACCATGTGCTGTTTGACACCTATGATGCCGAGATCCAGTCCTTCCTGCTGCACATGGGCGGCTTCGTGGCCTTTACCCCGGCGATGGCGGCGGCTGTGACGGGAAAGGATACCGCTTCCGCAACGCTTTTGCGCCTGCTGGATCTGGGCAGCTATATGATCCCGGACGGTGCCGGGGGATATACGGTGCAGGAGTTCATGCACAATTATCTGCTGGACCTGCAGCGGCGCAGGTGCAGCCGGGAGTTCATTGCCGAGCAGTTCGACCGGGCAGGCGATTTCTGGGCCGCGCAGGGAGAGTTGCTGAAGGCGCTGGACGCTTACCGCATGAGCGAAAACTGGGACGCGATGGTGCGCCTGATGCTGGACGATGCGCGGCACAAGGCTGCCAGTGGACACTATGCCGATTTGCGGCCCTATTATGAGCTGCTGCCCCAGGAGACGGTGCGGGCGCATCCGCAGCTGATGTCGGCCCTGTGCATGAGTTATTCCCTCCGCTGCCAGGTGGAGGAAAGCGAGCGATGGTTTCAGGCATTGCAGGACTATGCCGGGGATAAAAGCCACCCGGATACGGACCTGGCCCGGGATGAACTGTTTTATCTGCGCATGACCCTGCCCCATCGCGGCAGTCGGCAAATGGCAGGGCTGTTTGTAGAGGGTGCAAAGCGGCTGCTGTGCGGCGAGCTGCACATACGGGGCATGAGCGTGGCAGGCAACGGCCCCAGCCTGCTGAACGGCGGCAAGGATTTTTGTGTGTGGGTACCCCATGCGCAGAACCTCTACCGCTACCTGCGCAAGCCTGTGGAAACGGTGCTGGGGGAGAGCGGCGCAGGGTTGGGCAACATTGCCCTGGGAGAAACGCTGTATGAGACGGCGCTGAATGAGGACTTCAGTCAGGCAATTTCCCTGCTGACAGCGGGCATCGCGGAAGCCGATGCGCGGGGCGATTGGGAGATACGCTACGCAGGGGTCGGCGTGCTGGCACGGGTGTTTGCAGCACAGGGAGAAATGCCGCGCGCGCAGGAGCTGCTGCAGGGCTTCCAGCGTCAACTGGGGGATGAACCACTGAAAAGACTTCGGTCTAATTTACGCGCGCAGGAGGTGCGCATGGGTCTGCGCCGGGGCGATATTGGCATGGCGCAGCAGTGGCTCCGTGCGGAAGCGCCCGATGAAGCGGCGGGCTTCAGCATTCTGGACCGCTATGCCTACATGACGAAGCTGCGCATTGACCTGGCGGAGAACAAGGCGGCGGAGTTCAACTATCTGGCGAACCGCATGCTGACCTATTACCGCACCTATGAGCGCCCCTATGGGCAGGCGGAATGCCTGCTGCTGATGGCAATCTTCCATCACCGCCGCCGGGAAAGCGGCTGGGAAGCACAATTGCAGGAGGCCCTTGCCCTGGGCGAGAAGTACTGCCTGGTGCGGCTTGTGGCGGACGAGGGCGTGGCGGTCACGCCGCTGCTGGAGCATTTGCCGAAGCAAAAACGCTACAATGAGGTCATTCAGGCGGCGGCCTGTACGCAGGCACGGCTGTATCCCGCATATCTTGCGCCGCAGCAGCCGGAAAAGCAGGAGCTTACGGAAACGGAACGCGCGGTGTTCCGCCTGCTGGCGGCGGGCAAGAAGAACGAGGAGATCGCAACGGTGCTGAATATCACCGTTCGTACCGTAAAATTCCATACGGGAAATCTGTATCGTAAATTAAATGTCACCGGGCGTGCGGATGCAATCCGCCGTGCCGCCGAGCTGGGACTGAAATGAAACACCCGAGTCTGCATCGCATTTTTGTGCATTGCAGGCTCTTTTTGATGGTTCCTGTCGAAAATAGGCACTTTGCGGCTCTTTTTCACCAGGTAAGCAGAAGGGGGAAGAAC
>CAKTYE010000088.1 GCA_934631985.1 uncultured Clostridia bacterium | reverse complement strand
CAGGAGGAACAACTTCAGAAAGATTTGTTGATTATCTGAGAAACATTCTTATTCCGACACTTTCTCCCGACTCGATCGTTGTGATGGACAATATGCGTTCTCACCATACACAGGCAATAAAGGATTTATTGGAGCAGGCTGGCGTTCAATACCTCTATCTGCCACCGTACAGCCCTGATTTGAATCCTATTGAGAAGATGTGGGCTAAACTCAAGGCTTTTCTGAGAAAGGCAAAAGTCCGTTTGTTGGAGAAGCTGCCGGATGCTGTTCGTGCTGCATTCAAAACGATTTCTTCACATGACTCTTCTGGATGGTTTCGCTGTTGTGGCTATTCACGCTAGTGTAAACCGTGGTTTCCAGCCCTCCACAAGGCTGCTGCCATGGTTCCTTTTTTCTCATCCATGAATAACCCAGGGAGGCGGGGAAAAGTGTGGTAAGCATTTGATGCGTGTTGTTTTTGGAGCTATCAATAACGGGCGTTGAAACGAAAATGTAAAATATGGTAAGTAAGCGGACAAATAAAGCAGTTTTGTCGGGGCTGGTGCAGGATCTTCCGGTTGAACTGCGTATAAAAGCTGCTACAATAAAAGCGAAACTAAGGAAACGGAAGTGAACAAATATGAGAGCACTAAGACGGTTTGGCAGCAATCTTGCCTATGATTGCAAGCACAATAAGGCACTGTTGTTAATGATTTTGCCCATTGCCATTTATCTGATCATCTTTCATTATCTGCCCATGTGTGGCATTATCATTGCTTTTAAGCAGTACAATTTCGCTCAGGGTATATTTGGAAGCCCTTGGTGCGGATGGAATAACTTCCGATTCTTCTTTATGTCTGGAAAGGCATGGCAGGTGACACGAAACACATTGTTGTACAATGCTGCTTTCATTGTCGTGCAAAATGTGCTGGAAATTGCAGCAGCCATCTTCCTGTCCGAAATAGCGGGCAGAAAGTTCAAAAAATTCACACAGGGCGCTATGTTCTTGCCCAACTTCATTTCCTGGGTTGTGGTGGGGGCCATTGCCTATAACCTCCTTAATTACGATTTCGGCTTTGTAAACAATCTGCTTACTTCCATGGGTCAGGAAAAATGGTCCGTGTATACCGATGCACAGTACTGGCCGGCAATCTTCATTTTCCTCAGCGCATGGAAGCATGTGGGGTACGGGACCATCGTGTATCTGGCGGCAATCATGGGAATCAGCCAGGATATTTACGAAAGCGCAGCCTTGGACGGGGCGAATGAGTGGCAGAAAATCCGTTACATCACTTTGCCGGGCCTGCAGTCCACGTTCATCATCTTGCTGATCCTGGCCATTGGCAATATCTTCCGCGGGAATTTCGATATGTTCTATCAGCTGGTGGGGAGCAACGGCTTGCTTTACAATGCCACGGACGTTATCGATACCTATGTGTTCCGCTCCCTGCTAACCAGTTATGAGTTCGGAATGTCCTCCGCCATTGGTCTGTACCAATCGGTGCTGTGCCTGGTTACGCTGATCGCAACCAACTTGCTGATCCGGCGGATCAGCCCGGAGAACGCACTATATTAAGGAGGGATGAGCGGTGACGGTGCAAAGCGTGGAACTACAAAAAGGCATACGTAAAACAAGAGACCGGAAAGCATTTGAAATTCTGTCCTACTCCTTTATTACGCTGGTAACGGTGCTGTGTTTGCTGCCGTTCTGGCTGGTGGTCGTTGGCTCGTTTACATCGGAGGCGGAGATTTATCAGCATGGGTATTCCCTGTGGCCCCAGGAGTTCTCCCTGGAGGCATACAATACAGCCTTAAAATACCCCGAAAAGGTGATTCGTGCCTATGGTATCACGGTATCCATTACGGTGCTGGGCACCTTCCTGTCGCTACTGTTTACGTCCACGTGCGGTTATGCCCTGCAGCGGGAAGACTTCAGGAGCCGTGGCTTCTTCACCATGTTTGTATTTTTCACCATGCTCTTTGGTGGAGGATTGGTACCGTGGTACCTGCTGATTACCAACTATCTCAGGCTGAAGGATACCTATTGGATCATGATCCTGACGCAGCTGGTAAACGTGTACTTTGTTATTTTGATGAAAAACTTTATGCGGACCGTTCCCAAGGCGCTGGTGGAGGCCGCCAAAATTGACGGTGCCGGGGAATTCTATACCTTCTTCCGCATTGTGCTGCCCCTGGCAAAGCCTGCGCTGGCCAGCATCGGGATGTTCACGGCACTGAACTACTGGAACGAATGGCGAACCGGTATGCTCTTTCTGCAGGATAGCGATTTGTTCCCGCTACAATACTACCTGTACCGGTTGCTTAACAGCGTTGAGTTTTTGAAGAGTTCAACGGTGCCCATGTCTTCAGAAATTTCCAGCCTCTCATTTCCCAGTGAGAGCCTGAAACTGGCCATGACGGTGATTGCTACGGGTCCCATTATTCTGCTGTATCCTTTCCTGCAAAAATACTTCGTAAAAGGCATTACCATTGGCGCGGTGAAAGGATAAACCTAAACTTGGCTTTGGTGCCGGCATTGGCACAGTGGATAGAGAAAGGAGATACCCAAATGAAAAACTGGAAACAATTACTGGCTACCCTGATGACTCTGGCAATGATCTGTACAGCGCTGCCATGGACGGCACTGGCAGAGGCGCAGCCCACGGAAGTCATTTTCTACTTCCTGGGTGAAGAACTCGAGGACGATAAGGTTGTTTTGGCAGCCATCAATGAAAAGCTGAAAGAAAAGCTAAACTGCTACATGACGGTTACCTATGTGCCCGTTGGTGAAATGAACACCACTTACCCGTTGCTTTTGGCTTCCCAAACCCGCATGGACGCGATCTTTTCCGCCTTTTTTGCCGGTTATGGAACCCTAACCGGCAAGAATGCCTTTATGGAAATGACGGAAGACATGCTCAAGACCTATGCGCCCATCACTTGGGAACACACGCCCAAGGAAGTATGGGATCAGGCAAGGGTCAATGGCAAGATCTACATGGTTCCCCAGGAAATGATTCAGAATATTCAGGCTACAGTGGGTATCCGCGGTGACTTGCGGGAGAAATATGGACTTCCGGAAATTACTGACTTGACATCCCTAGAAAACTATATGGCGGCTGTACACGAAAATGAGTCTGGCATTGTGCCGCTGCTCTTTGGTAGCATGTATGATTACCCGGATGACCTGCTGATGTTTACGCCCAACGAATGGGCATCGGACGGCAATTTTCCTCAGCTTTGCATGGCGTATGATCTCACGGAGGAAGCGCCTGTGCCTTTCTGCTATCTGTATACGGATGAGTTCCGTGAGCGCTGCGAGATTACCTATCGCTGGAATCAGAACGGCTGGATTTCCAAGGACAGCCTGTCCAATACCAATACCAACCGCGAAAATATGGCCAATGGCAAAATTGCCGTTATGCTGGATAACGCCGGTACGGTCAACTCCGCCAACGAGGACCTGAAGAAGAATGGCACCGGCGAATTTGTGGAGATCTATGATCTTTCCGGCGACAAGCGCATGCTGCGCTACGCGGCCACCGGCGGCGGTATTTCCCTCCCCATCAACAGTGAACATCCCGAACTGGTGCTGCAGATTATCGACTACCTGCGCAATGACAAGGAAATGAACTACCTGGTGCAGCGTGGTATTCAGGGTGAAGATGCCCAATGGTACTTTGCCGGTGAACTTAACGAAGATGGAACGCTCAACGAAAACGTCATTGCAGCCGGTGCGCGCAGCCAGCTGTACGGTGGAAACTGGATTTGCTGGAGCGCTTTCCGCAACTGGGATTATCAGGTCGTTGAGTCTGAACAGAACAGCATTCCTGGCTATCGGGAGATCTTCTATGATATGGATTCCCGCAGCGTAAACAATATTCTCCAGTCGTTTACCTTCGACAGCAGCATGTACCAGAGCGAACTGGCCACCATACAGAATGTTTACGAGCAGTACGGAAAGCCCCTGCGCTTGGGCTTTGTGGATCCTGCCACCGGTGTGGATGAGTATATCCAGATGATGGAAGCCGCCGGCTTGAAACACGTTATCGATGCCTATGTGGCCCAGGCGGCTGCCTACGTGGAAGCAAACAAGTAACAACAGGACATGACGTGAGACGGGGGGGCGGCACTGTGCTATGCCGGTCCCCCCATGACAAAAGGAGAAAACGATGCATTCACGGTTTGACGGTTGGCCCGAAACCAACGACGCAAAATGGTTCCAGCGAAAGGACGGGTTTGACTTACCGGAGATTTATTGGCAGGAGTTTATTGGGGAGTATCGTCCCATGTGGGACTTCTGGCAGAGAGAATTCTTAACCTTTGACCCAAGCCCACGCTTTCTGTACGGAGCGCAGGGGGCGCCGGGCTACCGAGAAGATTTTCAGCAGCCGCAGCCTGCCGTGGGAGTACGCATTCACCCTGGTGAACCGCGGGCAATGATACTGGTTTGCGCCGGCGGAGGATTCATGTGGAAGGCGTGCTACGAGGGAACGATTGTGGCAGAGCGCTTCTATGACGAGGGCTTCAATGTGGCGGTTTTGGATTATCGGGTGAATCCGTATAGTTACAAGACTACCCAACAGGATGCGATCCGTGCCGTGCGCTATCTCAGGTATCATGCCAAGGAGCTGAATACGCTCCCGGACAAAATAGGCATGATGGGCTTTTCTGGGGGGGCCATGCTTACAGGATGGTGCGCCACCAAGTTTGACCAGGGCAATCCGGAAGCTGCAGATCCCGTGGAGCGCTGCTCCAGCCGGCCGGACGCGGCGGTGCTCTGCTATGGTGCCGGAAGCTGGCTGCCCGTATCCAAAGGGCTGCTGGGCTATGACCGTGCCCGCTTTGCCAAGTTTGCGGAAGATGCCATTGAACGGAATGTCACTCCGGCATGCCCGCCGTTTTTCATCTGGCAATGTGCGGGGATGGATGACCCGCGCAATGCTACCCAATTGACGGATGTGCTTACGGCATGCGGTGTTCCCTTTGAATTGCACATCTTCCCCTATGGTGCGCACGGTACTGCGCTTTCCAACGAAATGCATCCTTCCGAAAGCGCCAATGACCCCCATGTGGCGCGCTGGGTGGATCTGTGTTGCGAATGGCTAAGGCGGTACCAGCATTTCTAAGCATAACCGTAACGAAAAAAGCCGGGGAGCACATGCTCTCCGGCTTTATGCTGCCTAGCATTCCCTGCGCATGGGAAACAGTACGCTTACCTGTGTACCTTTTCCGGCTTGGGAATCTATCGTCATGCCGTAGCGACGGCCATAAAACATGTGAATTCGCTCCTGCACATTTTTTAATCCGTATCCTTTGACGCCGCTGCCGAGAAGGATCGCGCGCTGCTTGGCCTGATCCATTCCCACGCCATCATCACGGATGGTGATTCGCAGCTGCTCATCCTGGGCCTGGGCGATAATCTCAATATGCCCTGTTTGGCTTTCCTGTTCAAGAATGCCATGCAGGATGGCGTTTTCTACGACTGGCTGCAGGACCATATGCAATACCACGCAATCAGACAATTCCTCCGGCATATGCAGGGAATAGCTGATCCTGTTTCCAAAGCGGCTGTCCTGCAGCTCCAGATAAAGGCGAAGCTGATCAAGCTCCTCACGTAGGGTAATGAAGTCCAGACCGTGGTTTAACGTTAATTTGTAAAAGCGAGACAGCTTCTGGATGGGCTGATAAATCTCCGGCATTTTTGAGTTAATGGCCTTCCAGTTAATCATGTCAAGCGCGTTATAAAGGAAATGCGGATTGATCTGCTGGTTTAGCAATTTTAGGCGGTTGTTTCGGCTGTTAATGGCCGTAATGGCCAGGGCAGCCGTTAGAAGCATGACAATCACAATTTCCACAAGCATCAGCAGGAACTGCCAGGAGTAGTTTACCAGATTGCTGTGGGTGATACTGGATTCAGGAATCAGGTACACGAGATACATGTCCGCATTGGCGATACTTTCCACACAACTCAAATAGGCTGCTTTATCAATGAAGACACTCGAGTTTTTCCCGGCGGTCAGGGTTTTGGGAAGCAGTTGATCCTGAAAAAGCGTGTCCGGTAAGGTGCCGGTGTGCAGAATGACCTGCCCTTTGCTATCCATGAGATAGGCGTCCATGTGCTCCAGAATCATACCGGTATCCAATATGCCTTGGATATATTCCAGGCTGATATCCACACTCAGCACCCCAATGTTTTGCAGGTAGTTGGTGGGATTTCGCAGCGATGACAGGAAACTGATGCAGCGAACATCGGAACCGCCTGCAAAACCATCCGTTACATACCAGCGATGCAATAACGGCTGGCTAAGGTACTCCTGATACCAAGGCCGGTCGTCCAAAACATCAGCATATTGCAGCATTTCTCCATCAGCAACGATCAGTTCATCGGGAAGGAAAAAGCGTATGGAGGAGATCTGCTCAAAAAACTGATAGGTATTTACCAGGGAATTCAGCTTGATAATGTTACGGTTCATGCGCTGAAAATCGCTGTCTGACCCGGGTGAAACCAGTATATCATCCTGCAAGGTCAAACTGTTGGAAACATGCTGGACAATGCTGTTGGATATGCTATATAGGAATCCCAACTGATTCCCAACCTGTAGCGTAACATCCCGCAGAATGGATACGGTATGACTCCGCTGCGTTTGGAGAAAGCGAATATTCATAAGCAGCGATATCAGGATAAACGGCAAGAAGGTTAGCAGCAGATACCGGATAAACTGTTTCGTATTGGCGTGGAGAATTTCATTGATGTGGTGCAGCCAGCTTCGAAGGGCGGTCATAGGCTTCACCTCCTGTATTCCGTGGGGGTTAAGCCGGTATACTGCCGGAAGCGCTTGGTAAAGTAATCCGTGTCATCGAAGCCCACCTGCGCCGCAACTTGGCTTACCTTGGCGCCTGGCTGCAGCAACAGCTCCTTGGCTTTTTCCATGCGCAGTTTGTTGATACAGGCGCCAATGGTGGTATCATATTGCTTCTTAAAGACATTGCTCAAATAGCTTTCGGAAAAGTGCAGTTTTTCAGAAAGGGAAGCAATGGAGAAGCCGGAATGGCAATATCCCAATTGAATCTCCTGCATGATACTATATGCGCCTCGTCCTTTGGCTTGAAGATCGCACAAGGCTGCGATCTTCTTTTCGATTTGAAGCTTACAATAAGCGCATAGATCATCTGCACAGCTGCAATGTGCCACATCATTCCAGGAAAAAGCTGGAAAGTCAGAAAGGCCTTTGGCAAGCATGTGATCTCTAAACAGATTCAGCAGGTTGAGTGACTCAGAACGGGCGCGGTCTGGCGAAACGCCGGCCTTTGCCAGATCGTTTATGTACTGTGCCATGATGCTGGAGATCTGTGGCCCATCGGGTCCACAGGGTGCCTGCTGGAGTGCGCCCAAGGTAACGTGGGAAAAAGAGGCAATGACTGTATCCTCAGCCATGGTTGGAAGACTGTCGGCAAAAGTGGATTCCTGCGCAAAAAACATATAGGCTTGCTGCTCGAGTGCCTGGTGAAAGGCCTCCGGCAATTGTTCAGGTGATGAGCAAGCTCTGCCTGTAATGAATACGGGTGTAGAATCGCACTGGGTTAACAACAGCTTTCCCAGTTGCGAAAGATTCGTGGAAAGGGCGAGTGGCCAGGCGACTAATACAACCAGCCGGGAACCATCCAACGCTGCAGCCAGATAGACATGGGTGGGTAGTGCTTGCCTCAAACGCCGGACAATGGTGCTGTAAGATTCCAGGGAACCTCCATGCAGCGGGGCAGCCACGCATAAAGTAAAGCAGGAATAACCGGCTAGTTGCTGCCGGAAAGCATTGGCTGCAGGGACATTTCTACCCTGCAAAAGGCTGTTCAAGCCATAGGCCTTTTGCTCTTCTTCTGATAAACGGGAAGATTGCACGGAGAGAATACGGGCCACAGCGTGACGGATCTCCGCATATAATTCATCCAGGATGATAGGCTTCTCCACAAAGCTGACTGCATGTAACTTCAGTGCCTTTTTGTAATACGAAAGCTCGGAGTAAGCGCTCATGAAAATGATTTGTGGCTGGATACCGTTTTCTTGCAAAGCGGAAGCCATGGCCAGCCCATCCATATGGGGCATACGTACATCGCTGAGGAGAATGTCTGGCTTAAGCTGCAGGGCTAACTGCAAGCCTTCACGACCGGTGTGCGCCTGGTGAACAGACTGTATGCCCAGCTCGTGCCAGGGAATGTTTTGAATAATCCCATCGCACACATATGTCTCATCATCCACAATCAAAATGGATAGCATAGCCATACCCCCATGATCATCTTGATATCATTATAGCATATGGGTTCATGGCCGTAAAGCCCCACCATTATGCCAATCTATACGCAAAAGGAAGGTGAAAATAGGATAGAACATACGGCACCTGTAAATTGAGGCTCTACTCCAAAGCTAGTGGAAACCCGATAATTATGGTATAATCATCCACGGGTGATGAAGATGGTTAAAGGATTCGAAAGTATGTTGGCA
>CAKTYE010000087.1 GCA_934631985.1 uncultured Clostridia bacterium | reverse complement strand
AAATCCAACATGCTTTCGGGCAGACAGCCGCCGGACGGACCGCCGATCTGTACAGCCTTAAACTTTTTGCCGTTGGGAATGCCGCCGCCAATGTCGTAAATGACCGTGCGCAGGGGCGTGCCCATGGGAATTTCTACCAGGCCGGTGTTGTTGATCTTGCCGCCCAGGGCGAACACCTTTGTACCCTTGGAGCGCTCGGTGCCGATGGAGGCGTACCACTTCGCGCCCTTCAAAATAATCTGCGGAATGTTGGCATAGGTTTCCACGTTGTTCAGCACCGTGGGCTTGCCGAACAGGCCCTTCACCGCCGGGAACGGAGGACGGGGACGAGGCTCGCCGCGCTTGCCCTCGATGGAGTTCATCAGCGCCGTTTCCTCGCCGCAGACGAACGCGCCTGCGCCCAGACGAATGTGCAGGTCAAAGCTGAAATCCGTGCCGAAAATATGCTCGCCCAGCAGGCCGTATTCCCGGGCCTGACCGATGGCGACCTGCAGCCGCTTCACGGCGATGGGGTATTCGGCACGCACATAAATGTAGCCCTCGCTGGCCCCAATGGCATAGCCGCCGATCGCCATAGCTTCAATGATGGCATGGGGGTCGCCCTCCAGCAGGGAGCGGTCCATGAACGCGCCGGGATCGCCCTCGTCCGCATTGCAGGCAATGTACTTCTGATCCGCAGGGCTGTTGTAGCCGAACTTCCACTTCAGACCGGTGGGGAAGCCGCCGCCGCCGCGTCCGCGCAGGCCGGAGTCCAGCACCTCCTGAATGACCTGCTCGCGGGTCATTTCGGTCAGGGCCTTTGCCAGCGCCTTGTAGCCGTCAAAGGCAATATATTCATCAATGTTTTCCGGGTCGATTACGCCGCAGTTTTTCAGCGCAATGCGCTTCTGCTGCTTGTAGAAGCCGATTTCGTCCAGCGATTTGGCGACGGTGGACTCATGGGTCACATGATCCACATAGACCAGGTGCTGCACCTTGCGGCCCTTGAGCAGATGCTCTGCAACGATCTCGTCCACATCCTCCACCTTCACACGGCTGTAGAAGGTGCCTTCCGGGTAGACGATGACCACGGGGCCGGCCTCGCAAAGTCCGAAGCAGCCCGTGCGGACGACCTTGACTTCCTTTTCCAGTCCCTTTTCCTTCAGCTGCTGCTCAAACCGCTCGATCAGCTGATGGGAACCGGAGGACGTGCAGCCAGTGCCCCCGCAGACCAGGACATGTGCGCGATAAAGATCCATGGGTATGCCTCCTCATTCGCAAGTTACTTGTTCGCTTCCGCCGCGCCGATGGTGTATTCCTCCACGGGGCGGCCGTTGACAATATGCTCCGCCACAATGCGCGGCACCATTTCGGGGGTCAGCTTCACATAGGTGACCTTTTCCTGCCCGGGCAGATAAACATCCACCATCGGCTCCAGGCGGCACATGCCCGCACAGCCTGTCTGGGAGACGGTCACATGATCCAGTCGCCGCTTGGCGATCTCATCCATAAAGGCCAGCATCACCGGGCGCGCGCCCGCTGCGATGCCGCAGGTAGCCATGCCCACCACAATGCGTGCCGCATCGTGAACCTCCTTGCGCATGGCAATATTTTCCAGCGTCTTTTGACGAATAGCTTCCAGTTCAGCCAGAGATTTCATAAAATTACACACCTCCAAAGATTGGATGAATCTCGTCCTCCAGCGCAGACCTCAGCCAAGCGGCGATGGCAGGCTCATTCAGCGGAAGCCCGCCAGCCGCCTGGCGTATCTCCCGGGTGTCCACATCGCACACCCCTGCGGGAGAAACGCCGTGAAAGTGGAAGTCCGGTGCATCGGGATGCATCAGGATCAGGCTCAGGAGCGTTCCGGGCAGATCGCCCAGAGGCAGACAGTCGATACTTCGCGTATCCAGGGCGACGGTCAGCTCTGTTCCCTTGCCCTCCTCGCTTGTAATGCGCAGGGAGCCGCCGGTCTTTTCGGCATTTTCCTGCATCAGCGGCAGCCCCAGGCCGACCTTGCGGGTGGTGCGGGTGGTGGCGAAGGGACTGGTGACGCGGGCAAGCAACTCCGGGGACATGCCCCGTCCATCGTCGCGGATAACCATGGTCAGCCAGCCGCTTGCCTCCTGCGTAAGAAAAATTTCCACCAGCGAAGCCCCGGCGCTGATGCTGTTCTGCGCCAGATCCAGCAGATGCAGCGACAGATCGCGCATGGCTTAACGATACTTGGCGATGATGGCAGGCACCTCGTCCGGGGTCAGGCGACCATAGACCTCATCGTTGATCATCATGACGGGGGCCAGACCGCAGGCACCCAGGCAGCGGGTGGCGTTCAGGGTGAAGCGACCGTCCTCGGTGGTTTTGCCCACGGGGATGCGCAGCTCCTCGCTCAGCTTATCCAGCACCTTCTGCGAGCCCTTGACATAGCAGGCCGTACCCAGACATACGCCGACCACATATTGTCCCTTGGGCTCCAGTGAGAACTGGGAATAGAACGTCGCCACGCCATAGACCTCGCTCAGGGTGGTGCCCAGGCCGTCGGCAATCTTCTCCTGCACGTCCAACGGGACGTAACCGAAGATGTTTTGCGCCTCCTGCAATACGGGCATCAGTGCGCCGGGTTCGCCCTTGTGCCGCGCGATGGCCTCTTGCAGCTGCGCATACTTTTCCTTTTGATCCGGCATAAATAAACCTCCTTTAAGGCGTTTCGCCTTTCCACTGCACAATCAGGGAAAACGCGCTTGTTTTTATTTTAACATACAGATGCTGGAAAAGAAAGTATTTGTTTTATTTGCAGAGCGTTTTAAAATGAAATTCGGCAGTTCACAATAAAAGATATTTTTTTCTTGTGAAGTTTTACATGTTAAACTTCTTTAACCTCTCCCATAAACTACCAAACGAGCATCGTGCTGTAGGCAGGTCAAACACAGCCTCGCGGATTTTTCCCAGCTGGTGCGCGTCCGAAGCGGTCAGTACGCCGCGGCCTGCCAGCACAGTCTCCGCTATGGGAAGCTCGGGCCAAACCTCCACCAGCGGGAAGGACGGCTCCTCCGGCATTATGCCCAGGTTGATCAGCAGGCCGTTGCTGCCCCGGTTGATGTGCGCGGGAACGGCGATCCCCCCGCGCCTGCGCACCGCCTGCGTACATTCTGCCAGCGAAAGGTCGGTCGCGCCAATGAGCAGCCGATCCTCCTCCGCTATGATCTCGTCCTCGGTGTTGACGACATACTGATGTCCAAAGAAGTCCGGACGGTTCTTCATGGGCGGCAGCTGGCTGGAAAAGAATTCTCCGGCCTCCACAGCAGTCTCCACTGTGGGAAAGTACCCCAGCAGATGCACCTCCTCTCGGGTGGTGATCTCTATGCCGGGCAGCAGGATGAGATGGAAGAAGTCGGCTGCTTCCTGAACGTAGGGCAAATTGCGGGCCGTGTTATGATCCGTGACGGCGATGGCGTTCAGCCCCTTCAGGTGGGCCATGCCGCAGATGTTGGCGGGGGTCATGTCATCGTCCGCACAGGGACTGAGACAGGAGTGGATATGCAGATCCACAAACATGGCTTATGCGTCCGCATCGGCGGGCAGCCCAGCCTGATGCATCAGGGCGCAGAGGGCATAGGCGCTGCGCTTGCTTTGCAGCACGGCAATGCCCTCTTCCCGGGCTTTCTCCAGCGACGGCCCCTCCATCTTGATCCCCTCGGGCAGGATGACCGCGGTCATTTCCATCAGGGAAGCCACGGCGATAACGTTCATGTGCGTCTGCACGGTGATCCAGGCCATGCCCTTTTTGCCGTGGGCCATGACCCAACTGAGCAGGTCGCAGGTATAGCCGCAGCTGACAGGTGTGTCCAGGGGAAGCTCCGGGGTCATGTTCTCTGCCCCGGTGCAGGCGATAAGCTCCTGTAAGGTCATGGGAGGAACCTCCTTCGTTGTGGTGATGCGAGGGGGCTTCTGTGCCAGAAGCACCCCCTCGTCGCTTCCCCTGAAAACCATAAGGGGGAGGCATAGGCGCACGTCCTTTTGCTGCAATAAAGTACAGCTGCATGGGAGTGTACAATAAGAATACCCCCAGCTGCTCTTCGGGTGGGAGCGCGAGGGAGGGGCTTCTCTCAGAGAAGCCGCCTCCCTCGCAGTCCCTCTCCCCGTCATTCCCTCGTTGTTCTTGCAATATCGACCATTTGCTGGGCCATGATCTTGAGCTTTTCTTTCATAATGTGAATGCAGTCCATTTCGCTGGCAAAGCCGCGCACAATGTCCTCTGCAAGGGTGCGGCAGGTGGGTGAGCCGCAGGAGCCGCAGTCGTACCCCGGCAGACGCTTGTAGATGGTCTCAATGCGATCCAGCTTGCGCATGGCTTCCACAATGTCGTCATCCAGCTGCATGGCGCTGTTGGGCAGAATGGGCTTGGGGCTGTTCAGCGGATACTTTGTTAGCAGGGACACGTCTACCCGTTCGTCGGGATGGGTGCGTTCCCGCTCCTCCACCAGTCTGCGAATACTGGAACGCGCAACATAGTTGTTTTCAAAATTCAGCGGCCCGCCGACACAGCCGCCCGTGCAGGCAGAGCATTCCAGAAAGGTCAGGTCACTGAGCTTGTTGTTTTCTACTTCTTCCAGCACACGAATGACATTCTCAATGCCGTCCACCGCCAGCGCATTGTCCGGGCAGACGGCGCTGGCTTCGCCGCCGCTGTTGGCCCAGCCTACGCCATAGCTGGTCGCCAGGGCCAGCGCATCGTCCATTACATGACTGCGGGTGTGGCTAGACAGTAGGCCGTAAATCTCCAACACGGAGATCGCGCCATCCACAGCGCTTTCCGCATGCCCAATGGGATTGCGGATGGCGGTCACCTTGGCGGGACAGGGCGTGATAAAAAAGCAGCCTACCTCGGCAGGATCGACCTGATTTTTGCGAGAAAACTCCTGCCGGGCGATCAGCGCCGCCACCTCCATGGGCTGGCGAACATCTACGATATGCTCGATCAGGTCGGGAAAGCGCACCTGAATCAGCCGCACAATGGCGGGACACGCCGCGGAAATCAGCGGCCGGGGCAGATCAGGCTGACGAAGCTTTTCCCGAATGGCGCGGGTCACCACGTCTGCGCCCCGGGCCACCTCGAACACATCGTCAAAGCCCATATGCTTCAGCCCTGTCAGCACCTGGGCAATATGGCGCAGATTCTTAAACTGACCATATAGAGAAGGTGCGGGCAGGGCGATTTTATATTTGAAGCGGCTGATGGAGGACAGGGGATCGGTAATGGCGACCTTTGCATGATAATCGCACACGCGGATACATTCGCCGCAGTCGATGCAGCGCTCGTCAATAATGTGCGCACCTCCACCGCGGACACGAATGGCCTCGGTGGGGCAGCGCTTCAGGCAGTTGGTGCAGCCGCGGCATTTGTCCTTTTCCAGCCGGACAGAATGAAACCGCTTCTTCTCCGTCTCCATGCTCGACACATCCTCCTTGTTACGGAACTTCCAGCGGGACGTCGCAGCCCCCGGCGGAATAAGGGGGGACGGAAATGCTGTGAATGCAGACGTCTGTTCATCGACCTCTATCATATCACAAGGATGTGCAATTTGTCACTGTTTTTTCCGAATTTTCAATGTTAGCAGAGCGAAAACGTTTCAGAGGACAGCATGTTGGCATGCTTGGACAAACGCGGTAAAGAGCGCGGCCTGCTTGGCGTCCTGCGTCCACATCCGTTCAGGGTGCCACTGAACGCCCACAAAGAAGGGATGCGCTTCCAGCTCGGCGGCTTCACACAGGCCATCCGGACTGAAGGCCGTGGGGCGAAAGCCAGGGGCGCATATGCGGACGCCTTGGTGATGCAGGGAGTTTACCTTGGTCTCCGCACCCATCAGCCGATGCAGCAGGCTGCCCGGCGCAAGCGAAACGGTGTGCGTGGGGTACGCATCCGGCTGCTTTTGACGGTGGGCCAGCGGACAGTCTGTGGCAAGCTCCTTCTCAACGTCCTGATACAGGGTGCCGCCCAGTGCAACGTTCATGATCTGCAAGCCGCGGCATATGCCCAGCACGGGCGTGGAGCGTTCCTTCAGCAGGGAAAGCAGTGCCAGCTCCATGCGGTCCCGGCGGGGTTCAATGGTTCCGCACCAGGGGCGGCAGGGCTGACCGTACAGCAGCGGATCCAGGTCGCCGCCGCCCGTAAACAGAAAGCCGTCCAGCTTTTCCACATAGTCCGCCAGCAGATGGGGATCATCGGTCAGGGGCAGCGCAACAGGGCGCGCGCCTGCATGCAGCAGCGCGTCAAAAAAGCCCATATGGGTCAGCAGGTGCGTACCGTTTTGATGCACACCGGGAGTCAGCCCGATCCAGGGGGTGGACATGAAGCATCGTCTCCTTCGTAAAAAGCTATGAAGAAAGCATTCGTTTCTTGCAGGGAAAATCCTGCCGAAAAAGGGAAAACACTGCTCGAAAGCGAATGAAGAAGCAGACAAAATCCGCTGTAGGAAAGAAGGAATGTAAGGTGTCGCTTACGCTGCCTGTGGGGCATATGCAGCACGGCCCGCGCAATCAGATCACAGACGTACCCGGGGTCAAGGTGGGCCACTGCACCGTGGACACGGAGCGCTGTCACACGGGCGTGACGGTGATTTTGCCGCCGGTGAAAAATCCCTTTGTGGAGAAGCAGACCGCCGCCGCCTTTGTATGGAACGGCTTTGGCAAAAGCCAGGGCCTGGTGCAGGTGGAGGAGTTGGGAACGCTGGAAACGCCCATCGCGCTGACCAACACGCTGAACGTGGGTAAGGTGCATGACGCGCTGGTATCGGTCATGCTGGAATGGTGCCGCCGGGACGGCGTGACGCTGCACAGCGTCAACCCTGTGGTGCTGGAGTGCAATGACAGCAGCCTGAGCGACATTGCTCAGCGCCCCGTAGGGGAAAAAGAAGTGCGCGCCGCCATTGATGCGGCTGCGGCGGACTTTGCAGAGGGCGATGTGGGTGCAGGCCGGGGAACGACCTGCTATGGCATGAAGGGCGGCATCGGTTCTTCCTCCCGTATGATGCAGTTGGGAGATGAGACCTTCACCATGGGGGTGCTGGTGCAGTCCAACTATGGCTCCTCAGCAGACTTCCAGTATACAGAGCTGCCTGCGGGGCTGGCGGAATGCGACAAGGGGTCTATCATTATGGTCATCGCGACAGACCTGCCCCTGAGCCACCGTCAACTGAAGCGGGTCATTAAGCGGGCCAGCGTGGGCATGGCACGGCTTGGCTCCTATGTGGGGCATGGCAGCGGCGAAATCATGCTGGGCTTTACCACTGCGCCCCGGATTAAGCAGGGCGCGTTCAGCACCATGCGCTTGCTGGACGAGGAGCTGATGAACGTTCCCTTCCGGGCAGTGGGGGAGTGCTGCGAGGAAGCTATTTTGAAATCTATGCTTTGCGCCCAGCCGGCAAAGACGCTGGAAGGCGAGGACGTTCCTTCCCTGCGTCAGGTGCTTGCGGCGCGGGAAAAGGACGTGCCATGATCTATCTGGACAGCTTTCGCTTCCCAGATGCGGATTGGGAATGGGCCACGCGCGTCGGTGTGCGCGGGGGAATGACAAGAGAAGAAAGGGAGATGGCGCTGCGCACCTGCTACAACACCATGTACCCTTTCGGCGTGCTGAGCGGCGCGGGGCTGGAACGGCTGGACTTTGCCACGGTGACCATTCTTTATGGGGGAAACGGTTCAGGAAAGTCCACTGCACTGAATGTCATTGCTGCAAAGCTGGCACTGTCCCGGGACACCTGCGGCAATAGCTCTGCCTTTTTTGACCAATATGCGGCGGCTTGCCATGCGGAGGAAGCGGAACCGATCCCGGCGAAAAGTCGGCTCATTACCAGCGATGATGTGTTTGACTATATGCTGAATGTCCGCACCATGAATGCGGAGATCGATCGGACCCGGGAGACACTTTTTCAAGCGCATACGCAGGCGCGGCAAAGCGTGTTTCAAATGAAAAGCCTGGCAGACTATGATGAGCTGAAAAAACGCAACAGCGCACGGCGCAAAACCCAGTCGTCCTTTGTGCGGGAGCAGCTGGGCGGGAATGTACGTGAGCTTTCCAATGGAGAAAGCGCGCTGTTCTATTTCAAGCAGCGGTTGGAAGAAGATGCGCTGTATCTGCTGGATGAGCCGGAAAACAGCCTGAGTGCCGCGCGTCAGGTGGAGCTGGCAGACTTTCTGACAGAATCCGCACGGTATGCGGGCTGTCAGCTGGTGATCGCAACGCACTCGCCGTTTCTGCTGGCCTTGCCGGGGGCAAAGATTTATGATTTGGACACCCACCCGGTGCAGGTAAAAAAATGGACAGAGTTGGAGAATGTGCAGGTGTATGCACGGTTCTTTCGGGAGCATGCGGGGGAACTGGAGGAGCATGCTGGCTTCTGAAAGCATGAAAGCGTCTTGATGCGAGGACGGGAAGAAGCGGCATGTGAGCATAGCCTCCTGCTGCCTTTGGGGCGGCTGTCCTCCCTCTGCGGAGAGAGGCTTGGGGGGACGGAACCTCTCCGCCCCTTCGGGGCACCTCCCCTTGCAGGGGAGGCTTTTGGCGTTGGTGTGGCTTCATTGTGTCCATGCTGCACAACAGTGCTTTCAGTGCGAGTGGCTTTTGTTGCTTACGCCTAATCCAAGCGACAAGGCGTTCCGGCGGCTGTATACGGTCAGCCGACGGAATGCCATGGAGCGGAACCGAAGGAGAACCCGGT
>CAKTYE010000086.1 GCA_934631985.1 uncultured Clostridia bacterium | reverse complement strand
TCCTCAGCGCCGACGAAATCGGCACCCGCAGCCTCGGCCTCCTTGGCCTTGTCGCCCTTGGCAATGACCAGCACGCGGATGGTGCGGCCCGTGCCATGAGGCAGAACCACCGCGCCACGAACCTGCTGGTCCGCGTGACGGGGGTCAACGCCCAGACGGACGGAGATCTCAACGGTCTCGTCAAACTTGGCCTTGCCGGTCTTCACAACCAGGTCAGCGGCCTCTTCGGGATCGTACAGCTTCAGGGACTCGATCAGCTTTGCGCTGTCGGTATACTTCTTACCATGCTTCATGTTTATCTTTCCTCCCATGTGGTATTAGCGGCACTACGTCCTCCCACATTGTCTCCGTTTACTCTTCCACGGTCACGCCCATGCTGCGGGCGGTGCCGGCCACCATGCTCATGGCAGCCTCGATGCTGGCGGCGTTCAAGTCGGGCATCTTGGTGGTAGCGATCTCGCGGACTTGTTCCTTGGTCAGCTTACCAACCTTGTCGCGGTTGGGGCGACCGCTGGCGGTCTCGATGTTCAGGGCCTTCTTGATCAGCACAGGAACAGGAGGGGTCTTGGTGATAAAGGTGAAGGTACGGTCGGAATACACGGTGATCACCACAGGGATGATCAGGCCCGCCTGCTTAGCGGTGCGCTCGTTGAATTCCTTGCAGAAGCCAGGAATATTCACGCCGTGCTGACCCAGCGCAGGGCCGATAGGCGGAGCAGGATTTGCCTTGCCGGCCGGAACCTGCAGCTTGATATAGCCAGAAACTTTCTTTGCCATGGGGATGGCACCTCCTAAAAATGTGGTCATGGCGAAAGCGTTTATACGCTTTCTCCCACTTGCCCGCCTGCAAAGGGCGGACAGTTTGCTTCATCGCTTGCGCGATGGAAAAGCCTTGCGAAGGAGAACCCTCGGAGAGGAGAAGGTCACTTCTCGACCTTCTCCACCTGATCCAAGTCAACCTCAACAGGCATCTCGCGGCCTAGGAACATCTGCACCTTGACCGTCAATTTGCCGCGGACGGTATCCACGTCCTCGACAATGCCGCTGAAGTTCTCCAAGGGTCCGGAAAGAATGCGCACTTCCTCGCCAATGGCAACGCCAAATTCCACGCTCTTCGCCTCGGTGTTGAGCATCATCTCCACCTCGGCATCGGTCAGGGGAACAGGCTTGCTGTCCGGGCCGACAAAGCCCGTCACGCCGCGAGTGTTCCGCACCACATACCAGCTTTCACTGGTCTCGATCATATGCACCAGCACATAGCCGGGATAGACCTTGCGCTGCGTCTTCACACGCTTGCCATTCTTGATTTCAATGACATCCTCCACAGGCACTCTGACGTCGAAGATCAGGTTCTGCATGCCGTTGTTCTCAACGGACTTCTCCAGGGTGTCCTTGACCTTGTTTTCATACCCCGAGTAGGTATGCACCACATACCAGCAGGGCTCCTTACTCTTTTCGGTCATGTTTACTCTCCTAAATGTGAATGGATCACAGCACCAGCAGCTTCACCAGCGCCGATGCGCCCATGTCGAGCAGGCCAATGATCAGTCCGAGAACGACCATGAACACCAGCACGACGACGGAGTAGGTCAGCAGCTTCTTCTTGGTAGGCCACGATACCTTCTTCAGTTCATACCACATGTTCTTGAAGGGCGTAGCGATACGCTTGGGAAGCTTAGCCCACCAGCCGATGAACTTATCCCATTTGGAAACAGGGGCCTTCTGCGCGGCGGCCTTTGCAGGCTTCGCGGCGACCGTCTTGTTCTCATCTGCCATTTTATTCACATCCTCACCGTAATGGTAGCGGTTACTTCGTCTCGCGATGAGCGGTGTGTTTCTTGCAGAAAGGGCAGTACTTCATAAGCTCAATGCGATCCGGGGTGTTCTTCTTATTCTTCATGTTGTTGTAGTTGCGCTGCTTGCACTCCGTGCAGGCAAGGCAAACCTTCGTACGAGCGGCATTTGCCACGCTGGACACCTCCTGCCTAATTGCATTGTTGCTTGCCCATGTTTCAGGAAAAAACAGGGCGATCCCATCCTCCGGCAGCGCCGGAGGATGGGGAATTTTTTATTACTCGATGACCTTCGCCACAACGCCGGAACCAACCGTGCGGCCACCCTCACGGATAGCGAAACGCAGGCCCTGCTCCAGAGCGATGGGGGTGATCAGGGTGATCTCCATGTCGATGTTATCGCCGGGCATCACCATTTCCACGCCTTCGGGCAGCTTGATGTTGCCAGTCACGTCCGTGGTACGGAAGTAGAACTGGGGACGATAGCCGTTGAAGAAGGGGGTATGACGGCCGCCTTCTTCCTTGGTCAGCACGTACACCTGACCAATGAAGTGGGTGTGGGGATGAATGGTGCCGGGCTTCGCCAGAACCTGACCACGCTCGACCTCATTGCGCTGCACACCGCGCAGCAGCGCGCCGATGTTGTCGCCAGCCTCGGCCTGGTCCAGCAGCTTGTGGAACATTTCCACGCCGGTCACGACCGTGCTGCGGGGCTTGTCCATCAGACCAACGATCTCGACGGTGTCGGACACCTTCACGGTGCCGCGCTCCACACGACCGGTGGCAACGGTGCCGCGGCCGGAGATGGAGAACACGTCCTCAACAGGCATCAGGAAGGGCTGGTCGGTCGCACGCTGGGGAGTAGGAATGTACTCGTCCACCGCGTTCATCAGCTCCCAGATGCACTTGCACTCTTCGCAGTTGTCCACGTCGGTGCCGCCGTTCTGGATGTACTCCAGCGCCTTCAGGGCAGAACCCTTGATGATCGGGATCTCGTCGCCGGGGAAGTCGTAGCTGCTCAGCAGCTCACGGATCTCCATCTCAACCAGCTCCAGCAGCTCGGGGTCGTCCATCATGTCGGTCTTGTTCATGAACACGACGATGTAGGGCACGCCGACCTGACGGGCCAGCAGGATGTGCTCACGGGTCTGAGGCATGGGGCCGTCGGGGGCGGAAACCACCAGGATAGCGCCGTCCATCTGAGCAGCGCCGGTGATCATGTTCTTCACATAGTCCGCGTGACCGGGGCAGTCCACGTGCGCGTAGTGACGCTTCGCGGTCTCATACTCCACGTGAGCGGTGTTGATCGTGATGCCGCGGGCCTTTTCTTCGGGGGCCTTGTCGATTTCGTCGTAACGCATCGCCTGCGCTTCGCCCTTCTGGGCCAGCGTCATGGTGATGGCGGCGGTCAGCGTGGTCTTGCCGTGGTCAACGTGACCGATGGTGCCGATGTTGATATGCGGCTTGTTTCTTTCAAAATGCTCCTTAGCCATAGGGAAGTTCCTCCTTATATACAGCTGAAAAGTCTTTTGATGGCCTTGCGGCCCGAATCATTACTTCTTTTCGCGAGCGCCGATGATCTTGTCCGCCACGGACTTCGGCACTTCCTCGTAGTGGTCAAACTGCATGGTGAACATGCCGCGGCCCTGGGTACGAGAACGCAGGTCGGTGGTGTAGCCGAACATCTCGCTCAGCGGGACATACGCATGAATGATCTGGTCAGCGCCGCGCGCTTCCATGCCATCCACACGACCGCGACGGCTGGACACGTTGCCCATCACGTCGCCCATGTACTGCTCAGGCACGATGATTTCAACCTTCATCATGGGCTCCATCAGCACGGGGTTCGCCTTTTCCAGTGCAGCCTTGAAGGCCATAGAACCGGCGATTTCGTACGCCTGCGCAGAGGAGTCAACATCGTGGTAAGAACCATCGACCACGGCAGCCTTGAAGTCCACCAGTTCGAAGCCTTCATAGCCGCTCTTGGCAGCGCCCTGAATACCAGCGTCGATAGGCGCAATGAATTCCTTCGGAATCACGCCGCCCACGATGCGGGACTCGAACTCGTAGCCCTTGCCGGCCTCGTTGGGAGAAATCTCCACCCAGCAGTGACCATACTGACCGTGACCACCGGTCTGACGGACAAAACGGCCTTCGGCCTTGACCGTCTTGCGGATGGTCGCCTTGTAGGTAACCTGGGGCTTGCCAACGGTAGCCTCGACCTTGAACTCACGCAGCAGACGGTCAACGATGATTTCCAGATGCAGCTCGCCCATGCCGGCGATGATGGTCTGGCCCGTCTCCTTGTTGGTGTAGGTTTTGAAGGTGGGGTCTTCCTCAGCCAGACGCAGCAGCGCCATGGTCATCTTGTCCTGACCCGCCTTGGTCTTGGGCTCGATGGCGACCTCGATCACAGGATCGGGGAACACCATAGACTCCAGGATGATCTGGTTGTTTTCATCGCACAACGTGTCGCCGGTGGTGGTGTCCTTCAGACCCACAGCGCCCGCAATTTCGCCGGTGTAGATTTCCTCAACCTCCTCGCGGTGGTTGGCGTGCATCAGCATGATACGGCTCATACGCTCACGCTTCTGCTTGGTGGAGTTCATCACATAGCTGCCCGCAGCCAGATGGCCGGAGTACACACGGAAGAACGCCAGCTTACCAACGAAGGGGTCGACCATGATCTTGAACGCCAGAGCGGAGAAAGGCTGCTCATCGGAGGGATGACGCTCCATCTCCTTCTCGGGATCGAAGGGGTCGGTACCCTTGATTGCGGGGATGTCCAGGGGAGAAGGCATGTAATAGATGATGTTGTCCAGCAGGGGCTGAACACCCTTGTTGCGGTAGGAAGTACCGCACATAACAGGGGTCATCTTGCACTCGATGGTGCTCTTGCGGATCGCCGCGCGGATCTCCTCAATGGTCAGTTCCTCACCGCTGAAGTACTTTTCCATCAGGGCTTCGTCGGTCTCGGCAACAGCCTCGATCAGCGCCGCACGATACTCCTCGGCCTTTTCCTTCATATCGGCCGGGATCTCCTCATCACGCACATCGGTGCCGTCGTCATTGTAGTAGACCTCGGCGCGCATGGTGATCAGGTCGATGATGCCGCGGAAATCCGCTTCAGCACCGATGGGCAGCTGGATCGGAACAGCGTTGGCATGCAGACGATCCTTCATCATATCGACAACGCGGTAGAAGTTGGCGCCGGTGATGTCCATCTTGTTGACATACGCCATGCGGGGGACCTTGTAGGTCTCGGCCTGCTTCCACACGGTCTCGGACTGGGGCTCAACGCCGCCCTTGGCGCAGAAAACGGCTACAGCGCCGTCCAGCACGCGCAGGGAGCGCTCCACTTCCACAGTGAAGTCCACGTGACCGGGGGTGTCGATGATGTTGATCCGATACGTCTTGTTCTTGTTGGTAGGATCCAGCGGATCATGCCAGATGCAGGTGGTGGCAGCGGAGGTGATGGTAATACCGCGCTCCTGCTCCTGGACCATCCAGTCCATCGTGGCAGCACCGTCATGAACCTCACCAATGCGGTGAGTCTTACCGGTATAGTACAGAATACGCTCGGTAGTCGTGGTCTTGCCGGCGTCAATATGCGCCATAATGCCGATATTGCGCAGCCGATCAAGCGGGTGACTTCTGGGCATAAGGGATCGCTCTCCTTTCTACGGTGGCTCGTCCTGGGCCATAGCCTGAAATAGTGCTTACCACCGATAGTGGGCGAACGCCTTGTTGGCTTCTGCCATACGGTGCATTTCTTCCTTGCGCTTCACAGCCGCGCCGGTGTTGTTGGACGCATCCAGCAATTCGGCAGCCAGGCGCTCCGCCATGGTCTTCTCGCCGCGCTTGCGGGAGAATTCCACGATCCAGCGCAGTGCCAGGGTCTGACGGCGCTCGGGACGAATCTCGATAGGCACCTGGTAGGTGGCGCCGCCCACACGGCGGGCCTTAACCTCCAGCTGGGGCGCAACGTTGTTCAGCGCAGCCTGGAAAACTTCGGTCGCTTCCTTGCCGGTCTTTTCCTTCACGGCCTCGAAAGCTTCATAGCAGACGTTCTGCGCGATGCCGCGCTTGCCGTCTTCCATAATCTGATTGATCAGCTTGGTGACCACCGTGGTCCCGTATACGGGATCGGGCAGCACCTCGCGCTTGGGTACAAATCCGCGACGGGGCATGTGATTCCCTCCTTAAAGATGTAAGGTGATGCATGGTTTGCGTTCTCTTTCGCAGGCAGTGCGTCAGCATCACACCGCCCCGCGCCGAATAGCGCGGCCGGAAACGCCGAAGTCTGAACGCCGTGTGCCATTCCTGTTCCGAAGAATGGGGCGTACGTCAGCGGGCTTATTTTCCGCTTGGAACAGCAGCGAACGCAGCGGTCTTACTTCTTCGGGCGCTTGGCGCCGTACAGGGAACGAGCCTGCATCCGCTTGGCAACGCCAGCGGTATCCAGCGCGCCGCGAATGATGTGGTAACGAACACCGGGCAGGTCACGCACACGGCCGCCACGGATCAGCACAACGCTATGCTCCTGCAGGTTGTGGCCGATACCGGGGATGTAGCAGGTACCTTCGATGGAGTTCGTCAGACGGATTCTCGCAATCTTACGAAGGGCGGAATTCGGCTTCTTGGGCGTGGTCGTCTTCACGCTCAGGCACACGCCGCGCTTTTGCGGGCAGCCCTGCAGAATAGGCGAATTGGAATGCTCAACAACCTTTTCCCGTCCCTTACGGATCAACTGATTGATCGTGGGCATGGAAGCACCTCCTGGAAAATTATCCATAAATTTCCGCAACCCTCGGAAACTTACAGGCAGTAGTAAATGGCGGTCACTTGGCGATACCCGCGGCGGCGGATGCAACTTCCACCCCGCAGCACGCGCCCAGCTCCTTCATCGTAGGAACCCGCACCACCGGCACCTGGGCGGCTTCCGCCGCGCGCACGATGCGCTGGTACAGGAAAGTGTCCGCGTCGTTGGCGACATACACCTGAGACAGAGCGCCGGACTTCAATCCGCGAAGCACCTGTTTGGTTCCCACCACGCGATGATCGCAGCTTTTCAAAGCCTCCATGATGCTCGCTCCTCTCTTGTGCGCCCATGAAACAGGCGCACTTCACCCAAGTATGCCTTCAACTTTTTAATCATAGCATTCTTTTTCGGCGCTGTCAACAAATTTTCGCGTCTGAATCAGGAATTTTTTTGTGTTTCGGGAGACAGGGCGTATTGTTCGCCCTTGCGCGGGAAAAGCTGACGTTGCAAGGAGGAACGTTCATGAAAATTTTTCGCGCTGCAGCGGTCCTTTTGCTGCTGTTTTCCCTCGCTTCCTGTGCTGCGCAGGGCAGCGCCACTCCCGCGCCGACGGCTGTTCCGCGCCCCGAGGTGCTGGATACCCTTCCCGCGAATGATGCAGGACTGCCGTTGCTGAACGTTTATATTATGGAAGCGAACGCCCTGCGCGAAATGGACATTGAGACCTATGTCTGCGGCGTGCTGGCGGGCGAGATGCCGAACGACTGGCCCTTGGAGGCGCTCAAGGCACAGGCCATTCTTGCCCGGACCTTTGTGCTGAAGTTTGTCTTCGAAAAGTCCAGCCGTTACGATGACGCAGATATTTCCACGGACATCACTGAGGCGCAGGCATATGACATATCCGCTATCAATGATACCATTCGACAGGCCGTGAAGGAAACGTGCGGGCAGGTACTTGTGACCTCCGGGGGCGCACTCCCCTATGCCTGGTTCCATGCGCATTCCGGCGGAAGCACTGCACTGGCCCGGGAAGGTCTTGGCTGGCAGGATGCCGAGCCTGCCTACACCCGTGTGGAGAAGGGGCTTGACAGTCCTGACGCTCCTAAAAAATCTGCCGTATGGGAAGCTCAGTTCTCCGCGAAGGAATTTCTTTCCGCCTGCCATAAGGTCGGCGCGGATGTGACCTCCTGCAAGACTGTTAAAATTGCGCAGAAAGGGCCGAGCGGACGTGCCGTGACGCTTTCTGTGGACGGCGTGGAGGTCTCGGTCGCAGAGCTTCGGTTGGCACTGGGCAGCACTGTCATGCGCTCTACGCTGCTGACAGAGCTGCGCAGCAAAGACGGAACCGTTTTCATGGCAGGCAAAGGGTATGGTCACGGCGTGGGCATGCCGCAGTGGGGCGCTTACGCTTTGGCGCAGGACGGCATGCAGGCCGCGGACATCGCGACCTACTATTATGAAAACGTTTCCATCGCCACCTTCTGGTAAAGAAATACGGCTCTGTCAGAAAGGCCTGTCAGAGCCGCTTCTTTATTCCTCCTGCACGTCATCCGCGTAGGTGTTTTCATTGACGATGGTTCCCGGCGTAATGCGCTGGATCAGCCACGTTTCGCCGTCGGTGGTCAGAGATACATAGCCCGGCACGGTAAAGGCCATGGGGACGCGCTTCAGCTTCAGGAAATATTTGGCTTCCTGGGGCTTCGTGCCATTGTTGGTGATGACGGCAAATTTCGGCGTGGTGGCGTTGTAGAAATCCTCATTGAGCTTGTTCAAGCCATGGTGCGGATATTTCAAAATGTCAATATCCAGTTCTTCCGCCGGAACTGTTTCCAGCAGGCGAAGCTGGGTTTTCAGCATCGCGTCCCCGGTGAAAAGCGCAGTAGCCTTGCCAAGCTGCACCTTCCAAATTGCGGACAGTTCATTTGCGTTCCAATCGTCATCACCCTTGCACCACGCTGTCAGCGTTGTTCCGCCCAGGGTATAGGTATCCATATCGCCATAGGTGCGTATGGGGATGCCCAGCTTGCGGCAGACCTCCTCTGCCTGAATCATGTGCTTATTATAATGAAGTGGAAACGATACCAGCAGCTCATCCACCTGCACCTGACCTGCAATGGCCTCCAGGCCCTGCAAATGATCGTAGTGCGGATGGGAGTTGATGACGGCATCCAAATGCGTAACGTTCAGCTCCCGCAGCAGGCTCAGTACCCGTCCGCTTTGGTGGGCCGAGGAGCAGTCCATCAGAATGGCATGACCGCCGCAGCGCAGGAGCGCCGCATCGGAATTCAAGATCTGCGGAAAGATGATCTCAAACAGCTCTGCGTCCGGAGCGAAGGAAAAATCAGGCTCCGCAGTCGGATCGGTGATACGATCAATGACGTGCGCGCCCTTCTCCGCATGGACAAGCGTCAGCGGCAGCAGCAGCAAAACCGCCAAAAGGCAGAAAAATCGTTTCATGCGTGTATGCTAATTCCTTTCAAAATCCTGCCAAAAATAAAAAATTGGAAAATTTCGAGAAAATCGCACAAAACTGATTGACATTTCCCGTTTCCAATGATAAAATTTAGAATTGCATCAGTATCGTTACGATGCATCAGG
>CAKTYE010000085.1 GCA_934631985.1 uncultured Clostridia bacterium | reverse complement strand
GCAATTGCATCTGACAAAAAATTCATTTGCCACCGCACCAACTCATTTGTGCGGTGTTGCCTTAAGCTTTATAATAAGGTTGAAGCTGTTTTTGAATGACAGGCAGGAGATTCAGAAAAATGGAATATCGTATACTGCCCCATGGCGGCGAGCGGATCAGCATCATCGGCATGGGTTCTTCCGTTATCGGTGCGCAGTCCGAGGCGGACATCATTGCCACGGTTCGCTATGCAGTGGAGCATGGCGTGAATTTCTTTGACATGGCGGGCGGTCATGCTGCGATTTTCGAGGCCTATGGCAAGGCCCTGAAGGACGTGCGGGACAAGGTGTATTTGCAGGTGCATTTCGGTGCGGATTACACCACCGGCGCTTACGGCTGGACGACCAACCTGAAGGAGATCAAGAAGTCTGTAGCCTGGCAGATGGAAAAGCTGCAAACGGACTACATCGACTTTGGCTTCATCCACTGCCTGGATGAAGAAAAGGACCTGGAGGCCTATCAGCGCAACGGTGTGTTGGACTACCTGCTGGAAATGAAGCAAAAGAGCGTGGTGCGTCACCTGGGCCTGTCCTCCCACACGCCTGCGCGGGTGGAGCGTGTGCTGGACATGGGGCTGGTAGACATCGTGATGTTCTCCATCAACCCGGTCTATGACTATGGGCAGGGTGATTTCGGCATTGGCGGCAACGAGGAGCGCCAGGCGCTGTATCGCCGCTGCGCCAAGGAAGGCGTGGGCATTTCCGTCATGACGCCCTTCTGCGGCGGTCAGCTGCTGGATGCGGCAAAGTCGCCCTTCCATATCGCGCTGACGAAGTATCAATGCCTGCAATATGCGCTGGACAAGCCGGGCGTGGTGACGGTGCTTCCCGGCGCGGGCAGCGTGAAGGAATTGCAGGAGATTTTGACCTTCCTGGATGCCGCGCCCGAGGAAAAGGACTACGCGGTGTTGGGCGAGGTCGCACCTGAGGAAGCGGCGGCCCGCTGCGTGTACTGTCAGCACTGCCATCCCTGCCCGGTGGGGCTGGATATTGCGCTCATCAACAAGTATTACGACCTGACGCTGCTGGGCGACAACCTGGCGAAGGAGCATTACCTGACGCTGGAAAAGACGGTGGAGAAGTGCGTGCAGTGCGGTCACTGCAACAGCCGCTGCCCCTTCCATGTGGATCAGATGGCGCGGATGCGGACGATTCGGGATTATTTCGGCAAATAATAAAAGGCAGGCGATGCGGTGGAAAAAAGCTGCATCGCCTGCTTTTCTGTGCAAAAAAAACGCCCCATTCCTGTAAGGACACAGGAACAGGACGCGGCTCGCTCTCCGTTTTAGAAATTACGCCTGGTGAGGGGCGCCAACGGGGCAGGTCTCAGCGCAAGCGCCGCACTCGATGCACTTGTCGGCGTCGATTTCGTACTTGCCATCACCCTCAGCGATAGCGGACACGGGGCATTCAGCCTCGCAAGCGCCGCAGCTGATGCAATCATCAGAAATCTGGTAAGCCATGATGGATTCACCTCCTCGATTCTACGCGCCAAAGGCACTTTGACGCTGTGCCTATCATATCATGATTGATGCCGCTTTTCAAGGGCGTAACGTATTTTTTGTGGATTCTTTGCTGCTTTTCGTCGGCGCGTCCATAATACGCTTGCGAATTTCCTCCATTTTTTGATCCAGCGCGGCGCTGACCTCGGCGCATTCCAACAGCTCATGGGTCAGCTGCTCGGTGTCCTCAATATCCTTTTTATATTTCAGCTGATGCTCCAGGCTGGCCCAGAAATCCATGGCGATGGTACGCAATTGCACCTCCACCTTCATGGGGCGCTTTTCCTGCGCCAGGAAAATGGGAACCTCGACGATCAGGTGCAGGCTGCGGTAGCCGTTGGCCTTCGGATTTTTAATATAGTCCTTGCGGGAAATCAGGCGAATATCGTCCTGCTTCAGCAGCGCTTCGGCCAGCATGTACACATCCTCAGGGAAGGAGCAGATGACGCGCACCCCGGCAATGTCGTTCAGCTCCCGCTCCACAACGTCGAAGTCATCCATGGGCAGACCCTTGCGCTGTAGCTTTTCCACAATGCTGTCAAAGCTCTTGAGCCGGGTCTTGATGGAGTTGATCGGGTTGCGGTCGTATTGCAGGGAAAATTCCTCATTAAGGACGTTCAGCTTCGTTTCCACCTCCATCATGGCGCAGGTATAATAGGCCATGAGCTTTCGATAGGGGAAGGAAGCCTCGCGCATGAGCTTCAGGGCATTATTGACCAGCTTGCCGCGCACCTGCGAGGGCAGATTTTGCATGGTGCGCTGAATAATGGCAATATTTTTCGTTTCGTTCTCCATGGGTCGCACACTCCTCTAGCGTCTATCACACAGGCGAAAATGCCTGAAAAGGACCTCGTTCATTCATTAGCATAATCATTATATGGTTACTTTGCATGAAAGTCAAATGAACGAGATGTGAATAATGGAATGGAACAGCCGCTTTTTACAACAGCGCGTTTGACGCGGACGGCGCGACGGGTATAATAAAAAGCAGGAAGGTTGGTCGCCTCTCAGGACAGCTTGTCTCTCGGCAAGAGTATTCTAAAGATTTGCCAGCCCGTAGGGTCTGAGCTACGGGCGGGCTTGCTTTTATGCAGAGACGGCTTTTTGCGCCAGCAATTCATAACTGAGAACGGCATAAGACACCATCTTCCTATTTTCAGCATCTTATGCTATACTACCTCTATCAACAGGGAAAGAGGGATGATTTTGGCGACGCGCGTAGGGATCATGACCTTTTTACATAATGATAATTACGGCTCTGCGCTTCAGGCCTATGCCCTTCAACGGGCAATGACGGCCCTGGGCGCGGATGCGGAGCATATTGACTATCGTCCTTCTGCCTGGGAAAAGCTGCTGAATCTGCTGCGAAGCGGCAACTCGCCCAAGCTGGTGCTGGAAGGCATGCGGAAGCGCAGCGTTCGCGCGGCAGAGGAAGGCGCGCGGCAGAAGGCGGCTTCTTTTGCGGGCTTTTATCAGGCGCATATGCGGCTTTCGCCTGTCTGTACCGACCATGCGGCGCTAAAAAAACAGGCGGAGCAGTATGACCTGCTGCTGTGCGGCAGCGACCAGATCTGGTCCCCAACCTGGCTGAACTCTGCGTATTTTCTGGACTTTGCCGCGAGGGGGCAGCGCCGCGCGGCCTATGCGCCATCGCTGGGGGTGCAGGAGATGCCCGCTGCCCGAAAGCAGGCGAAAATGCGCCGGTTGCTGACCGGCTTTGAGCGGCTGTCCGTGCGGGAAGCAGAGGGACAGCGGCTTTTGCAGACACTGCTGCCCGGGGCGGACATCCCGGTGCTGCCGGACCCGGTGTGCCTGCTGGAACGTGCGGAATGGCTGGACATGGCACGGCTTCCGCACCGTAAGCATCCTTTTTTGCTGTGTTACTTTCTGGGTGAAAATCCTGCTTATTGGGCGCGGGTGGAGCGCCTGAAGGAAAAGACGGGGCTGCGGGTGAAGGTCATTCCGCTGACGGCAGAGGCCTATCGCCAGCCCTACGACCTGTGTGCGGGCCTGGCTCCGGAGGATTTTCTGGGCTATATCGCGGAAGCGGCGGTGGTCTGCACGGATTCCTTCCATGGAACGGTATTCTCCACGATTTTTCAGACGGACTTTGAGGTGTTCCGCCGGGATAAGGAGGGCGACCCGACATCCCGCAACAGCCGCATTGACAATCTGCTGCGCCGTCTGGAGCTGGATGCCGATCTGGCGGAGATCCCCTGGGAGCGCGTGACGGCAAGACTTGCGGAAATGCGCGGCGAGGGCCGGGCCTATTTGCAGCAGCTGGTGGAGGAAAACATATGAATATTGTTCTGGTCTATCCTGAAATTCCGCAGAACACGGGCAACATTGCCCGTACCTGCGCCGCAACGGGCGCAGCGCTGCATTTGATCCGCCCGCTGGGCTTTTCGCTGGATGATAAATATATGAAGCGGGCAGGACTCGACTATTGGCATATGATGCACCTGACGGTGTATGACAGCCTGGAGGACTTCTTTCAGCGGCAGCCGGGGGCGCAGCTCCACTTTGCCAGCACAAAAGCGCCCCGCAGCTATGCCGAGGTCAGCTATGGCCCGGATGATTTTCTCGTCTTTGGTCAGGAGACGCGGGGACTGCCGGAAAATCTGCTGGAAAAGGTCTATGACCGCTGCATCCGCATTCCCATGCGGGCGGAGGCGCGAAGCCTGAACCTGAGCAATTCCGTTGCCATCGTGCTGTATGAAGCGCTGCGGCAGCAGGGCTTTCCGGGGCTTGCAGCGGAGGGCCATTTGACAGGCCGCGAGGAGCAGAGCGGCCCCTGGCTGGATTATGTGTGACGCGCCGCGCAAGAATCGGCGGCGGTGATACGTTTCCTTCGTGACTGGAAAGGAGGGCTTGCATGGCGTATTTCAATCACGATGAGGAGCAAGACTATCAAGAGCTGCCCGAGGACGGGGAGCCTTATATGGACGATGAGGATCCCGGCGATTGGGATGACGATCGCTGGGACGATGAGCTTGATGAGGAAAGCAAGGAGGAGCGCCGGGAACGCCGCCGCGGCAAAATGCGCGTGGCGGCAGGCGTGGGCGACTTCTTTGGGGTGATCGTGGGGACAGTGTGCGTTCTGGTGCTGATCGCGCTGCTGGTGAGCCTGCTGAATTGGGTCGCAGCGGACGTGGGACAGTATCTGTCCCTGTGGCAGAACAAGCTCTAACCGACTTGTAGCATATGCTGAACGCTACATCGAAGGAAATGCTTTAATAAAGCAATAAACGCTGTTCTTCGGGAGGGAGCGCGAGGGAGGGGCTTCTTGCAAAGAAGCCGCCTCCCTCGCAGTACCCCCACGTTACATGTTGGAGGTTACGATGGCAGAGATCAGTTGGGAGCTGATGGAGCAGCAGGTGCAGGCCTGCCGGATGTGCGACCTGTGCCAGAATATCCATCATAAGGTGCCGGGACAGGGCGACCATCATAGCCCGCTCATGTTCATCGGGGAAGGGCCGGGACAGGTGGAGGACGAGCAGGGACTGGCCTTTGTCGGCCCGGCGGGACAATTGCTGACCCGCATGCTGCTGGCGATCGACCTGCCGCGGGATCGAGTCTACATCTGCAACGTGGTGAAGTGCCGCCCGCCGAACAACCGTGTGCCGGAGCCTGCGGAGGCGGCGGCCTGTATGCTCCATCTGCGCATGCAGGTGGCGCTGCTGCGCCCAAAGGTCATTGTGCTGCTGGGATCTACGGCGGCAAAGAATACCCTTGGCGAGGACATCCGCATCACCCGGGATCGGGGCAAGTGGTTTCAACGCAAGGGCGTGTGGATGATGCCCACCTACCATCCCTCGGCGCTTTTGCGGGATGTGTCCAAAAAGCGCGACGCCTGGGAGGACATGCAGTCCCTGCGTGATAAGCTGATGGAATTGCAGCTGTATCCCGACATTTATGGAGCATAAGGAGGACCTGCCCGTGGACGCCATGGAGAAATTTCGCGGCGAGCTGAGCCGCTTTTTCGAAAGCCTTTGGCCTGCGGAGGAAAAGCCGCTGGTCTTTGGCGAGGGACAATGGCATGGCCCCGACATCATGCTCATCGGCGAAGCGCCGGGGGAGCAGGAGACCCTGCAGGGCCGTCCCTTTGTGGGCAAGGCGGGCAAAAACCTGAACGGCTTTCTGGACGCGGTGGGCCTGCGCCGGGAGGACATCTATATTTCTAATGTGGTAAAGGTGCGCCCAGTGAAAATCAGCGCCAAGGGAACGGTCTCTAACCGCCCGCCGAATCGGGAGGAGCTGGCGCTTTTTACGCCCTGGCTGCTGCGGGAGATCATGTTGGTGCAACCCCAAACCGTGGTGACACTGGGCAACGTGGCCCTGAAGGCGCTGCTGGGACAGGATAAGGTCATCGGGCAATGCCACGGCGTGGAGACGGCGGCAACGGTCACTGCACCTGAAGCGAAGAATACCCTGCCTTGCAGCGTTTACCCGCTGTATCATCCTGCGTCTATTATTTATAACCGGGCGCTGGTGACCACCTATCAGGAGGACTTGCAGAACCTGCGGGAGCTGCTGGTGCAGCGCGGCGTTGTCAATTGAAGCGCAAAAGTGTATTTTTCGAGCAAAGTACCTGTGAGAAATGCCTCTGCCGTGCTATACTGGCACCATCGAAGCGGCGGACGGCGCTTGGAACATGGAGGCGAAAGACATGTGGGAATTCATTGCAGAGAACCTGCCGATCCTCATTTGCGGGCTGATCGGCACGGGCCTGCTGGTGGTGGAAACATTCATACCAGGGTTTGGCCTGCCGGGAATTTCGGGCATTGTTTTGCAGGTGATTGCGGTAACGCTGACCTGGATGAATCGCGGCCCCATGGCAGCACTTGGCATGACGCTGATCGTGCTGTCCGTGGATGCGATCGCCGTATCGCTGGCGCTGCGCAGCGCCACGAAGGGCAAGCTCAGCAAAAGCAAGATCATTCTGCACGACACCGAAAGCAACGAAGCAGGCTATCGCTCCAATGAGGACATGGAGGTTTTCCTGGGTAAGGAGGGCGTCACCACAACGGTGTTGCGTCCCACCGGCATGGCGGAGTTCGACGGTGTACGGCTGAACGTGGTCAGCGAGGGCGAGTTTGTCCAGATGGGCGTGAAGGTTCGCATTGTCAGCGTCGAGGGAAGCAAGGTGCTGGTGCGAACGGTTGGGGAATGAAGGTGCGCCGGGGGCGGCGGCTTCTGTGCCAGAAGCCCCGCCCCCGGCCCCCCACCCGAAGAGCAGCGGGGGGTGCCTTTCTTTTAGGATTCACTATGGCAGTTGGGTGGATTGGCAAGCGTCAGTACCGTATCGTTAGGGAAAAAAGACCAGTTAATTTTTTTAGCTGGTCTTCGGGAGGGAGCGCGAGGGAGGCGCTTTTAGGGTAATGCTGTGCCATGACATGGTACGATGACGAGGGGATTTTGTGCCAGCTGCGAAGTGCAAAAATCGAAGGTTTACTGGATGTAAATCGAGATTTTTGCACAAAGCAGATGGTGCAAAAGCACCCGGCAGCATCGCCATGGCATGGTGCGGCATTACCCTAACACAGAAGCGGCCTCCCTCGCCTCTCAACAACTAAATAAAAGGAGAGAAATGTATGGGATTCATGGAATCGGGTGCTCTCGTCATTTTGCTGGTCGTTGTGCTGGTGCTTGTGGTGCTGGCGATTTTCCTGCGGTTCTTCCCCATTGGGCTGTGGATCAGCGCACTGGCTTCCGGTGTGCATATTTCCATTGGCACGCTGGTCGGTATGCGGGTGCGCCGCATTCAGCCCCAGCGGCTGGTGTATCCCCTTATCAAGGCCAATAAGGCGGGCCTGGACCTGACCATTGCCAAGCTGGAAACACACTTCCTGGCGGGCGGCAACGTGGACCGGGTCATTAACGCCCTGATCGCCGCCCAGCGCGCCAATATTGAAATGCCCTTTGAAAAGGCATGCGCTATCGACCTGGCGGGTCGCGACGTGTTCCAGGCTGTTCAGATGAGCGTTACCCCCAAGGTCATTGAGACCCCCGTGGTCGCCGCCATCGCCAAGGACGGTATCGAGCTGCGGGCTAAGGCGCGTGTGACCGTGCGCACCAACATTGACCGCCTGGTGGGCGGCGCTGGCGAGGAAACCGTCATCGCCCGTGTCGGCGAGGGTATCGTGACCACCGTCGGCTCTGCGGAGACCCATGAGCAGGTGCTGGAGAACCCCGACCTGATCAGCCGTACCGTGCTGAGCAAGGGCTTGGACGCAGGTACTGCCTTTGAAATTCTGTCCATCGACATCGCTGACGTGGACGTGGGCCGCAACATTGGCGCACAGCTGCAAATGGATCAGGCTGAAGCGGATCGCCGCATTGCCCAGGCGAAGGCGGAGGAGCGCCGTGCCATGGCTGTGGCGCATGAGCAGGAAATGAAGGCCGCCGTGCAGGAGATGCGCGCCAAGGTGGTCGAGGCGGAGGCCGAGGTGCCGCGCGCCATGGCTGCTGCGCTGCGCGAGGGCAAGCTGGGCGTGCTGGATTACTACCAGATGCAGAACACCATTGCAGACACCAATATGCGGGACAGCATTGCTAAGGCCGGCACGCCCGCAGCCAGCACGAACGACCCGCATGCGTCCAAGAAGTAAGCAGCGCGGGCGCGAAGGGAGGCTGGTTTGGTGAGCCCGATCCTGATCATTATCCTGCTGGTGCTGTGGTTCGCGAACGCCAGCAGTAAAAGCAAGAAAAAGCCGCAGGCCGCGAAGCCTATCACGCCTGCGGCTCCGCCCGAGACGGAGCCTGAAAACGCTCAGCAGCTGTCCATGGAGGACATGCTCGACGATATGACTCCGGAGGACATGACCCCCGAACCCATGGACGACCTGTGCGAAGGCTCGCAGATCGAGACCATGGAGGGAAAGGATCCTTGTCACCCGGCGGAACCCATGGAGGGCGTTGATCCCTGTCATCCTGTGGAGGAAAAGCCGCAGCATGCGGCACGGGTCAGTGAGCGCAAGGAAATGCAGCATCGCCTGCGGGTGACGGAGGAGCAGCAGAACGCGTTCCCGACAGAGGAAGCAGGCACGGCACTGATCCCGGAGATCAATGCGGAGACGCTGCGGCAGGCATTCGTCATGAATGAAATCCTGACCCGTCCCTGTGAGCGGCGGCGGAGACCGTAAGCAAAAGAAACACACGCTAGGGGGGGAGGACGCACGAGCCTTCCCCCTTTCGTAAGGAGGAGAACAACAATGCCGGAAGCCATCAAGGTGGTGATCGCTGACGACGATGTGGGCATGCGGCTCATTATGCGCAAAATGATCGGCAAGGTGGAGGGCTTTACCCTGGCGGGGGAAGCCTCCAACGGCGAGGAGCTGCTGACGCTGGTGGAGCAGGTGCATCCGCAGGTGTGCTTTCTGGATGTGGAAATGCCCGGCAAAACGGGCGTGGAGTGTGCGCGGATCATTCAGGATATGGACCCTACCATTGTGCTGATCTTCGCTACGGCCCATGACCAGTATATGGGCGATGCGTTCGAGGTGTATGCGTTTGATTACCTCATCAAGCCCTTCAAGGTGGAGCGGGTGATGCAGACGCTGGAACGCGCCCGCGACCGGCTGCTGCGGGTGGATGAAAAGCCCCTGCCGGGGCTGAGCCACCAGCCTGCGAAGATCGCGAACGGTCGACTGATGCTGCATCACCGGGACGGTGTGAGCTTTCTGAACATGAGCGACATTCTGCTGGTGCAGCGGGAAAACCGCTCCACGGTGATCTATACCGTGGGGGAGGGACGCTATGAGACCAGCGACAGCTTGGGCGATACCGAGGCGCGGCTGGACCCGGCGGTGTTCTTTCGCTGCCACAAGAGCTACATCATCAACCTGAACAAGATCGACAGCATCACCCCTTACGGACGCTGGACGTATGTGGTACGGCTGCACGGCACGAAGCATGATGCGCTGATCACGCATGAGAAGTATGAGGAACTGGAGCGCATGTTTGCGTGAGGTGCGGAAAATTTTCCACAATCCTGTGGAAAAAGAAAAAATAGGGCTTGCAATTAGAAGAAAAACATGCTAGAATAACCAAGCTAACGTGTTTGCAAACTCCAAAAGGAGGTGTAGATCCATGGGAAAGTTTTGCGAA
>CAKTYE010000084.1 GCA_934631985.1 uncultured Clostridia bacterium | reverse complement strand
GTCTAGCTCGCGCGGACACTGGACAAATGAAGCTTCACTGTATCTGACGAAGCAGGAAAAGAAACGGTTCATCGAAAAAAAATTTTTTAAGAAAAAAGCAGAATATTCAGTGGAGAAGGTAAGTGAACATGGAAACAGACACCGCCGCATACACTTCTTTGGAAAAGGCTTGTTTTCAGGGGGCATGGACAGATGAAAAGGAGCTTGCGCTTTCTGCTGTGCGGTGCGCTGATCGGCGCAGGAGCGATCCTCCCCGGGGTCAGTGGCGGGGTACTGTGCGTGGCGCTGGGGGTGTATGCACAGATCATGGCGTTTCTGGCGCATCCCCTGCGAGAAGGACGCGCACAATGGCGAATGCTGCTGCCGCTGTGTCTGGGCTTTGGGCTAGGGGTGATGCTGCTTTCCCGGCTGGTGGCGTGGCTTTTTGCGGCGGACTCCACGCTGGCCGTATGGCTGTTTCTGGGGCTGATTGCCGGATCGATGCCGGCCCTGTGGCAGGAAAGTGGGAAGGAAGGACGCACAGCTGGGCAGCTTGCGGCAGGAGCTGCGGCTTTTGCGGTCATGCTGCTGGTGCTGCATACGCTTCGCCGGGAAGGCAGTCAGGCCGTTCCGCTCACGACGGCTACCTGGCTGCTTTGCGGAGTGCTGTGGGGCGTGGGGCTGGTCGCGCCGGGACTAAGCCCCTCCTCACTGTTTATTTTTATGGGGGTCTACGGCCCCATGTCCGATGCAATTGCGCGGCTGTCCCTGCCTGTGCTGCTGCCCATGGCGGCGGGGCTGGGAGCCTGCGTAGCGCTGCTTTCCCGGGGCATGAACGCGCTGCTGGCGCGGGCCTATGGCTGGACGATGCACCCGCTGATGGGCATTGCACTGGCCTCCGCTGCGGCGATCATCCCCACCCCGCCCGCAACACTGGGGATGGGATTGCGCTGCACAGCCTGCTTTCTGGCAGGACTGGGCGCAGCACTGATGCTGAATGGGAAAAAAGAATAGACAACGCTTTCGCTTTTCGACAAAATGCGCTACAATAGACACAAAAGGAGGCATCACATATGGCTGCAAAGGTTGGAGAACTCATCAAGCAGGCGCGGCAGGCCGCTGGGCTGACGCAGGAAAAGCTGGCGGCACAGGTAGGCGGCGGCGTGACGCCTTCGGACATCAGCAAGGCGGAACGCGGAGAAGGCACCCTGACCAATGAGACCCTGAAGAAGATCGCGAAGGCCACAGGCGTGACACAATCGTCGCTGCTGGAGGCCGCAAAGTCCGGCACTTCCCGCAAGGCTGCGGCTAAAACCACCAAGACCACCACTAAAGCCGCGACCACCAAATCCACGCCAAAGACGACCACGAAAACGACCACGAAGTCCGCCGCCAGTAAGACGACTGCCAAAGCTACAAGCAAGACTACGGCAAAAAAGACCACTGCGGCAACCGTCTCCATGAAAGTGACGAATGCAGAAAAGCGGCTGGTGGAGGCATATCGTAAAGCGGATACGGACAAGAAGAAGGAAGCCCTGTCCCTGCTGCTGGGCAAGGAAGAAAGCGGAAGCCTGCTGACGGCGCTGCTGGGTGACAATGCTTCCGATGCAGTTTCCGATATGATCAGCGGAGCGCTGGGATCGCTGCTGGGGAAAAAGTAATGCGATTCTCAAAAACACCGACAGAAAAATCTGCCGGTGTTTTTGTGTCGGGAGACGAAAATAAATTTCCCCGAAAATGAGGGCCTACTCATCCATCCTCCTTTCCCCGCCTTACAGCACCTTCTCCAAAAATGCCTTGGCACGTTCGCTTTTCGGGGAAGAGAAGAATACCTCAGGCGGCGCATCCTCGATCAGCTTGCCTTCGTCAAGGAAGCAAATGCGGTCCGAGACCTCCCGGGCAAAGCCCATTTCATGGGTCACAAGCACCATAGTCATGCCGCGCTGCGCCAGCTTTTTAATGACCTCCAGCACTTCCTTGACCATTTCAGGGTCCAGCGCGGAGGTGGGTTCGTCAAATAGCACCACGTCCGGCTCCATGGCAAGGGTACGGGCAATGGCGACACGCTGCTTCTGACCGCCGGAGAGCTTGCCGGGGTAAGCGTCGATCTTCGCCAGCATGCCCACATCATCCAGCAGCGCCTTCGCCTTGGCGACGGCCTGCTCCCGGGAAACATGGTTCACCTTCATGGGGGCATAGATCATGTTTTCCAGCACCGTCATGTGCGGAAACAGGTTGAAGTGCTGGAACACCATGCCGACCCGGCGGCGCACGGCATAAGAATCCTCAAAGTGATCCTTGGTGATCTGCCGCATCAGCTTCTGATAAGCGCCGCCCTCGCGGGGCTTCAGCAGATCCTCCTTTTTGATTTTCATAATGGCGGGTTCGTCCTCCATGCCCTGCGCGCGAAGCGCCGCGTAGGTCTTGGAGGCGCGAATCACGTCCCAGTGCAGGTAGGGGTCGGGGGGCGTAATGAGCTTGCCCTCCACCCATATCTCGCCGAAGGTGGGCTTTTCCAGCAGGTTGATGGAGCGCAGCAGCGTGGACTTGCCGCTGCCGGAGGGGCCGATAATGGAAATAATGTCTCCCTGTTCCACGTTCAGGCTTACGCCCCGCAGCACATGCAGGCTGCCGAAATCCTTGTATAGCCCCTTAACTTCAATCACTTGCATTCACCTTCTTTTCCAGCAGCTTGCCCAGGAAGGACAGCCCAAGCACCAGCACATAATAAAACACGGAAATCGCAAAGAACGGCTCAAAGGCGCGGTACGTCCGGGCCTGAATGCGCTGGCCCACGCTGAGAATATCCACCAGGCCGATGGAGGCGATCAGCGTGGTGTTTTTCAGCAGGCTAATGAACTCATTCACCAGACTGGGCAGCACACTCTTGATGGCCTGGGGCAGAATGATGTCCTTCATCATGCCCGGATAATGCACGCCCAGCGCCATGGCGGCCTCATACTGCCCGCGGTCAATGGCATGAATGCCGCCCTTCAGGCTTTCGGAGATATAGGCCGCGGAGTTCATGGCAAAGACCAGCGTACCGGCCTGAAACGCCGTGAAGCGTACCGGCAGCACCAGCGGAATGCCGAAGTACATCATGAACACCTGCACCAGCATGGGTACGCCCCGGAACACCGAGGTGTAGAAGAACGCAAACCATTGCAGAGGCTTCAGGTTCGAAATTTTGCACAGCGACAGCGGGATGGACAGCAAAAGGCCCAGAATCAGCGAACATACAGTGGTCTCCAGGGTGACCAGCAGCGCGCTGCCAAAGGCGGGCATCCAGTCCCAAATGATGCTAAAATCCAGTTGCACGGCGTTTCAATCCTTCCTGTGGTAAAAATGGCTAAGCGGGCAAAATCGGAGGGGCTTGTAAGCTCCTCCGATCTTGCCTTTTCAGCAGTCAATATATCAATACAGCCAGTACTGGATCAGCTCATCCAGCTTGCCGGAATTCTTCAGCGCCTGAATGCCTTCGTTGAAGATAGCGGTCAGCTCGCTGCCCTTGGGGAAGGCCATGCAGTATTCATCGGCCTGCGCGCCGTCCAGTGCGAAGTACTTCAGCATGGGGTTGCCGTTCGTGTCCAGCATGGTGGTCGCCAGCTTCTTCGCGCCGTTGATGCTGGTCAGGCCTGCTACCACATTGTCGGTACCCTCGGCAACGGCGGTACCCACGGCGGCCTGGCCCTGATAGGTCTTGAGGGTCGCGCCGGGGATGCTTTCGATCAGCAGCTCATAGTTGGTACCCTGGGAGCAGGAAACGATCTGGTTTTGCAGGTCGTCATAGGAATTCACCTCGGAATCCACCTTGGTGATGCAGCCTACGCTGGAGGTGCAGTATACCTGGGAGAAATCCACGATCTGCTGGCGCTCCTCGGTGGAGGTCATGCCGGAGATCACCATGTCCACGCTGCTGGCCTGCAGGGAGCCGACCAGGGAGGAGAAGCTCATGGGGACGATCTCAAATTCAAAGCCGAGCATGTCGGACAGTTCCTTAATAATGTCGATGTCCAGTCCCTCATAGCCGGTAGGATCGGTCTCGGAAACCGTTTCAAAGAACATAAAGTTGGGGCTGAGGGCAATCGTCAGCTTTTTGCCGGCAAGGGGCTTGGCGTCCTCCGCCAGCGCGGAGCAGCAGCTCAGCAGCAGCACCAGGGAAAGGATCAACGCAATCGCCTTTTTCATCGTGGGTAGCCTCCTTTGCTTGATGGACTTATAATAATACAGTTTTTTCCGTCCGTCAAGCACTTTTTCAAATATTTATGCAGAATATTCGCAAAAATCCGTGCATATATGCAGTGAAAGTGAATATCGCTGTTTTTCTTCTGCATATTTATGTGCGTCAGGTATTGCCAAACGGCGGCAAACGTGGTATGTTTTTTTTGCTACAGGATACATTGGCAGGAGGAATGCAGCTATGAAACTTTGGGGCGGACGCTTTGAAAAGGAGACCAACGCCATGGTGGATGCGTTCAACGCATGCATTGGCTTCGGCTCCCGCTTATATGAACAGGATATTCTGGGTTCCATTGCCCATGCCACCATGCTGGGTGAGGAAAACATCATCCCGCCGGAGGACGCGAAAAAGATCGTAGAGGGCCTGAAGGGCATTCTGGCAGACGCCCGCGAGGGAAAGATCCAGTGGTCCACCGAGGCGGAGGACATTCATATGAATGTCGAGACCCTTTTGATCCAGCGGATCGGCGAGGCCGGCAAGCGGGTCCACACGGGCCGCAGCCGCAACGACCAATGCGTATTGGATGCACGCATGTATGCCCGGCAGAGCTGCGTGGAGACCCGTGCGCTGCTGGACGAGCTGATCGAGACCCTGCTGGAGATCGCGCAGAACCATCTGCACACCATCATGCCGGGATACACCCATTTGCAGAAGGCCCAGCCGGTGACATTGGCGCACTACATGATGGCGTATGTGCAGATGTTCCTGCGAGATCGCAAGCGTTTCCAGTATGCTTATGACGCAGCGAACGTGATGCCGCTGGGTTCCGGCGCGCTGGCAGCGACCACCTATCCGCTGAACCGTCAGCGGGTGGCGGAGCTGCTGGACTTCCCCGTCATTACGCAGAACAGTCTGGACGGCGTAAGCGATCGTGATTTTCTGCTGGATTATCTGTCCGCAGCGTCCCTGTGCATGATGCACCTGAGCCGCTTCTGCGAGGAGCTGATCCTGTGGAACTCCTCTGAATTCCACTTTGTGGAGATGGATGACGCATTCTCCACAGGCTCGTCCATCATGCCGCAGAAGAAGAATCCTGACGTGGCGGAGCTGCTGCGGGGCAAGACGGGCCGTGTATACGGCGACCTGTTCTCGCTGCTGACGGTGATGAAGGGCATTCCGCTGGCCTACAACAAGGATATGCAGGAGGACAAGGAGCCTTTCTTTGACGCGCGGGACACGCTGATCAAGAGCCTGCCGGTATTCACTGCCATGCTGCGCACCATGACCTTCCGCGAGGATGTGATGGAGAAGGGCGCAGCGGGCGGCTTCACCAACGCCACGGACTGCGCCGATTATCTGACGAAGAAGGGCGTACCCTTCCGTGATGCGCACCATGTGGTGGGCGAGCTGGTCAATTACTGCATCAAGGCGGATGCTGCGCTGATGGATTTGTCGCTGGAGGAGTTGAAGTCCTTCCATCCGGCATTTGAGCAGGATGTATTTGAAGCCATGAGCCTGAAGACCTGTGTGGAGGGACGCAATATTCCGGGCGGTCCCGCGCCGAGTGCGGTGCAGGCATCGATCGAAGAAGCGCGCAGACAACTGGCAGAGAAGTAAAGTAAAGAGAAAGGGCTGGTTCTTCATAAAAAGTGAAGAGCCAGCTTTTTTTAGGTGAGGGGAGGTGGGAAGGAATGAGCGGCATACGGCTGCGCTGGGAGACCAGCTTGAGAGCAAAGTCAGCAAAGCCGCCCGGGAACCAGCCAATATCTGCACTAAAAAACGCCCTACAAATGAGAGCGCTGCCAAGCTGCAAGCCGCACCGTGTCAAAAACCTTCTCTGCAAGGGGAGATAGCCCGAAGGGCCGGAGAGGTTCCGCTTCCAGCAAGCCCGTTCCCCCACCCTTCCTAAATTTCTTCCCACAAAATTCAAAAACCCCTTGCGTAGTTCGGAAAAATGCAGTACAATAAGGATGTGTTTCATATAAACGTTCGTGTTTTGAGGTGACGGCATGGAAGCGTTGAAGGAAGCTATTCTCCGGGAAGGCGTTGGCATCGGCAATGACATTGTGAAGGTGGACAGCTTTCTGAACCACCGCATCGACGTGGCACTGTCCACCAAGATGGGGCAGGCATTTCATGAAGCCTTCAAGGATGAAAAGGTGGACTGCATTCTGACGGTGGAGGCCAGCGGCATCGCGGTCGCTATCACCACGGCGCAGGCGTTCAGCGGCATTCCGGTCGTGTTTGCCAAAAAGGGCGATCATCGCAATGTGGGCCATGATATATACACCGCGCAGGTGTATTCCTTCACCCATCAAACGATGAACACGGTGCGGGTCAGCCGCAAATATTTGCCGAAGGGGTCTCGGGTGCTGATCATCGACGACTTTCTGGCGAATGGCGAGGCCATCGAGGGGCTTCGCAGCATTGTGGCACAGGCGGGCTGCGAGTTGGTGGGCGCGGGCGTCTGTGTGGAAAAGGGCTTTCAGCCCGGCGGTAAAAAGCTGCGGGAGGAAGGCGTAAAGGTCGTGTCCTTAGCAATCGTGGACGCAATTGAGGATGGCAACATCCGCCTGCGGGACGATTGAAGGAAATAGAACATTACCAGCGGAACGGAAAGCGGAGGAGAAAAACACATGAAGAAGGTACTTGCTTGGGTTCTCTGCCTCATGCTGACTCTGGGCATGGTCAGCGTCGCCAGCGCGGAATTCGCGCCCGTAAACAAGGATGACGTGAAGGTCGGCTTCGTCTTCATCGGCGATGTGAGCGACAAGGGCTACACCTACGCGCACTATCAGGGCCTGCTGGACATGCAGAAAAACCTGGGCCTGAGCGACGATCAGATCCTCATCAAGACCAACGTGAGCGAGGACAGCTCCTGCGAGTCCGCGCTGCTGGAACTGGTGGAAGCCGGCTGCCAGATCATCTTCGGCAACTCCTACGGCTACATGCAGTACATGTCCGAGCTGGCCGATGAGTATCCCGAGGTCATCTTCTCCCACTGCTCCGGCTACATGAGCAACGACACCAACTTTAACAACTACTTCGGCGCGATCTATCAGGCCCGCTATCTGGCCGGTATCGCCGCCGGTCTGAAGACTCAGACCAACAAGGTGGGCTTTGTGGCTGCCATGCAGACCCCCGAGGTCATCGGCGGCTTCGACGCTTTTGCGCTGGGCGTGCAGAGCGTGAACCCCGACGCGGTGGTGTATGTGAAGTACACCAACACCTGGTATGATGCGACCCTGGAGCGCCAGACCGCTGATGCGCTGCTGGACCTGGGCTGCGACGTGATCGGTCAGCACTGCGACACCGCCAACCCTCAGATCGCTGCGCAGGAGCGCGGTGTGTGGGGCTGCGGCTACAACGCCGACATGACCGTAGACGCGCCCAAGGCGCACCTGGTGGCTCCCGTGTGGAACTGGGGCGCTGTGTACACCAAGGAAGTGCAGGAGGTCATCGACGGCACCTGGAAGCCTGAGAACATTTTCCTGACCATGGCAGACGGTCTGGTGGGCCTGTCCCCGCTGAGCGAGAACTGCGCTGAGGGTACTGCGGAAGCCATCGAAGCGGCCCGCGAAAAGATCGTGTCCGGCGAGTTCGACGTGTTCGAGGGCCCGCTGTATGACAACCAGGGCAATCAGATTCTCGACGAGAACAGCTGCTTTGTCAGCGACATCGAGAACACCAGCGCCAAGGCTGGCGAGCGTATCACGCCTGCTTTCATTGCTGGCGAGCTGACCTTCGTGGTGAAGGGCGTGGAGATTCAGTAATAACATCCCTTTGAAACAGCAGCGGCGGTGCGGTCGAAAGATCGCACCGCCGTTTGAACGTTTTGGCGGAAGCATACAGGAAAAGCCTGGATTGCGGGGAATAATTGGTGGATACAGGTGTTTTACAAGGAGGAAGCAGCATGGCGCTTTTGAATTTTTCTGATGTTTTGCAAAATGCGGGGATTGATCCCAAAACTGTGAAGCTGATACGCCATGCGCTGTCGGATGAAGCGTTTCGAGAATGCTATGAAGCAGGCATGACGCTGGCCTATACACAGCATCAAAAATCAGGTTTCAGCAAGGACTATGCGTATTGGGCTGTTTTTATCAGCGACGGCGGTACCTATGCAAGGTTCTATGCCTGTTATCGCACAGCGGGGTCTGTGCCGGATACGCCTGACAGGTGTCCGGAAGGGTTGCCTGACTGTGAAGCAAGAAAGTATCAGGGCAGAGACGCATTTTTTCTGCTGGAGCATATGGACGTGTTTCGGGAGCTTGAAGGCAAGCTGGTCATCGACTGGGGCGGTTCTGCGCGCATGTGGCATCAGAGAGGAACGACAAATAAGCCTATCATAGCCATTCAGCCACAAAATCAAAGGCCCTTTTGGGGGTTTGAGACGCTGATTCTTTCCTTTGATGAACTGAAACAGGTCATTGAAAATGTCACAGATTATGCGATGTGGCATGCAGCCATGTCAGCGGTCAATGCTGTTTATCTGATCGTGGATACCAAAACCGGGGCGCAGTATGTGGGTTCAACCTACGGAGAGGATGGGCTGCTGGGCCGTTGGCGTACCTATATTTCCACCGAAGGGCATGGGCATAATCATGGACTCATAGCACATCTGAAAGCCGGAAAGCATACTTGCCATGATTTACAGTTTTCTGTATTGCAGGTTTTGCCGAAAAATCTCCCGGATGAGCAGATCATTGCAGCAGAGACGCTATGGAAGAAAAAGCTGCTTACCTATGCGCCATTTGGCTTGAATGAAAATTGAAGAAGAAGCAGGGAATTGTTGTCACTGAAAAAATGCGGCGGGGGACAATGCTCCCTCGCCGCATTTTTTCAGCTCCTCAGGCAAGCCCCCAGCGTCCGCTTCAGCGTATCCAGATCCAGCGGCTTGGCAATGTGTGCGTTCATGCCGGAATCCATCGCGTCATGCACATCCTTGACGAAGGCGTTGGCAGTCATGGCAATGATGGGGATCGTCTGAGCCTCCGGGTGTGTAGACGCACGGATGGCGCGTGTCGCGTCGTAACCGTTCATGATGGGCATCATTACATCCATCAGCACCGCCGCATACTCGCCCGTCTTGGCAGTCCGGAAGCGCTTCACGGTTGCTCGACCGTCCGGCTCAACGTCGCAGGTTGCGCCCTCGGTGCGCAGCAGCTCCCGGATGATCTCGGCGTTCAGCTGGTTGTCCTCCTCCACCAGGAAGTGCATGTCCTTCAGCGCCACCGCCGTGTCTGCATCATTGAGGCTGTGCTTGGTACGCTCCCAATCTTTTCAATCGTTCTCCATCGACATAGCAACCGTAATCTACCATAAGTAGCATATATACAACCTTGTGCATAAAACCAAGCATATGTGAAGCCGCCCAAAGGGCAGCTGCCATTTTCCGCTTCTTACTTGCATTCCTTCTTCATCGCGAAGAAGCCAATCAAAACCGTCCAAACGTAGGCGCAGGTTTTCGGGATCATCAGCATGCCGATCATCGGGATGGCGTCCGCCCACAGCACGACCGGGATATAGAAGCCGAAGCTCAG
>CAKTYE010000083.1 GCA_934631985.1 uncultured Clostridia bacterium | reverse complement strand
CCGTAAAGGAAGCGGTGGCTGTCACGGCAGCGCCGGCACGGAGAATCGGTAATTCCCATCTTTGGCCCTGAGCATAATAAGCAGCACGCGCCGCCTTCTGCGAAGAAGACGGCGCGTCAGACCGCTGAAAAACGCCATGTTTTCAAGAGAGGATATGGCGTTTTAGCATACAGCAAGGAAATAAAACAAGAAAAGATCGCCTTGACGATCCCAGACCGTTGACAAAGTCGTCAACGGTCTGAGGACTGAGTTGGAACCAGAAATGGTTCCAACTCAGTCCTTTTTATGCTTTTCCTAAAAAAGAAGGCGCTTCCGTATTTACCTTCAGAAGCGCCTTCTCCCTTGCCCTTATCCGTGATTACACCCCAAACTCGCCCCAGCTCAGGCTGGAAAGCTCCAGCGGCAGGCCGATCTCGTTCAGCTTTTGCAGCGTCTCGGGCATCAGGCTGTAGGTGATGTGGGCGCGGCTGGAACGCACATAGAGTCGCAGCGTTACCTGCTTGGTCTTGGCCTGCTCCAGCAGGAAGGTCCTGTGCGCCAAAAGCTGCTCCAGCAGATCGTTCAGGCCGCTGTCCGTGTCATCGGGCGCGGACAGCGGGATTTCGTGAACCCACAGGTCGTCCGCCGCTTCGATGCGGGGCAGCCGGTTCAGCAGCTCGCCCTTGCGTACCAGGCTGGTGGCGGCAAGCCCCAGGCCCTGCTCCAGCTCTTTAGTGGATAGGGCCTCGCCGCGGATCATCAGGGAAAATCGACCCGTCTCAACAGTGGGAGTAGACATGCTATGCGCCTCCTGATAGTAGGATAACTCTCATTTCGACAGCCCGGCGGAAATTCCTCTTTACGCCCGCTTCACGATCTCCGTCAACACATCCACCATGGTCTCCATGCCCTGCACCGAGACCAGCTCCTTGCGCCCATGGCAGTTGTAGCCGCCGGTGGACAGGTTGGGACACAGCAGCCCCATGTAACTCAGGCGTGCGCCGTCCGTGCCGCCGCGGATGGGCGCAACGGAGAACTTCACGCCGCAGGCCTCGAAGGCCGCATGCGCCTTGTCGATGATCTCCATATGAGGCAGCAGCATTTCCTTCATGTTGCGGTAGCTGTCCTTGATGGTCACCTTCACCGTACCCTCGCCCCACTTCTGGTTCAGGTATGCCGCGATCTGCAGCAGGGTGGTCTTCTTCTGCTCCAGCTTGGCGCCGTCATGGTCGCGCAGAATGTAACTCAGGGTCGCCAGCTCCTCGTCGCCCTGCATCTCGCACAGGTGATAGAAGCCCTCATAGCCCTCGGTGTGGCTGGGGGTCTCCCACGGGGGCAGCATGCCGTTGAACTCCATGGCGATGAGCGCCGCGTTCTTCATCTGATTCTTTGCAGAGCCGGGATGGATGTTCACGCCGCGCACCTCCACCACGGCCGCAGCCGCGTTGAAGTTCTCATATTCCATTTCGCCAACAGCACCGCCGTCCACCGTGTAGGCGTAGTCTGCATGGAAATCCGCCACGTTGAACAGGTCTGCGCCGCGCCCGATCTCCTCATCGGGGGTGAAGCCGATGCACACGGTGCAATGCTCGGGGGCATCGGGAGCCATCAGGCGGGCCGCAAGGGTCATGATCTCCGCCACGCCCGCCTTGTCATCGCCGCCCAGCACGCTGGTGCCGTCGGTGACCACCAGATCCTGCCCCTTCAGGCCGGGCAGGAAATCAAAGCCGTCGATCACCATGCCGTTCTTCAGCGTAATGGGCTTGCCGTCATAGTTCTTGATGACCTGGGGATGCACAGGCCCCTTCACCGCGTCGGAGGTGTCCATATGGGCGATGAAGCCCACCCGCGCAGGATGGTCGCCCTTGGCGGGAATGCTGGCATACACATAGCCATTCTCATCCACCCGCGCGTCCGCCACGCCCATGTCCCGCAGCTCCTTCACCAGCAACTTCGCCAGCTCCATCTGACCGGGGGTCGAGGGGCAGCACGCATTCGTCTCGCAGGAGGTTGTCTCCACCTGCACATAGTCCAGGAACCGATCCAGCACCGTTCTCATGGTCATCTTCTCCTTTGCAAATAAAGTATCATACAGCTCGTTCAGCGTGGTCAGGCAATCGTCCACATGAGGTGCGAAATCCGGGCCGTAGGGCTGCGTATCCGGCACCATGACGCAGCGCATGCCCGCCGCGCGGATGGCCTTCACGCCGTTTAGGGAATCCTCCACCCCTGCGCACTCCGCCGGGGAAAGGCCCAGCGCTTCTGCCGCCTTCAGGTAAATATCCGGGGCAGGCTTGCCGTGCTGCACCATGCCCCCGGTGACGATCACGTCAAAGAACGGACGGAAGCCGCTCAAGGCCAGATATTCCGCCACTACATCCTCATCGTTGGAGGTGACCAGCGCCGTGCGGATACCGTGTTCCCGCAGGGCCGTCAACGCCGCCCGCGCCCCCGCCTTTTCGGGAACGCCGCTCTCCCGGATGTGTTCCACCATCAGGCGGCACCAGTCGGTAAAGAAGCGATCCGGGTCGATGCTGTTTCCAAACCAATTGCGAAGCGCCTGCTTGGTCGCCGCCGCGTTCTGGCCCAGATTGGCCCGCCACTGCGCCTCGGTCAGCTTGCAGCCCTGCTCCTCCACCGCCTTATACATCATGTCCGCACCTAGCCATTCCGTGTCGAACAGCAGGCCGTCCATGTCAAAGCATACGCCGCGAATCATTCATTGCTCCTTTCCAGCGCCGTCCGGGCTGTGGCGATACCATCCACCGCCGCCGAGACGATGCCTCCCGCATAGCCTGCGCCCTCACCCACGGGATACAGGCCCAGGATATTGCTCATGCGCTCTGCGCTGCGGGGCAGCCGCACCGGGGACGAGGAGCGGGTCTCTACGCCCGTCATCACTGCGTCCGGCAGGGCAAAGCCGTGCAGCTGCTTGTCCATGCCCACAATGCCCAGCTTCAGGTCCTCGCAGATGAAGCGCGGCAGGCACTCCCACAGGTTTGCCGGGGTCACACCCGGGCGATAGCTGGGCTTCACGCTGCCAAAACGCGTGGATGCGCGGCCCTGCAAAAAGTCCTCCACCCGCTGGGCCGGGGCCTTGAAGTCTCCGCCGCCCAGGCGATAGGCCGCCTGCTCGATGCTGCGCTGAAGCACGAAGCCCGCCAGCGGATGGTCATCCCCGAAGTCCTCGGGCTGCACGCCCACCAGCAGCGCCGCGTTGGCATTCTCCCCGGCGCGGGCATGATAGCTCATGCCGTTGACCACCACGCCGCCCATCTGCGATGCGCCCGCAATGACCTCGCCGCCGGGACACATGCAGAAGGTATAGCAGCCGCGCCCGTCCGGAGTGCGCACCGCCAGCTTGTAATCTGCGGCCCGCAGCGCAGGATGGTCGGCAAAGCGTCCGTACTGGCTGCGGTTGATCAGCGCCTGGGGATGCTCGATGCGCACCCCCATGGCAAAGGGCTTCTGCACCATATCCACGCCCTGGCGGAACAGCGTTTGCAGCGTGTCCCGGGCGCTGTGTCCGATGCACAGCAGCACCGTCTCCGCCGCGATCTCCCGCACATGGTCGCCCATCTGCACCCGCACGCCGACCACATGATGGCCTTGCAGCAGCAGCTCCGTCAGGCGGGTCTCAAACAGCACCTCGCCGCCCAGGCGGATGATTTCCGCCCGCATGGAGGCCACCACGCCCCGCAAAAGATCCGTGCCGATGTGGGGCTTGGCAAGGTATAGAATTTCCTCCGGCGCACCGTGACGCACGAAGGTTTCCAGCACCTCCCGCTGATGGGGGCTTTTGATGCCCGTGGTCAGCTTGCCGTCCGAAAACGCGCCTGCACCGCCCTCGCCGAACTGCACGTTGCTCTCCGGGTCCAGCGCCCCCTGCGTCGCCATGCGCTCTACATCCAGGGCGCGCTGCTCTACCGGCCTGCCGCGCTCGATCAGCACAGGCCGTGCGCCGGCTCTTGCCAGCGTCAGCGCCGCAAAAAGCCCCGCAGGGCCTGCGCCCACCACCACGGGCGGCTGAACAAAGCGGGCCTGCGGCAGCACGCTCGGCACATCCGGCTGCACCCTGCTGGCAACGCCCGGCTTCAGGCGGCGCAGCACCGCGTCCTCCTGACGCAATTGCACGTCCACCGTTACCACGAAATGCACGTCGCCCTTGTCCCGCGCGTCCACGGATTTTTTGCGCAGCGTCAGGGAGATCAGGTCTGCCCGCCGTGCATGCAGACGGTGAAGCGCCAGCTCCTCCAGCGCATGCTGATCCGCGTCCAGCGGCGCGGAAAGGTTTGCTACCCGAAGCACGAAATCACACTCCTTGCGGGAGGTATTGTATCATGTTATGAGAGAAAAGGAAAGGTCACAGTCCCTTCCGATAAAACACCCGGAGCCGTCCGTCATAGGCGGCGCGGGTCTCCAGCGCCTGCCAGCCCGCCTTTTCAAAGCTGCTGCGGCTGGGCAGATTTTCCGGGTCCACGGTGGCGTACATGGCCTGTGCGCCCAGGGCCCGCGCACGCTCCTCCGCCATGCGCAGGAAGAAGCTGTGGATGCCCCGGCGGCGGAAGCGCGGCGATACCATTACATCCCGGAAATCCAGCGTGCGTGTTTCCTTGCGGCCCAGTATGGAAGCATAGCTGTGTGCGCCGCCCCCCTCCGCCAGGCTTGCAAAGGCCGCCAGCTCCCCCTGCATGTAGATGCCTGTGACCTGTCCCGCCTGCACATCCCGCAGAAACTCCGCTTCCGTGGAGGTGACATACCACCTGGGCGAGGGCAGCGCAGCCGCCATTTCCGCCTGAAGGGCCATCATGGCGGGCAGGTCTGCCGGGGTCAGCGGCTCGGCGCAGACAGCCCAGTCGCTGGGATGCGCCTGCTGGGTCAGCAAGGGCAGCAGCTCTCCGGGGCCATGGATCGCCGGGAAGCGTCCATCGGGAACTACCCCCGGCTCCGCCAGCGACTGTATCCCATGGATACCAGCCTGACGCGCACCCATCAGGTTCCACGGGCGGTCGTCAATGAACGTACACTGCGCCGCAGGCAGCGCCACTTTCCGCAGTGCGTCGGCATACAGTGCCGGGGCGGGCTTGTAGGCTCCCAGCTCATAGCTGAAGGTCAGCGTGTCGAAGCAGTCCCAGATACCCAGCGTGGTCAGTTGGGCCGTGACGGTGGGCCAGGTGTCGGAGATCACCCCCAGCCGATAGCCCATGCTGCGCAGGGCCAGCAGCGTTTCTTTGGCCTCAGGCAGCAGCATGTAGTTGTTCAGCAGCTCGTAGGTGCGATCCTCCGCCAGCGCCCGGGCCTTTTTCGCCGTCATGCCCAGGGCAGGCAGCTGCTCTCCGTAGAGCGTATACCAGTGGGTATACTGATCCGCTTCCTCCGCCACGGTGGACAGGTGATGATTTGCGGCAAGGTAAGCGTCCCCCGGCTGCTTTGCCGCTTCCATCTGCGCCAGGGTATAAGTCTCCCGCCAGTGGGGAAAGAGCGTGTCAAACAGTCTGGTGCGCATCCAGTCGCCGCTTCGCGGGGCGATGAGCGCCCAGCCCAGATCCCAGAAAATCGCCTGACGCATAAAAATTCCTCCCGACAAATTTCGCGTATGAGGGTATTGTAACGCACAAATGCAGGCCGCGCAAGGCTTTGCGCCGATGTCGACAAATTTTTCGGCATGCCAGATTGTATATGGACATACAACCCTGATACAGGTATAATGATTGTTAATATTTACCAGTTTACCAACGTGTAGCGGTAAAAAAGATGAAGCAAGGAGGTTACACGGAAATGAAGAAGAAGCTGAGCATGAGGGAATATGTGTCTGTAGCCAGCATGCTGTTCGGGCTGTTTTTCGGCGCTGGAAACCTGATTTTTCCCGTCTATATGGGACAGATGGCTGGCAGCAACGTAGTCGCCGCCATTCTGGGCTTCCTCATCACGGGCGTGGGCCTGCCGCTGATGGCGGTCGCCGCCCTGGGCATCAGCCGCTCCAATGGTTTATATGACCTGAGCCGCAAGGTGGGCAAGCCCTACGGCATGTTTTTCACCTGCCTGCTGTATCTGTCCATCGGCCCGTTCTTCGCCATTCCCCGCTGCGCCTCCACCTCGTTTACGGTGGGGCTGGAGCATCTGGTGCCGCAGGATGGCTTTCCCTATCTGCTGGTATTCTCGCTGCTGTTTTTCGCGGCGGCGCTGTGGTTTTCGCTGTATCCCGGCAAGATTCTGACCTGGGTCGGCAAGATCCTGAATCCGTTCTTCCTGCTGTTTTTGGCAGTGCTGGTGATCGTGTCCATGATCTCCCCCACTGCGCAGATCAGCGAGGTGCCGCCCACGGGCAAGTATGCCACGCAGCCCTTCTTTTCGGGCTTTCTGGAGGGCTACAACACCATGGACACGCTGGCGGGGCTGGCCTTTGGCATTGTGGTAGTGCAGGTCATTCGCGGGCTGGGTGTGAGGGACCCCGGCGCGGTGGCAAACAGCACGGTGCGCTCCGGCGTGTTCAGCTGCCTGCTGATGGCGGTCATCTACATTGCCGTGACGCTGATGGGTGCGCAGAGCCGTGGTGCGCTGGACGCCGCCGCGAACGGCGCAATCGCCTTCCCGCAGATCGCGCAGCTGTATCTGGGAACGGCGGGACAGGTCATTCTGTCCATTACGGTGACGCTGGCCTGCCTGAAAACTTCGGTGGGCCTGATCACAAGCTGCGCGGAGACCTTCCGCGCCATGTTCCCGCACGGCCCCAGCTATCGCATGTGGGCGGTGATCTTCAGCGTGGGTTCCTTCCTGATCGCCAACTTTGGGCTGAACAGTATCATCACCTTTTCCCTGCCGGTGCTGATGTTCTCCTATCCGCTGGCGATCACGCTGATCCTGCTGGCGCTGCTGGGACGCTTTTTTGACCATGACCGGGTGGTTTACCGCTGGGTGACGGGGCTGACGCTGGTCGCAGCGGTGTACGATCTGCTGGCGGCCCTGCCGGAGACGCTTCGCACCAGCCTGCACCTGAACGTGCCACTGGCGGCGGTGCAAAAGCTGCTGCCCTTCTCGGAGCTGGGGCTGGGCTGGATCTTCCCAGCGCTGCTCGGACTGGGCATTGGACTGATCGTGCGCGGTATAAAATTGAGAAAGGCAGCCGTGTGACATTACCAAACACCTTAACACACCAGCGCGGAGGGCTGAATTGCTCTACGCGCTTGCTTTTTGCTTGCGGCCCTCCGCACTTTCAAAAAAACCTTTCACTTTTTTTATTTTTCCTCTTGCATTTATCACTTTACTGTGCTATAGTATGTCCATCGCTCCACCATAGTAAAGCGATAAAGAAAAATAAAGCATGGTCGGCCCACCGACGAAGAAGAAAGGAACAACCGTTATGAAAAAGCTGCTGGCTCTGGTTCTCGCCCTGATGATGGCATCCTGCACCGCCCTGGCTCTGGCTGAAGACAGCGACCTGGCCTATATCAAGGACAAGGGAACGCTGACCATGGGCATTACGCTGTTCGCCCCCATGAATTATTATGATGGCACGACGCTGGTGGGCTTTGACACCGAGCTGGCCACGGCGGTTGCCGAGAAGCTGGGCGTAAAGGCCGAATTTATTGAGATCAACTGGGATTCCAAGGAGATCGAGCTGAACTCCAAGAACATCGACTGCATCTGGAACGGCATGACCATTACGGATGAGCGCAAGGAAAACATGGCGGTCTCCGCCCCGTATCTGCTGAACCGTCAGGCCATGGTCATGAAGGCGGATCGGGTGGCGGACATTCTGGCGAATGTGGACGGCCTGACCGTGGTCGCCGAGGCAGGCTCCACGGGCGAGGCTTCCATTCTGGGAACGGTCACTTATCCTGATGCGGCGGTAGACGCCAAGGCGTACTTCGCGGGCTGCACCTACATCGCGGTGGATTCTCAGGCGAAGGCGCTGATGGAGGTCAAGGCCGGCACTGCGGACATTGCCCTGATCGACAGCGTTGCCGCCGCCGGCATGGTGGGCGAAGGCACGGATTACGCCGATCTGGCGCTGGACATGAGCAATGACTTTGGCGCGCAGGAATATGGCATTGCCTTCCGCAAGGGCAGCGACGTATGCGCGGCAGTGGACGCAGCGATTGCCGAGCTTCGCGCAGACGGTACGCTGGATGCTATCGCCGCCAAGTACGGCCTGACCAGCGAGCTGATCAAGTAAGCAGGTCTTCGGAAAAAGCTGGAGGGAGGCGCTTCGCACATGGAAGCTGCCTCCCTCAGCGTGTCCTCATCAAATGGGTCGAGGTGTGTTATGTCAACTGTGCTGGAGTCTTTGTTCGGCGGGTTCTGGATGAATCTGGAAATTTTTGTGCTGACGCTGGTGATGGCGCTGCCGCTGGGCCTTATCATCACCTTCGGTTCCATGACGAAGTTTGCGCCCCTGCGGTACTTTACGCGCATCTTCGTGTGGGTCATCCGCGGCACACCGCTGATGCTCCAGCTTTTTGTGGTGATGTATGCACCGGGTCTGCTGCTGGGCATTCCGATGAAATCCCGCATGACGGCGGTGCTGATCGCCTTCGTCATCAACTATGCAGCCTATTTCTCTGAAATTTATCGCGGCGGCATCGCTTCCATTCCCAAGGGGCAGTACGAGGCCGGGCAGGTGCTGGGCATGACCCGCAGTCAGGTCTTTTTCAAGGTGGTGCTGCTGCAGGTGGTGAAGCGCGTCACCCCGCCCATGAGCAACGAGGTCATTACCCTGGTGAAGGACACGGCGCTGGCCCGCGTGGTCTCCGTGGCGGAGATCCTGATGTGCGCAGAGCGCTTCACCAAGCAGGGGCTGATTTGGCCCCTGTTCTCCACGGGACTGTTCTTCCTGCTGTTCAACGGCGCACTGACGCTGCTGTTTGGCTGGCTGGAAAAAAAGATGGATTATTTTCGCGTGTAAGGAAAAGCGCAGAGAGAAGGAGCTTGGTATATGGCAGTTTTGTCGGTGGAGGGCATTCAAAAGAGCTTTGGCGGCACCAGTGTGCTGCGGGACATCAGCTTTTCGCTGGAAAAGGGCGAAGCGCTGGCGATCATCGGCTCCTCGGGAAGCGGCAAAACCACGCTGCTGCGCTGCCTGAACTTTCTGGAAACGCCTGACAAGGGCGTGATTCGCGTTGGGGATGAGGTCATTTTTGACGCAGAGGATAAGCGCACCCGCACGGAGCAGGAAAAGCGCCAGCAGCGGCTCCACTTCGGGCTGGTGTTTCAGTCCTTCAACCTGTTTCCACAATACACGGTGCTGCAAAATGTAACGCTGGCAGGGCAGCTGCTTGCCAAGGAACGCCCGGACTTCAAGGCGAACAAGGCGGCAATCTATCGGGAGATCGACGAGCGGGGCAAGGCACTGTTGGACAGCGTAGGCCTTTCCGCCAAGCTGAACGCTTACCCGCACCAGCTTTCCGGCGGTCAGCAGCAGCGTGTCGCCATTGCCCGCGCCCTGGCGCTGGAGCCGGACATTCTCTGCTTTGACGAGCCGACCTCCGCCCTTGACCCCGAGCTGACCGGCGAGGTGCTGAACGTGATCCGCGGCCTTGCCCAGCGGAACACGACCATGGTCATTGTGACGCATGAGATGCAGTTTGCCCGTCAGGTGGCAGACAACGTGCTGTTCATGGACGGCGGGACCATTGTGGAATATGGCCCGCCCGAGGAGGTCATTGGGCATCCGAAGCAGGAGCGCACCCGGCATTTTCTGGAACGGTATGCGAGCCAGAACTGAGTTGTGCAGGGTGTGCTGCAAGGTTTGAAAGCCTGCGGCAGGAGAACGCGGAAGTTTTTGAGGGAAATACTTGCATGGCGGAGACAGGTATGGTATACTAATAGTTGTCTGCAAGGAAAAGGTTGGGCTTTTCTGCGCAGACGGTTTCTGGCTTTAGGGCTGGGAAGTAATTGCATAGGGAGACGTATCGAAGTGGTCATAACGGCCCCGACTCGAAATTTTTGGAAGCTCCGGCCGTTTCGTCCGCTGAAAATGTCCGCCGCACAGGGCTTTGCACGGGTTCGGATTTCACAATTTCATATCGTTCTTGCGTGTTTTTCTTGCATTCTTCCGGAGCAAGGATTACACTTGAGG
>CAKTYE010000082.1 GCA_934631985.1 uncultured Clostridia bacterium | reverse complement strand
AGGTAGCCTCACTAGTACACTGTAGCCCCAGCACTATTAGGGTACTCATATTTAGGATTCGACAAAAATCAAAAAAAATTTCGCGTCTAAGGGGATGTGCACTGATGCAGCTTCTCACGACAAACGGGAAGTCAATCCTCCTGTTCACATTATGCTGACCATGCGTGCCATTTCTTTCAATTTCTGTTGTGGTTTGAAGTATGAGACTTATCCAGAAGGCAGGGTTTGCTTTCCACTGTGCAAAAGGCTATAATAAATCAAGAGAGGAACTGCAAAATTTCAAAAAAGATGCTTTTTCCAGGAGGAGGGATAGGATGATACGAGATTTGAGTACCCATCAAATCGCAGAGCTGTACGGAACGGTGCTGCCGCTTGCAATTTTACTGGTATGCGACGATGAAGACCGGGCATTTTTGAGCGAGACGTACCTGCAATACAGGGCGCTCATGTACAAGATTGCCAGCGACTATTTCAAACCCGATCAGCAAGCAATTGAGGAAGTCCTGAGCGAAGCTGTGGAGCGTTTGTGCCGGTATTGCGAACAAATCCGTGGGGTACCGTGTAGCAAGAGGCCCGCTTATCTGGTCAGGTTAGTTGAGAACGTTTGCCGTACGCGGATTCGGCGCCTGATGTTGGAAAAGGATCATTACGCGTTTTCTCTGGATGACGTGCAGAGCGAGCCCTTACCAACCCAGGAAAATGTTGAGGAGACTGTGTTCAGCCATTTCTACGCGGAGGAACTGCTGGAAATGCTGGAACGACTGAACACCAGGGACCGGGAATTGATCTATATGCGTCATGTGGACCGAATGAGCTACGCCGAAATGGCAAAAGCGCTGCACATGAAGGAAGGCACGGTGCGAACCGCACTCCTGCGGGCCAAGCAGCGGCTCAAGGAAATAGACGTCAAAGAGAAGGAGGCGAGCCAACATGAGCCGGGAGAACGTTAAGGAACCTATGGAGGAAAGCTTGGAGGACAAGGCGTACGATCTCCTGGGGGATATGCTGGTGGAGCGGAATACCGCCCGGTATATGCATGAGCTTGAAGAAGACGCAGCCCGCGGGGGAGATGCGGAAATGGAAGCGTTTTTTGCCCGGCAGGATCAGGAAAATTTGAAGAAAATACAAGCTTACGCTCGAAGGCGGCGGAACCGGCGGTTCCTTGTACATATGTTGCCGCGCATGGCACAGGTAGCGGCGGTGATCATCGCCCTGGTGTCGCTGGCAGGAAGCGTTGCTATAGCGACGAGCCAGGCTGTCCGGGTGCAGGTAATGAAACTGCTGTTGCACATGGAGGCGGAATATACAGAGCTTCGCCTGGTAGAAGACGAAGAAGCATCCTTTGATGTTCCAGCGGAATGGCAAGGCAGCAGTTATCCTGCATATATTCCGGAGGGATTACAGCTGAAGCAGATGATAGATGGAAATTATGTAGTTTATCGCGGGGAAACAGATAAGACGAGAAAAATGAGCTTCAGTGAATCCGATGCATCCACGGTAACAAATATTGATACCGAAGATGCGACTGTCCGTGCTGTGATGATTCAAGATCACCAGGGGTACCTTGCAGTGAAAGAGGATGCGATTCACGTATTCTGGTCCGATGGTTTACACTATTATATTGTGTCTACCAGCGGAATTGGAGATGAGAAAACTGTGCAAATTTCACAAAGCGTAACAAAAATACGATAATTCAAGAAAAAGTGTAACAAAAGTGCTCCTCCTATGGTCTTACTTAATAGATACTGAAAGGGAGGGATTATGTTGAACAACTTGAGGAAATTCACCGTGTTTTTGATGGTAGCGTTGGTCATGTGCACTGGTAGCTGTGCGGAAATGTTACAAGAAAACACAAATGCGGATGCATTAATTATTCAGCCTCGATATTCTTACACGAACCATGTTAGTGCGGAACTCTCATTTAGCAACGGCAAAGCAATTTGCAAGGGAAGAGTTGAACCATCTGGAGATTATGATGTAACTGTAACTGTAACGCTCTATAAGAAAGAGGGTGCAAATTGGAAGTATATAGCTTCCTGGTCTGGGAGCGCAACTGACGGCCTTACTGCCTCTGCCAGTGGTTCGATATCAGTTGAAAGAGGAACCTATAAAGTAGTAACGTCCGGTAACGTGAGTGGGCTTGAATATCCAAGTGCTAAGATGGAAAAGATATACTAAAAAAGTATTGATAAAACCAATAATCACTTTATCTACATAACTAATATGGAAAGCCATTGCCTTGGTAAGACAAAATCCAAATTTAAGTTTAAATTAATATAACTTTCTCTGCATTTTATTTTGGATAAATAAGTCGAAACAACGAAGAAGGTGATTCCATTGGTGTAAGTCGGTGAATTTATTATATGATAGCGCGCCAAAATGGAGGGCTAAAGCATTTGATGGAGGCGAGAAATTTATGAAAAAGGTCATGTCGTTTGTACTGGTTTTTGCGCTTGGACTTTTATGTTTTGCAAATGCGTCTGCTGCATCAGCATATTCTACTACTTGGCGTTGTACTCGTCCAGTTGAAGTTACTGATTTGTCTTCAGGAATAGTATCAACGGAGTATATCCATGCAGCATCCGTTACTTTCAACTATACAATTACTTCAGGTCCCAATGGTTTTTCAGGCGGAATCTATAAAGGTATGCGTGTAGCGCCTGGAAAAGCTGCTTCTGGGACACCTAGTGCAACAAGCCCCAGTCCTGTATTTGCACCAAGTAACGATGGTACATCCATTACCGCTACCTTTTCAGGCTTTAATGTAACTGTAAATTACCATTTGCGTGCATCCAAACAAAATTCTTCTCAAAATCCTAATGACTATAGTTATGGCGACGCGTACAGTTCATATACCTTTACAAATCAAACAGTGTCGCGCACTCACTCTAGATAAAGTTAGAGAAATGCGCATGGTGAGTTCTTCTGCAGTTGATTGACCCACCATGCGCATTTTATTAGGAAAGGAAACTATATGAAAGAAAAGATACATTTAATCGTGATACTGTTTGCTGTACTGTGTCTAGCCTGCTCTTCGGCTTTTGCAGAAAAGTATGATCTAGTGATCGGTGTACCCGACTGGAGCAAAGCTAGCGACCCCGTGTTGGAATATCTGTACCTACAGCATTTCCCCGAAGGAAGTGTAACCTATCGTGTAGTGGATGTGACCAATACAGAAGAACTTCAGGATAGTGACTTGGATCTGCTGCTCCTGGATAACATAGGGTTGGCCTATGCTGAGCAACATGAACTCTTAGTGGATCTATACGCTTATCTGGATAAGGATTTCTGGGAAAACGGATGGATGAATCTGCGAAGCTTGTGCGAGCGGCAAGGATGCTTGCAAGTTATGCCGCGTACTCTCCGACAGAAAGCATGGATGTGGAATGAAACGTTAGCAGACCAGTTGGAAATTCAGCAGCCGCAAATGCCTTGGAGCTGGACGGACTTTCTGGAGCTAAATACCCTCATGAGCGGTGATGGCGTGCGGGGCGTATTTCTGATTTCCGGAAGCAATCATATCTCCGGCGTGTTAAACAACTTTCTGCCTGATCCCATGGAGGAATTGTTTTCCCTGTATTTTCTTGAGGAGATTACCCCCGAACGAATAAACGAGGCTTTCCAAGTCTTCTCAGCGACTTACTGTGCCGGTACCTTGTGTCCTCCAGGTCAAGAAAACGTGCAGCTCCTGTGCATGCCTGTCTCTCCGGGTGCTTATTTACAAATTACCGATGAGTGGGACAGCAGCTATGTTTTTCCGCCCTGTTTGGATATATCTGCACCAAGGTACATCTGCTATGGGACCTTTTTATGCGCGCCAAAAGGGCAGAAGCTTTCTTCGGCAGCTATAACGTGCCTTCAAATTTTGACTGGAGAGGAAGCTCAAATCTATTATAGCTCTAATGAAAGCATCTTCACAAAGGAGCCTCCACGTTATCTCGTATCCTATGAAGGCGAACTAAAAAAAACCTATAGTGCGGAGGATCTGCCCAACTATAGTCTTACTGATAGCGTACTGTTTTCGCAGGAGGGTTTTGCAAACTTTGTTTTTCAGCGGGAACATGCCTATCAATCACAATCCTACGATTGGCTCACACTTTTTCCGGGAATGCTTTCCACCTTGTCAAAAGCAATGGATCAGGGCTATGGGGAAGATACCTATGCCAGTCTGATGCAGCTGTTAAACCAATGCATGAAGTGAGGTTAATTGTGAAACGCAAATGTATGCAAACGCTGGCTTGGATAGTAATCCTGCTCATGGCAGCCGCAGGAAGTCAGGCTGAAAACAACTACATCTCAATGACGGAGATCTGCCTGAAAGAAGGAAGCGTCGCTGCCTTGGACGGCGACCTCTATGGTATTGCAGGCAATATGCTCTACCGTCTATTGCCTGCGGAGAACCAGGCATATCCTGTGCAAGTCGTGCCTCAGCCGGATCTCTTCTTAACTGCTTTGGGTGACCAGTTGGTGGGAATATCCCTTTCAGATGCCACGGCTTACACTTGGGAGCGGAAAGCGGGCTGGCAGAAAGATGTACATTTGGAGGGAATAAATTTAGTTGATTTGCAGATGCTGGATTTTGCCGTATCGGATGCGTCACTGTATCTGCTGGTATTTGACTTTTCGGTCAATCTTCCCCGTCTGCTGGTGATCTGCCGCGGCTCAGGAACGCTTACTGCTGACTTACTTGCGCAAGAGATCAAGGAAATTGCCTCGTATGTGCCTGGAGCCGGAGGTGTGGCATACCTTTGCCATGCCTCCGAAGGACATTGCGAATATGGTTTGCTGACGGAAGCGGGAAAGCTCCAAGAGATGGGACAAACACCTCATTCTTCGTTTTCCGGTCTTGCGTCTCAGGAGAGGGAGGTATGGTTCCGGGATAGCAACCAGGTGTATCGCGTGGATGTGCAAGGGCAAGTAACACCCGCAAGCAGTTTCGCAACCTGGCAACAGGAAAGCTTGTATGCAGTGGTAGCGAATGGCGAATATTTTCTGCTAAATCAAGGCCAACTAGTACGTGCCAATACAGAACCTTCAGTACAAGTAATAGAAAAAGTAGTGCTTTCCGGTGTGGCTGATCCGGCCACGCATCAAAAGGCACAAAAAGCGGCTGGACTACAATGCGAGGTCCGGGAAACTTATTTTTTCTGGCAGGAGCAGCTGGCTCAAGTTCTCATCCAGCAGGATAACACGGTGGACATCTATTTTATCGATGGTGCATTCCTGGATGCTACGCAGATTTTTGCGAAGCGATACGCATACCCGCTTTCTACCGAAGGGCTGCGTGCTTCTGTGGCACGGATGCATTTGCCGGTGCGCGACTTAGTAGAGCAAAAAGGCGAGCTTTTGGCACTGCCCGTATATGCCAAACCTTCCAGATATAATCTCGTGGTGGATCTGGAAACCTTGGCCCGGGCGAAAGAGCTAGGCTATGCGCTACCTGAAACCTACGAGGATTATCTGGTCCAGGCAGCAGCCTGGCCTGACGAGTTAGCGGACGCCGGTGTGCTCCTTCAAGGCATGGATGCCCGGTATATGGTGGAGCAAACCCTGTACCAGCTGCTACTCCAGGCTGACGACTTTGCCGAAATAGAGCTGGAACAGCTGACACGCCTTTTGACATTGACCAGAGATGCAATCCAACGTATGGAAGCCTGTAAGCGAATCGCTGGACCTTCTCCTGCCTTTGTGTTGAGCAGCCAAACGCCTTTGTATTTTGCACAGAGCGAAAGCAACTGCCAGTATCTGCCCCTGCCCTTGTATCATGGTACGGAGGGACGTTTAGGCATCCATGTGTCGTTCCTGTTTATCAATCCATACAGCCAGCATCCCGAGGAAGCATTGGCTTATCTGGAAGCTTATCAGGCCAACCTGAGCCCAGAAAGCGAAAACGAATTGTACGTGGATGCAAGCAACCTCCTGGAACGGCTCTACTACGCAGAGAACCGTGAAAGTTGTTTGGAACGGATCAGCACCTGTCAGGCTCAGATCACAGCGACTCAGGAGAAAGCCGTCCAGCGAGACCTGGAGATTCAGCTCACAGAACTACAAACTGAATTGAAGAAAATCGACGCTACACGTTATATTGTTGACCTGGAAAGCCTGCATACATGGCAGATACTGATGTCCCAGGCGAAAGTAGTGTCGTGGGGTGTGATCCAAGAAAAAGAGGTTGTTACTCAGATAGAACAATTTCTTGACGGCAGCTTATCACCCGAATTATTTGCCAGGCAATTCCTGCGTATGTTACAGATGCGGGAGATGGAAGATCAATGATATAGAGTCGCCTAGATGCTTGCGTGAGCTACAACCAAATCACGCGCTTGGTAACGGCACTCAAATCACGGCGGGCGGTAGACGGTAACGACATGTAATCAAGTCCTTTCTTGCAATAGTCGGCATATTCGCAGTAGTTACACAGAAACGAGGGGGCTTTGGGGTATTCAGTGGCTTCCAAAACGTGTTTCACGCCGGAAAGAAAACCGATCACCTTTTCAGGCTCATATTCCGTAAGCGTCAAATCTAGCAGCATATAGCAAGAGGCATCCCAGTGTTTTCTTGGCGTTACGTGCGTCAATGCCCTTTCTCTGGCCTATCGTCTCTGTTTCGGGACACACATGGTGCTTCCTGTTCACAAAATCTAACAGCGGAAACCATAACTGGTAAAAAAGCTCTGCATCAGATTGTTCCAGTTTCATATTCTGCTCCTTCGTGTATTTTGAAAGTGCCTGAATCTACTTTGCTCTGCATTCTTCCAACACGTTCCAGGGCAGCAGTTTTTGTACTTCCTCAGCCTGAGTCAAATCCGCGTTGTTTGCGTTTTTCAGCAGCCATGTCAAGTACCGGTACGGATCCAGCCCATTCTCAATGGCGGTCTGTATCAGACTGAACATCATGGCGCTTCCTTTTGCTCCTTTGGGCGTATTGGCAAGCAGGAAATTCTTCCGGTCGATGACAAAAGGCTTGATACTTCTCTCTGCCCGATTATTGCTCAGTTCCAGCCTGCCATCCTTGAGATAATTCGTCAGGTAGAGCCACTGCTCTTTCAGATAAGTAAACGCCTTTCCCAGAGCAGACTTGGGTGCCGCCATTCTGGAATTTGCCCATGCCGACATAGCGTCTAAAACAGGTTTTGACTGCTTCAGCCGCTCGTTATGCCTTTCTTCCGCTGTTTTCTCTGCCAATCCCTGCTCAATCTCAAACAGAAGATTGCAGTAGGCGAGTCCCTGAGACGCGGCACTGCCCTTGGCTTTCCCCTTGGGTAGGGACTTTACCGCTTCATCAAACTTTCGGCGCAGATGTGCCCAGCATCCTACTAACGTTATCCCTTCCGGAAGGCTGTGGTATCCGGCGTATCCGTCCGTATGGAGATAGCCATGGAAGCCTGTCAGAAACTCCTTTGGATGCTTTCCGCCCCGTCCCGGCTGGTACTCATACAGGACAATGGGCTTGTCCGTATCTCCGCTGGTACGATACAGCCACATGTAGCTGCCGCTCTGCGGCGCCTTTCCCGGCTCGTGGAGAACCTGCAGGGTCGTTTCATCTGCATGGAGGACTTCTCTTCGGAGCAGCTCCTCATGCAGGCGGTGATACACGGGAGCCAGATAATCCTCCGTGGCTCTCAGAATCCAGTTGGACATGGTCTGCCGGCTCAGCTGGATGCCCTGACGATTCATCTCCCGCTCCTGCCGATACAAGGGTGAGCCCATGACGAATTTCTGGGTCATGATGTGCGCGATGGCTTCCGGGGTGGCGAAACTGCCGGGGATGATGTTCTTCTCCCGGGGTGCTTTCACAACAGGAGCCTCACAACCCGCGTCAGCATTTTCTCCGCAGCTTTTACAGGCGTAGGTGTAGTAAATATCCTCCCGGACGATATACTGGGCAGGGACGATCTCCAGCGTCTTTACGACTTCCTTGCCAATCTCCGTCATGGTATCGCCGCATTGAGGACAGACCAGAGCCTCATCCTTCAGACGATGCTCCACTTGCTTGGTGGGGATTCCCTCCGGGATGGTATCCAATGTGTAGGTATGCTTCTTGTGCCGCTTGTGGCCTGCTACATTGGTAACTTCCGGCTCCTCTTTTTCCGCAGCGGAGAACACCTCGGCTTCGTTGAACAGAAAACTCAGCTGCTCCATGCCCGATTCGTCCGTCTTTTCCGAGGACGCGCCAAACCGCTTGTGCCGGGCAAGGCGCAGCGCTTCCGTCAGCAGCTCTATCTGGCTTTCCAGACGAGAAATACGCTCGTCCTGAAATGCCAGTCGAGCGTTCTTTTCCTCATATTCCGTCCGGGAAATGGTCACCATTTCCGGGTTGCTTGTCTTTAAATCATTCGTACTTTTCATGTACGCATTATACCATATTTCCCCTGGAAAATACAGTGAAATATGATGTTTCTCATACTATTTCCAGTCCTTTTACCGGCCTCAGTGCCTTTGGCTGATCCACACTCAGCCCTTCCATGAGCCAGCGGTACTGTTGGGGAGTGAGCACGCTGGCTTCACTTTCTTTTCGGGGCCATTGAAAGCTGCCGGACTCCAGCCGTTTGTAAAGCAGCACAAATCCATTGCCCTCCCAGTATAGTGCCTTGATACGATTCCGCCGCCTGCCACAGAACAGGAACAGCGTGTTGGTGAATGGATCCAGATTGAATTGCTGCTGAACTATGGCAGCCAGCCCGTCAATGCCCCGCCGCAGGTCGGTGTAGCCGCAGGCAATGTATACCCGATCTGCCCCGGTGAAGTCACTCAGCATGATTTCAGAATCCGCAGCATCGTTTCCACGGTAGCCGCGTCCGCACCGGAATGAATATCCGCCTCAGCTCCGAAAATGCGGACAGTCACAGCCACACTGCCGGAACGGACTGGCTGCACCGGTGTCACTTCTGCAAACGAAACTTTCTGCTGTGCCTGAGCGATCTCAAACAGCCTGCGCTGCCATTTGTAGTAGGTCTGTTCGCAACCCCCATTCTCCTTGCACCAGGTTTTGACATTCTGACCGCTGTTCCTGCATTCCGAGATCCGCTCAGCCCACAGAGCCAGTTTATTCTGCCCGTTGAGAGTTTGTAATTCTCTGCCCATGAAAATCCTCCCGTATCTCGGATAGTACACACGACTCGTATATACTATCCGCTACTATATGGGAGTATTGTTTCATACCGCCGGGCTCACTGCAAGTCGACGTTAGTTTTGACGCTTACTTCCCAATTCATGCGCTATGCTGTGATTCAGAAATAGAATCTGGCACATACACTGACTATTTAACACCCTACATCGAACTCTACCAGCTACCCATCCAGCCTCTAGCATTGGAACATTCGCAGACAGAGTTCACACCATCCACTGTTGAGATGGATGATATTAAAATTTCTTTTACGCAGTTAGTCTGTGACGGGGATTGGGTATTAACCTGTGCGTCTGCGAGCAGCGATCAAGTACTTATTCTTCCTGGTGCTGCGACTTTAGAGCGACCAGCTTGCGGAGAAATTTTTGTTTCGGAGCAAGCGGATGATCGTTCTTTTTTGGCATTAGCACAAGCCACGGGCCGTGAAGTGCGAAGCGTATACGTATATTTGGAGGAATTTGACAGTTACGGTCAATATTTTCTAGATCACAGCATTCAATCAGATAAAGCAATCCTTTATAGTGGTTGCTGCCTACCTTCTCCGCTTGAAAAAACCGAAACGCTCCACTGGACTATACAAATCTATTCCGTTGATATGAGTACCAATAAATTGACACTTATAGATAGTAAAAAGCTGCCAGTTCTGGTATCACCCATCTTATCAACGGTATCCCCATGAGCTGCATGCTCATATGACTTCTGTTATGTATGATCCGGAAAAAGCTTCTTACCAGTACCGTGCTTCTTTACCAACATACCGTGTTTCAATGCAAGCTTCACTGAAGTATATGAGTTCTTATAAAAATTTCGGTATAGCAATTTTCATGGTATAACTTCGGCAAGCAGGGCAAGTGGCTAGCCACATTGCAAAAACTGCTTGTTGGGCACATCCCAATCCCTGCAAAATGCGAAAGTGTCCTTTCGCAGCAGCGCGCAGTTCCTGCGCTTATCATGCTAGCCTTCTCCAGCGTTTTGAAAAACTTTAACCTTTACTCAAAGTAGTTGTCCTCTAATTCGTCCGGGAGCATTTCAAGTGAAACATTCTCTTCTAGTTCTTCACAAGAAGAAATTCCCATCTCTTCCCATGTCACGCCATAGG
>CAKTYE010000081.1 GCA_934631985.1 uncultured Clostridia bacterium | reverse complement strand
CTCCTTGTTTTTTTTTTTATGACCTTAGCATAGCATAATTTCTGAACCGAAACGACGGAATTATTTGACTCTTCCTTCCGAAAAAATGAGTTTCTTGTGTTTTTCTTTTGAATTTTGACCATATTAAACATTTTTGATGGCTTTGTGGAAGGGGAGACGGAACCTCTCCGCCCCTTCGGGGCACCTCCCCTTTCAGGGGAGGCTTTTGGGTGCGGGTACGGCTTTTAGTGCAGGTAACTTTTGTTGCTTACGCCTAGCCTAAGCGACAAGGCGTTCCGACGGCTGTATACGGTCAGCCGACGGAATGCCATGGAGCGGAACCGAAGGAGGCTCGGGTTGTGTCCCCCTGGGAAGGCTCCGATCCGCGTGATGGCTGGAGGCAACCATGGGGTCCGGGGGCCAGCCTTAGCTGCATGGAAAATTTGGCTGGCCCCCGGGCGGTTTTGCCCACTTTGCCCGCGTGCAAAGTGGGTCGTCCGTCCGCAGACGGACGAAATACTCTCTAGCTGGAAGCCCGGCGCGGGGGTGTGCCGCTGAGACTGGGGATGTGGCTGGGACTATATAAATGCTTTGATGCTCCAGCAGGTGAGTTTATCTTCCACCACCTGCCTGACGGCAGGCGATCCCTCTCCTTCTGCGGAAGAAGGCAAGTAAAGTCTTGTACTGGCGTGTGGCTAAGGCTTATGGCAAAGACCTTCTATTTTAATGGCAATCTTTCCTAGATAAAGAAAAGTTACCCCTGAGAGCAGGGGAAAACAAAATGGCAATCCTTATCATGTTGCATTCATAAGAAAGGACGGTGCGGCAGGGGAACCGCAGTTCAGCCGCTGCCGCGTCGTGCGGAGGGAACAATGGCTGTCTGCGCACACGGCGCGGACGCGGCCTGTCAGCCTGCCTGTCCATAAAGCACGGAACGTCCCGGAAAGCAGTATTCCCCAAAACTTCGCACGCCGCATACGGTATTATTTGGGCAAAGATTTTACGCATAAGGGGCTTGCCTGCACAGGCGAAATGCGTTAAGATGATATGTGCGGCATGTTTTTGGAAACCACGCCGCAAAGTTTACGCTGTGTTCATCTGCACGGCATAAATATAGATAAAACAGTACGAATAATTGGGTGATACGAACGATGACATTGCGATCCTTGGGCATAGATATTGGCTCCACCACCACCAAGCTGGTGCTGACAGAGGGCGAAATGATCCTGGCACAGCGCTATGAGCGGCACCGTTCTCAGGTGTGGCAGGCAACGCTGAACATGCTGCGGGAGCTTGCACCGCAGTTGGAGGAGCAGCCCTTTACCGTGGCAATCTCCGGGTCGGCAGGCATGGGCCTGGCACAGGCGGCGGAAATTCCATTTGTGCAGGAGGTCTACGCCACCGCAGAGGCGGTGCGCAGAATGGCCCCGGATACCGGCATGGTGATCGAGCTGGGCGGCGAGGACGCAAAGGTGATCTTCTTTGCGGGCGGCGTGGATGAACGCATGAACGGTACCTGCGCAGGCGGCACGGGCGCATTTATCGATCAAATGGCCTCCCTGCTGGACATGACTGTGGATGAAATGGACGCAGCCAGCCTGACGGCAGAGCAGCTGTATCCCATCGCCTCCCGGTGCGGCGTGTTTGCTAAAAGCGACATTCAGCCCCTGCTGAATCAGGGCGCGCGCAAGGCGGACGTGGCGTCAAGCATTTATCAGGCCGTGGTCAATCAGACCATTACGGGACTGATCCAGGGACGAACCATCCGCGGTAAGGTGCTTTTCCTGGGCGGGCCGCTGCATTACTGCAAGGGCCTGCGCAAACGCTTTGTGGAGACGCTGCGGCTGACGGAGAAAAACGCAGTGTTCCCGGACTATGGGCGTTTTGCCGTTGCCATCGGTGCATCGATCTATGCGGCGGAGAGCGCTAAGCCTGTGACCTATGCAGAACTGATGGCGCGCATGACAGGTGCAGAGGACAAGCTGGCGGTGACGCGGGCAAGACTTGCACCGTTGTTTGCATCCGAAACGGAATATGAAGCTTTCCGGGCGCGTCACGCCAGGGCGGCGGTGGCCCGGCAGGAGCTTGCAGCCTATCAGGGCAAGGCGTGGCTGGGCATCGACTGCGGCAGTACCACCACCAAGCTGACGCTCATCGGCGAGGATAAGTCCATTCTGTACAGCTATTACAGCGCCAACCGGGGCGATCCGGTGTCCTTGGTGCGGGAGCAGCTTCGCCAGCTCTACGCCTTGTGCGGGGAGCGGGTGCAGATCGTGGGCAGCGCCGCCACGGGCTATGGCGAGGAGTTGATTCGCCATGCCTTTCATGTGGACAGCGGCGTGGTGGAGACTATCGCCCACTATACCGCCGCACGGTATTTCCGTCCGGAGGTGGACTTTATTCTGGACATCGGCGGGCAGGACATCAAGTGCTTCCATATTAAGGACGGCCTGATCGACGGCATTTTGCTGAATGAGGCCTGCTCCTCGGGCTGCGGCTCATTCTTGGAAAGCTTTGCACGTTCCATGGGCTATACCCCGGCGGAGTTCGCCCGGGAGGGCCTGAAGGCTAAGGCCCCTGTAGACTTGGGGTCTCGCTGCACGGTGTTTATGAACTCCTCAGTAAAGCAGGCGCAGAAGGACGGCGCGTCCGTGGCGGATATTTCCGCAGGACTGTCCATCAGTGTGGTCAAAAATGCGCTGTATAAGGTCATTCGTGTTCATTCTGCCGATGAGCTGGGCCACTGCGTGGTGGTGCAGGGCGGTACCTTTGCCAATGACGCAGTGTTGCGGGCCTTTGAAATGGAAACGGGCGCGCAGGTGCTTCGGCCCTCGGAGCCGGGACTGATGGGCGCCTATGGTGCGGCGCTGTATGCCATGAAGCGCCCCGGCGGCGGTCTTTTGTCCCCAGAAGCGCTGGATCAATTCACCCATACGGCAACACCCGCCATCTGCAAGGGCTGCGCGAATCACTGCCACCTGACCATCAACCGCTTTGGCGATGGTGAACGATATATCTCCGGTAACCAGTGCCAGCGGGCGCTGGGTGTGAAAGCGGCGGAGGAGCTTCCTAATGTATATGCCTGGAAGCGGGATTATCTGGCAAAGCTCACGCCGGTGGAGGGAAAGCGCGGCGACGTCGGTCTGCCGCTGGCACTTTCCACCTATGAGCTAGCGCCCCTGTGGCATGGCCTGCTGACAGCGCTGGGGTTCACCGTGCGCTTTTCGAAGCTCTCCAACCGGCAGACCTATGAGCGGGGGCAGTTCAGCATTCCCTCAGATACGGTGTGCTACCCGGCAAAGCTGATGCACGGACATGTGGCGGAGCTGCTGGATGCAGGCGTGAAGCGTATTTTCTACCCGGCGCTGACCATGAACGTCAACGAGCATGCGGGCAATAATCATTTCAACTGCCCCATTGTGGCCTATTATGGCGAGACGCTCAAGGGCAACATGGAGGAGCTGCGCAGGGCGGAGTTTCTGAATCCCTACCTGAGCCTGGATGGCCCCGGCCCGCTGGCAAGGACGCTGTACCCTTGCCTGCATGCGCTGGATGGAAGCATTACCCGTCATGAGGTGTTCCGCGCTGCAAAGGCAGGCTTTGCCGCTTATGAAGCCTATAAGCAGGCGCTGGCGCTGGAGGGGGAGCGGGCGCTGGATTGGGCGAAGGCGCATGGCAAGCGTGTGATGATTCTGGCGGGGCGGCCTTACCACATTGACCCGGAAATTTGCCATGGTATTGACCGATTGGCGGTATCTCTGGGCTTTGTTGTGGTCAGCGAGGATAGCATTTGTCACCTGGCCCCGCAGGAAAAGGTACGCGTGCTGGATCAGTGGACGTTCCACACCCGGCTGTATCGCGCGGCACGCTTTGCCGCAGATCATCCCGGCTGCGAGCTGGTGCAGCTGGTGTCCTTCGGCTGTGGTATTGACGCAATTACTACGGATGAGGCGCGGCGCATTTTGGAGAATGCGGGACGGTTCTATACGCAGATCAAGATCGACGAGATCACCAACCTGGGCGCGGTGCGCATCCGCTTGCGCAGTCTGCTGGGCGCGCTGGAGGAAAAGGAGGCAACCCATGCAGGATAAGCGCTATGTACCCTTTACCGAGGCGATGAAGCAGACCCACACCATTCTGGTGCCGAACATGCTGCCCAACCATTTCAAGCTGATTATTAGTGTGTTCCGCACCTATGGCTATCATATGGAGCTGGTGGAGGACGACGGCCCGGAGATCGCGGAAGCGGGGCTGAAATATACCCACAATGACGCATGCTACCCGGCGATTCTGGTGGTGGGACAGTTCATACACGCGCTGGAATCCGGGAAGTACGACCCGAACAAGACGGCAGTCATCATGTTCCAGACGGGGGGCGGGTGCCGTGCGTCCAACTATATTTCCCTGATCCGCAAGGCATTGGAGCGGGGCGGCATGGCGCAGGTACCGGTGATCTCCTTCAGCTTTGCGGGGCTGGAAAAGCATCCCGGCTTCAAGCTGACGCTGCCGATTCTGCACGGTTTGCTTTACGCGGTGCTGTACGGCGATTTGCTGATGGCGCTGAAACATCAGGTGGAGCCTTATGAAAATCATCCCGGGGATGCGGAAAAGCTGGCGGCGGACTGGACGGAACGCCTTGCCAGGGAGCTGGGCGCAGGCGGGAAAATTCGCCATCGGGAAATCATGCAGAATTATCAGCGCATCATTCATGACTTTGCAGCCATTCCGCAAACGAAGCGGGACGCGGTGAAGGTGGGCATTGTAGGCGAAATCTTCGTGAAGTATTCGCCGCTGGCGAACAACGGGCTGGAAAAATTTCTGGTGTCCGAGGGCGCGGAGGTTGTGGTGCCGGGGCTGACGGATTTCCTGCTTTACTGCGTGTGGAACAATGTGCTGGATACCCGCCTGTATGGCAAGAAGCGGGCGCTGTACCCATGGGTGCGGCTGGCGTTCAGCTTTTTGAACCGCCGCCGGGAGGAAATCAGTCAATTGCTTCGCGCCGATGGGCGCTTTGCGGCGTGGACGCCCTTCCCGGAGGTTATCCACATGGCGGAGGGCTACATCAGCGAGGGCGTGAAGATGGGCGAGGGCTGGCTGCTGACGGCGGAAATGCTGGAGCTGGCGCATTCCGGATGCAGGAACATTGTCTGCGCCCAGCCCTTCGGCTGCCTGCCGAACCACATTTGCGGCAAGGGCATGATGAAGCCTATCAAGGAGCGTAACCCGGATGTGAACATCGTCGCCATTGACTATGACCCCGGCGCAAGCCGCGTGAATCAGGAGAACCGCCTGCGGCTGATGCTGGCAAATGCAAGGGAAAAGGCGTAAAGCGGGGAGTACGGGAGCCATGCGGATTTTACTGGTGGAGGATGATGTGCGCCTTTCGGCAGCGCTGGTGAAGCTGTTACAGGCAGACAACTTTGCAGTGGATACGGCTTTCAATGGCACGGATGGTCAGGACGCGGCGCTGACAGGCATTTATGACGCGCTGGTGCTGGATGTTATGCTGCCGGGCAAGGACGGCTTTCAGGTGCTGGCAGCGCTGCGACAGGCAGGCGTTAAAACACCTGTGCTGATGCTGACGGCACGCGGCGGCTTGGAGGATCGTGTGCACGGCCTGGAAACAGGCGCGGATTACTATCTGCCAAAGCCCTTTGAAGAGCGGGAATTGCTGGCGTGCCTGCATGCGCTGACCAGGCGGAAGGAAACGACCGTTGTGCAGGAGCTGGCCTTCGGCAATATTTCCTTGCACAGGGAGGATGCGGCGCTGCACTGTGCCGAAACGGGGAAATCCATCCGGCTGCCTGCACGGGAATATCAGCTGATGGAGATTTTTCTGCGAAACCCCAGACAGGTATTGCCGCGGGAGCGGCTGGTGGAACGTGTGTGGGGCTTTAATGACGAGGCGGAATATAACAATTTGGCCGTGTATCTGTCCTTCCTGCGCAAAAAACTGGCATTTCTGGGGGCCAAGGTGGAGCTGCGGGCCATGCGCGGCCTGGGCTATATGCTGGAGGAAAAACCATGATACGGCAGTTTAGACGGAAGCTGACGTGTACGGCGCTGCTGACGCTGACGGTCATGTTGGCCCTAATGGTGGGCGCAATCAATCTGGTGAATGCGCTGACGGTTCGTGCGCAGATATGTTCCTCGCTGGAAATGCTGGTGACGGGCGGCGGACAAGGCTCTATGATTCGCCAGGCGGACGGAGAAACGGAAACCGTCACCCCGGCCCAGGAACGAACGGCAGCGGGTCTGCCGACGGTTCGCGCCGCGTCCATGGCGAAAATTACAAGCTACTGCACCATTCGCTTAAACAAGGAGGGCGAGCTGCACGAATGGAAAAGCAACAGCGAGGGCCTTTATGATGACGCATTGGTGCAGACGTTGGTGCAGGAGGTTCAGGAACGGGGACAGGAGCGCGGACGCATGGGCACGCAGGCCTATCAGCAGGCGCCGCGCGATTACGGCACGCTGATCATTGCCCTGGACATCAGCAATGAATTGGAAGCAATGCGGGAGCTGCTGCGCATTACGGTGCTGGCGGGTGCGGGTGCTTGGCTGGCATTGTCGCTGGGGGCGCTGCTGCTGATTCGTCATGCGCTTGCGCCGGTGCAGGAAGCCTTTACAAAGCAGCAGCAATTTGTCTGGGATGCGAGCCATGAATTGAAAACGCCGCTTGCCGTAATCTCTGCAAACGCACAGCTTTTGCAGAAGCAGCTGGGGGACGACGCCTGCGTTCAGGCCATTCATGAGGAAGTAACGCATACCAATGAAATGGTTAAAAACCTGCTGACGCTTGCGCGGATGGACGCAGGAAGGATGCAGCAGGAATTTACAAAAATCGATTTGGAAAAGCTGCTGCTGGAAACGTCGCTGTCCATGGAAAGCCTGCTTTTCGAGGCGGGCAAGCGGCTGGAAACCTCCATTGCAGAAAATGCCTTTTGCTGGGGGAATGAATCGCTGCTGCGCCAGCTTGTGTCCATCCTGCTGACCAATGCAATGCAATACGCCGCGGCGGGCAGCGTTATCACGGTGTCGCTTTTTCGGCAGGGACGGCACTGGCAGGTCTGCGTCCATAATACGGGAAGCTACATTTCACCCAAAGAGCAGGCCCATGTTTTTGACCGATTCTATCGTGCGGATACGTCGCGCAGCCGGGAAAACGGCGGAAGCGGTCTGGGACTGGCGATTGCGCAGCAGATTGCGGCGCTGCATCATACGCAGATTACGCTGAAAAGCGATGTGAACGATGGCACAGCCTTCAGCGTTTCGCTGCCGGACGGAACGGAAAAATAAAAACGAAACTTCAAACTTTCTTTAAGGTTCCGCGTGTATACTTCAAGCTGTTCCCGGGAAACGGGAAACAAAAAGATACAGGAGGAACAAAAAATGAAAACGATGAAGCGCATCATGACGCTGGGGCTGGCGCTGTGCCTGCTGCTGGGAAGTGTCGGCACGGCTTCCGCTGCGGGCATGAAGCAGGGACTCAAAAACGGCCTGCAAAACGGGCTGTCGCAGGGCCTGCGCAATGGCGCGACGGGCGGCTTGAAGGACGGCATGAAGAACGGCGCACCTGCCGGGGCGAAGGATGGCCTGAAAAATGGTCTGCCCGGCGGTGCGACAAATGGCACGAAGGACGGCCTGAAGAATGGCCTGCAAAGCGGCACGACGGGCGGCCTGAAGCAGGGCCTGCGCAACGGCCTGGTCAATGGAAAGATGAACGGCGACCTGCTTGTGGTGGATGCAGAAACATTGCAGCAGCTGCTGACGGAGGGAACGCTGACGCAGGAGCAGTATGACAGCCTGGCGGAAAGCCTGGAGGAGAACCAGACGCTGCGCCAATGGCTGACGGAAGGCCGCATCGATCAGGAAATTTATGATGCGCTTGTCAAAGCCATGACGGCGGACAAGGAAATCTAAGCACGGAAAACAAAACAGAAGACGCAGATGCCCATGCCTAAACAAAACGGTCGTTGCAAACCGGGCAGGGGAAGAAGCGTCTCCTGTTTTTATATTTGCGGCGAGTAGGGGCTTCGAAAGTGAAAACAAGGGAGGCGCTTCCGATGGGAAAGCGCCTCCCCTGCATAAGCGATACGTTTTTTACTTGCTATACTTTGCTCTTGCCGTGTACGTTGTGTGGAGCAGCTCGTGAGCCTTGTGGCTGTTGGGCTTGCCCAGGAAGTCGGCATACAGGGCCTTGATCTCGGCGTTCTCGTGGCTGCGGCGAATGGGTTTGCCAGCATCCTCACGATACAGCGCCGCGGCGCGCACCGCACGGGGATCGCACTCCATGCGCTTCTGCGCGGAGACGATGGGCTGACCGCCGCCCGTCACGCAGCCGCCGGGACAGCCCATGACCTCAATAAAGTGATACTGCTTTTCGCCGGAACGTACCTGCTCCAGCACCTTGGCGGCGTTGGCGGTGCCGTTCACCACGGCAACGTTCACCGTCACATCACCCACCTGCACAGAGGCTTCCTTTACGCCTGCCACACCGCGCACCGCGGTTAGATCGACCTGCTCCAGTTCCTTCCCGGTGATCATGTGGTAGGCCGTGCGCAGGGCTGCTTCCATTACGCCGCCCGTCGCGCCGAAGATTACGCCCGCGCCTGTGCTTTCGCCCAGCAGCGGATCAAAATCCTCATCCGGCAGGTTCGGGAAGTCGATGCCCGCTTCCTTGATCATCCGGGCCAGCTCGCGGGTGGTGATGACCACATCCACGTCCGCTATGCCGTCGTGAGAAAGCTCAGGGCGCTTGGCCTCAAACTTTTTCGCCGTGCAGGGCATCACGGAGACCACCGTAATGTCCTTGGGGTCAATGCCCATCTTTTCGGCGTAGTAGCTCTTGATCATCGCGCCTTCCATCTCGTGCGGAGACTTGCAACTGCTCAGGTTCGGGATGAAGTCGCTGTAGTAATGCTCACAGAACTTGATCCATCCGGGGGAGCAGGAGGTGATCATGGGCAGCACGCCGCCGTTGTTCAGGCGATCCAGCAGCTCAGTGGCTTCCTCCATGATGGTCAGGTCGGCGGCCCAGTCGGTGTCGAACACACGGTCAAAGCCCAGACGGCGCAGGGCTGCCGCCATTTTGCCCGTCACCAGCGTACCCATGGGCAGGCCAAACTCCTCGCCCAGCGCCGCGCGGACGGCGGGGGCGGGCTGCACCACTACATGCTTCTTGGGGTCAGCCAGCAGATCCCAGACCTCCTTAGTGGAGTCCTTTTCATGCAGCGCGCCCGTGGGGCAGGCGGCGATGCACTGACCGCAGTTGACGCAGGCCATGTCCACCAGGGGCATGTTCCACGGCGACTCGATGGCGGTGTTGAAGCCGCGGTACACCGGGCCGATAACGCCGATGCTCTGCACCGCGCCGCAGGCCGCCACGCAGCGGCGGCACAGCACGCACTTGTTGTTGTTGCGCACAATGGACGGGGACAGATCGTCCACGTCATACTTGTTCATGGCCCCGGCAAAGCGGTCGCCGTCCTCCACGCCCAGGTCGATGCACAGCTTTTGCAGCTCGCAGTTCTGGTTGCGCACGCAGGACAGGCAGCGCTTGTCATGGTTGGACAGCAGCAGCTCCAGATTCACCTTGCGGGCCTCGCGGATGGCGGGGGTGTTGGTCTTGACGACCATGCCCTTGGTGACGGGCAGCACACAGGCGGCCTGCAGCGACCGCGCGCCGGTATCCACCACGCACAGGCGGCATGCGCCGATCTGATTCACGTCCTTCAAATAACACAGGGTGGGAATATTGATGCCCGCTTTTTTGGCAGCCTCCAGAACGGTCGTACCGGCAGGCACCTCAACACTTACGCCGTCAATCGTAAGCTGAATGAGTTCTTCCATTTGCTCTTCCTCCTTAGCACGATTAGTTCTTGGAGATCGCGCCGAAGCGGCACTTTTCCATACATGCGCCGCACTTGAGACACTTGCTGGTGTCGATGTGGTGCTGCTTGCGCACCTCGCCGGAGATAGCGCCCGCCGGGCAGACCTTCGAGCAAAGCGTGCAGCCGCGGCACTTGTCGGAGATGACATAGTTCAGCAGCGCCTGGCAGTGATGCGCGGGGCAGCGCTTTTCCTTGATGTGGGCTTCATACTCATCACGGAAATAGCGCAGGGTAGACAGCACGGGATTAGGAGCCGTCTGGCCCAGACCGCACAGGGCTGTTGCCTTGATGTTCTTGGCCAGGGTCTCCAGCTTCTCAATATCGCCTTCTTCGCCCTTGCCCTCCACAATGCGCTCCAGAATTTCCAGCATGCGCCGGGTGCCGATGCGGCAGGGGGTACACTTGCCGCAGCTTTCATCCACGGTGAAGTCCAGGAAGAAGCGGGCAATGTCCACCATGCAGTTGTCCTCGTCCATGACGATCATGCCGCCGGAACCCATCATAGAGCCGATCTCGATCAGCGTATCATATTCGATCGGGATGTCCAGATGCTCGGCGGGGATGCAGCCGCCGGAGGGGCCGCCGGTCTGCACGGCCTTGAACTTTTTGCCGTTGGGAATGCCGCCGCCAATGTCGTAAA
>CAKTYE010000080.1 GCA_934631985.1 uncultured Clostridia bacterium | reverse complement strand
ATAGAATCACCCCGGAATCATGATTCGTATTATATCATGTATCCGGGGTGTTTGCATACTTTTGTCGACAGGCTGAAATCCTGACAAAATTGGTTTTGTCAGGATTTTTTCATTGTTTAGGCGAGAAGAATGTTGTACGTCAACTCATGCCCAGTCCTGTCAGCATTGCTTCTGCCGATGATATTTTTGATTGATAGTCAAGATGAGCGTAAATACCGAACCGCCATTCATTACCCTTTCGGATTTGATGCATTTCCGGATCGCGAGCCTTCTCTACATTTTTTGTTGAGCTAGGCGCGTCGATAATCGTGGCGTCCACAATCGTACCGCCTTTCATCATGTGACCGCTTTGTACCATGACTCGGTTTATTGCTTCAAAAAACAGCTTGTTCAAGCCGTTTACTTCCAGCAGATGACGGAATTTGCACAGTGTTGTCTCGTCCGGCACGGATTCTTTCAGAAAATCAATACCTGTAAATTTCCGCATTGCATAGCTGTCATAGACAGCGTCTTCAGTTGCAGGATCAGACAGATTAACCAGCGAAAAAAGGCATATTTGAGTAAAGATAAGCCCTGTATTCTGAAAAAACGCTTGAATGGCGTGTTTGACCAGAATGCAGGGCTTATTATTCAGAGATTCCCTAGGGAGGGAAGTAGTAATGGAGGTGATAGTGGGAGTGGCAGTACCACTGAAGATGTAGGTTGTAAAGGAGGAACGGTTCTTCCGCATACTGTCCTCCTCAAACGAAAACCCAACATCTTCAAGCAGTAATGCCAGATCAGGTTTTCTTCTCCGTTGTCACTGCTTTTGCGTTTGGGAATTCAGACGTATACGGCACGGAAGCTGCCCCACGACGTTGCTCACGCATGCAGAAACTCAGAATCGAGCATACAGATTTTGCTGCCCGAAAAGGAGAGTATCCCTTCATCACGCATGCGGCAGAGTTCGCGGGAAAGCGCGCTTCGATCCACACAGAGAAAATCGGCCAGCGCGGCGCGGGAATATGGAAGGGTGTACACGCCGTCGGCATTAGGCGTAAGCGTTTGCAGATAGATTTTAAGCCGATCCCGCAGGCGCTTCTGCCCCAGAATGCGCACCTTCGTGTTGAAGGCGAGCACCTGCCTCGCAAATTCCTGCATCAGATTGGCCGTCACCTGCATCCGGCAGGGACAGCCCATCGAGCTTTCGGAAAGCAGCACGCCGAAATTGAGCAGCATCACCGTGCAGACCGAAGCCGTCCGCAGGCAGACGGGGCTGGTCACGCCGCCGGAGCAGGCCAGCTCCGCGCCGAAAATCTGCCCCTCGTGAATGTGTGCGACGGTGATCTGGTTGCCGTTTTCGTCGTAGAGGAATTCCTCGATGCCGCCGCGCAGCAGCACGCCCGCGCAGCGGGTCGCCTCTCCGACCTCCGCAACATGTACGCCGCGCTGATAGTCAATGGTTCGCGCCTGAAGGCAGAAAAGCACCGTTCCATAGCACTGGGGCGCAATGCCGCGCATCATGCCGCACTGCTCTAAAATGGGATAATATTCCTTCGATACGTCCATAAAAATTAGCCCGTCCGTCTCCAATCTGCGTGAAAAATTTCAATTTGTTGCCGTAACAACGGAATGCACGACTTCAATCTGTTATACTAGCCTTACAAGGTTAGCTTCTACTAACTATATTATAGGCCACGACGGTCGAAAAGTCAAATGCACAGAATAAGGAGTCAACGCATGCTTGCTTTGGGATTGGATTTGGGCGCGTCAAGCGTCAAGCTCGCGCTGTTGGAAAATGGAAAAATCAAGTCGCTGTGGATGCAGACGCATCAGGGAAGGCCGTTTGAATACCTGCAAAACGGTCTGGAGATGCTGAACCTGCACGAAAAGGCGGCAGTCTGCGTCACAGGCGCAAACAGCGAGGCGCTGCTGGCCGCCTGCCCGGAACTGACCGGCCTGGGCGATATTCCCGCCACGGTGGAGGGCGTTCGTCTGCTGGCCCCGCAGGGCGGCAGCATCATGGAGATCGGCAGCCAGGGCGCGCGGTTCATCACAGGCTGGCAAAGCGGCACGCCGCAGTTTTCCGTCAACGAGCATTGCGCGGGCGGCACGGGTTCTTTTTTTGAGGATCAGATGTCCCGCCTTGGGCTGAACATCGAGGATTATTCCCGCCTGATCGAGGAGGCCCGGAGCATTCCGCGACTGTCCGGCCGATGCGCCGTATTTGCCAAGACGGATATCATTCACCGCCAGCAGGAGGGCGTGCCCACGCCGGATATCCTGCTGGGGCTTTGCTATGCCATGATCCACAATTACAAGGCGACCATCGTGCGCAATCTGTCGGTGGAAAAGCCGGTCGTCTTCTGCGGCGGCGTGACGTGCAACGCGGGCGTGATCCGCGCGATCCGCGATGTGTTCGATTTGGCGGAGGACGAGCTGATTGTGCCGAAGCAGGCACGCTATGCGTCGGCCATCGGTGCAGCCTGCAAGGCGGAGGGCTGCATTTCCGTAGATCACCTGCTGGATATCCTCCGCGGCGGGCTGAGCGCGCGGCGCGCCGTCGGCGAGCTTGAGCCGCTCGTGCTTGCGCCGGGGACGAAGCTGACCGATCCGCCCGCGACGGGCGTGATTCCGTCGGAGGGGTGCGCGTTGGGCATCGACATCGGCTCGACAAGCACGGATCTGGTGCTCACGGGGCGGGACGGCACGCTCGTCGATTTTCAATACCTGCGCACGGCGGGCAATCCGGAAGCGGCTGTGCGGAAGGGCTTGCAAACGCTGCAACAGAAATACGGCGCGATTCGCTTTGCGGCGGTCGGCGTGACCGGTTCGGGACGGGAGCGCATCGGGCGGATGATCGGCGCGGACGCGATTCGCGACGAAATCACCGCACAGGCGAAGGGCGCGACCTTCTGGGTGCCGGATGCGGATACCGTGTTCGAAATCGGTGGGCAGGACAGCAAATATATCGCCCTGCGCGACGGCGAGGTTGTCGATTTCCAGATGAACAAAATCTGCGCGGCAGGAACGGGCTCGTTTGTCGAGGAGCAGGCCGCACGCATGGGCATTCCCATCGAGCAGTTCGGCCCGCTGGCGCTGACGGCGAAAGCGCCTGCCGCACTGGGCGAACGCTGCACGGTATTCATCGAAACGGCCATCGCCTCCGCCGTGGCGGAGAGCGTCGGTCAGGCGGAAATCGCAGCGGGGCTGTGCCACGCCATCGTCCGCAACTATCTGCACAAGGTTGTCGCAGGGAAACCCGTCGGCCAACACATCGTGTTACAGGGCGGCGTAGATTACAACTCCGGCATTGTCGCGGCGTTCCAGGCGGCTTACGGCGAGCGCGTGCAGGTCAGCCCGTGCTTTGCCATCAGCGGCGCATTCGGCGCAGCTATGCTGGCGTTGGAGGCCGTCGGCAACGGCGAAAGCCACTTTACGGGCTTCGACGCAGCGCACACCGCGGCGGCGGATGACGCTCAGAACTCCGAAATCGCACGCAACATCGCGTTTTATGAGCAGGCCGACAAGCTGCTGCTGGAGGGCTACACGGGCCAAATTGACCCAGACAAAAAGACCGTCGGCGTGCCGTATGTGCTGATGATTCATAAGTTCTTCCCGATGGCGAACGCATTTTTCAGCGCGCTGGGATTCAATGTCGTGCTGACCGACCCGACGAGCGAGGAGACACTCCGCCTTTCCCAGCTGGCGGCGCAGGGCGAAACCTGCTACCCGGTGAAGCTGATTTACGGCCACATGATGCAGCTCATCGAAAAGAAGGTGGATTACATCTTCCTGCCGTCGATCCACACCATGCGCCACGAAAAAAGCCGCGTCGCGCACAACTACGGCTGTGTGTATATGCAGACGGCGGCGAAATCCGTCGCCCGCGCGCTGAAGCTGGAGGAAAAAGGCATTACGCTTTTGAACCCGGAATTTGACCTCGATTTCGGTCAGGAGGCGATGGCCTCTGCGATGGTTGGGCTGGGCAAAATTCTCGGCATCCCCAAGCTGAAATGCGCTGCGGCGCTGCTGGCGGGCGCAATGGCCGTCCGCCGCCACACCGCCGCAGTGGAAAAGCAGGGCAAAGCGCTGCTGGCCACGCTCAAGCCAGAGGACAAGGTGCTCGTGCTGATTACGCGCAACTACGGCGTGTCCGACCCGATTTTGAACATAGGCATTCCGCGCCTGCTGCTGGAGCGGGGCTACAAGGTCATCACACTCAGCCATCTGCCCGGCCATTCGCTGGATATTTCGGGCGAGTATCCGAATCTCTACTGGCCGTTCGGTCAGCACATTCTCTCCGGCGCAAAGCTGATTGCGCATCATCCGAATCTCTATGCCGTCTACCTGATCAACCACGGCTGCGGACCGGATACGATGCTCGCCCACCTGTTCCGGCAGGAGATGGGCGGCAAGCCGTATCTGCAAATCGAGGTGGACGAGCATTTTTCCAAGGTCGGCGTGATTACGCGGGTCGAAGCCTTTTTGAACAGCCTTTCCCACCGTCCGGTGCAGCCACTTCCGGCCAATTTCCAAATCGAGGATGTGCCCATCCGCAGGGTAAGCATGCCTGCGCGGGCGGAGACGGATAAGCCGTTGTATCTGCCGAATCTGGGGGAATATACGCCGCTGCTGGCGCGGTATTTTGTCCAAAATGGCGTGGACGCGCATATTCTGCCCGCGCCGGATGAGCATGCCGTCGGCTTGGGGCGCGCGCAGACCAGCGCTAAGGAATATCTGCCGTTCGCGGCCCTGCTGGGCGGCGTACTGGCCGAGCGGGAGACAGACGGCGCGCCCACACAGTTCCTGATTCCGCAATCCGAGGGCGCGGAGGCCGACGGACAGTACGCCCGCGTCATTCGCGCCGAGCTGGACAGTCTGGGACAAGACGATGCGAAAATCGTCGCGCCGATGCTCGAACGCCTGTATGAAAATGCGATGGACAGAGACATGCTCATGCGTGCGCTGCTGGTGGGCGATTTAGCCTATGCTGCGCCCAAGGCACAGCGAAACAAATCGAACGAAATTCCGGCGTGGGACGAGCTGAACATGCAGGCGGAGACCATCGGAAACCTGCCGATTGCAGGGCGGAAAATCGCGGTCATCGGCACACCGCTCTGTCAGACCGTGCTGGATGACGGCGTTTGGCGCACGCTGGAGGATGAGGGCGAGACCATTCTGCGCGCGCCGCTGGCAGAGGCGCTCTGCTTCCTCTGGCGGGACAGCGATGAAAAGGGCACGGCAAAAGCGTGGCTCGACGAAATCGAAGCCAATCTGTGCAAAATTGGTCGGCTGCTCGGTGTGCGCAGCCCCTTTGCGCCGGATATGGATGTGCTTCGGCGCACGGCGAATGCGGCGCTGGGACGCTTTGCCGGCGCAAACGGACGCTATCGCTATGCCAAGGCCGTGCAGATGAGCGCAAATGTGAGCGCAGTGTTGACCGCCGCGCCGAGATATGAAAACGCCGCCATGATTTTGGATATGCGCGGCCTGCGCGAAGCCTGCCAAGCCCCACTGCTAGAGCTGTCGTTTGACCACGACTGGGATGAAACGGCATGGGCCAGGCTGCGGTCGTTCCTGTATTATTGCCGGTAATACTCTACTCGTTATCCTCATATCCACATAAAAAATCGGCTGTCTACAAAACAGTCGATTCAGCTTGTTGACATAAGCAAACTTGGCTTGAATAGCAAAATCAAGAAATTCAGCTATTCTTTTATTTACGGAAAGGGCTATTCTCCCCCTGCGGGGGAGAATAGCTTTTTGTCTACAGTCTGAATCGGCTGTCTACAAAACAGTCGATTTTTTTGTGTGGATGAAAAAGTCCTTCTCCCCCATTGGAGGAAAAGGACTCTCTTCATATAATCTGCCTTGATTTCGCAGAAATCAAGAAGTGGAAAGTACAGGAATCTCAGGTTCCTGCCGGAGTCTGAGGCAGAGCCTCAGCATCTCCCCTCGTCCCCCGTCATTCCAGCACCAGTAAAAGCGCCATCTTGAACTGCCCGTCGGCGGTCACGCTGTGCAGGCCATTCTTGTCAAAGCGGAAGCTCTCGCCCGCGGAGAGCGGATAATCCTTGCCTTCGTAACCGATGACCGCTTTGCCTTCCAGCGCGGTGATGACGGCGTTGCCCGGCGCACGGTGCGCGGAAAGCCCCGTGCCCTTGTCAAAGGCCATAAGCACAAATTTCATCTTGTCGTTGTGAACGACATCCATGTTGGTGATGCTGCCTTCTTCGTAGGCAATGAGGTCGGCGAGCTTGAGCGCTTCGCCTGCGTGAATCGCGTTGTTCATGATGATCTCCCTTTCAGCAATGATTTCGGTATAGATAACGCCCTCCGGGCTGTTGACGCCGCAAAGCGTTTTTCCGGGAACAATGAGCAGCTCGTCGGGCAGAAGCGGCACGTTCTGCGCGTCCCCGCCCAGCAGAAATTCGCCGCGCCCCTCGGCGCAGAGATACAGCGTCGGCACGTCATAGCTTTCGCGGCTGATGTCCGTGCCCGCGCCCAGCGAAAACCACGTCACGCCGCGCACGCCTGCGCCGCGTGAAATGGTCATGCCCTCGCGGATGGGGCGCATGGCTGAAACCTTAAAAGAACCTGTCATAAGCACCTCGCTGTCAGTTCGCGGTCAGCGCAACGGGAATGATGCTGCGCACGTGCCGTCCGTTGTCCACCAGGTCGCTGACCAGCACGCGCACGTCGAAGGATTGGCTGATGTTTTCCTCTGTCAGCACCTCCGCCGTCGGGCCGTAGAAGAAATACCCCTTCTGGTTCATCATAAAGGCCTCGTCCGAAACGGACATGGCGTTGGTCGGATAGTGCGTGTTCATGATGGCGCTGATCCCCTCCTCGTGAGACAGGCGCTTGACCATGTCCAGTACGAGAATCTGATTGTGGAAATCCAGACCCGTTTCCGGCTCGTCGAGAATAATCAGCTGCGGCTCGTTGATGAGCGCGCGGGCGATCAGAACCATTTGCAGCTCGCCGCCGCTCATGCGGTTGCAATCCTTGTAGGCCAGACGGGTGATGCCGACCTTTTCCATCATGCGCTCGGCCATCTCAATTTCCCGTGCGCCCGGTTGCTGGAACGTGCCCATGTGCGAGCTTCTGCCGAGCATGACCATTTCAAGCCCGGTATAGGAGAACGCAAAGCCGTGGCTCTGGGGAATATAGGAAATGGTTTTCCAGATGTCCGCAGGCTTCATCCTCGCGATGTTCTGTCCGTTCAGCAAAGTCTGCCCGCGCTTCCACGGCAGAAGGCCGATCATGCACTTGAGCAGCGTCGTTTTGCCGATGCCGTTCGGGCCGAGGATGGCAAGAATGTGCCCCTTTTCCAGGCCGAGGTTGATATGGTCGAGAATCACAGGCTGTCCGGAATAGCCGAAGCAGCCGTCTTTGACTTCAAGGATCATCGCAAATTGCTCCTGTTTTTGTTCAGAAGGGTGATAAAGACCGGCGCGCCGATGATGGCCGTCAGGATGGAAAGCGGCAACTCGATGATGCTGATGGTTCGGGAAAGCGTGTCGATCAGGATCATGAAGCTTGCGCCTAGGCTCAGGCTGACGGGGATGACGTATCGGTTGTTGCTGCCCACGAGCATGCGGGCACAGTGCGGAATGAGCAGGCCGATCCAGCCGACCTGACCGCACATCGAAACCGCCGACGCGGTGATGACGGTGGAGGCCAGAATGAAAATCAGGCGCGTGCGCGGCAGGTTGATGCCGCTTGCTTTCGCCTCGTCCTCGCTGAGCGAAAGGATATTCAGCCGCCAGCGCAGCAGATAAATCACCACGATGCCGGAAAGAATCAGCGGCGAGCCGACCGCAATTTTTTTGTAGCTTGCGCCCGTGAAGCTGCCCATCAGCCAATAGGTGATTTCCGGCAGCTTATCCTGCGGGTCGGCGGTATACTTGAGCAGCGAGCCGACGGCGTTGAACAGCGAGGAAGCGATCACGCCCGCCAGCACAAGATACACCATCGAGCGATTGCTGTTTTTTCCCGCAATTTTCAGCGTGAGCCAGACGGAAAGCAGGCCGAAAGCCAGCGCAATCAGCTGTGTTTGAAAGATGCTGCATGAGAGGATGATCGCTAAAATCGCGCCGACGCACGTGCCGCTGGTTACGCCGAGAATATCCGGCGTGGCCAGAGGATTGGAAAACAGCGCCTGATAGGTGTTGCCCGCACAGGTCAGCCCCGCGCCCACGACAATCGCCATCAAGATGCGCGGCAGGCGCAGATTGACGATGATCGAGTAATTCTGCGCACCCGCGGTTTCGCCGGTGAACAGGCTCTGAATCGCACGGAGCACATCGCCCAAAGGGACGCTCATCCGCCCGACACACAGGCAGATGAGCGCGGTTGCGATGGGCAGAAGGAACATCAGCACAACGGAAAGCAGCGTGAAGCGTCCTTTTTTAATGAAGGGTGTGTCGTTCATGGAATCAGTACACCAGCATCTGCACCAGCTCGTCGTCGGTCACGTCGTAGCCGTACCACGTCTTGTAATATTCGCGGATGGTATCCTCCAGCGGATAATCGGCAAACGCGTCCGGATAGGTGCGGCTGGCCAGCCACGCAAGCACCAGCGGCGCGTCCGGGTTCGGCGTGAACCAGTTCCACATGCCCAGCGTCGTGTTATAGACGCGGCCATTCTTGACGGCGTTCAGCGTGGAGAAATCCGCGCCCTCGACGTTGTTGCCGAGCACATCGGCGGTTTTGAGGTTCAGCAGACCCGGACCATCAAGGAAAAGGATATCGGGATCCCAGGTGTATACCTGCTCCATGTTGACCTGCGTAAAGCCGCTCGCTTCCTTAACCACCACGTCGGTCACGCCCAAACGCTTGAGCCAGTAGGTGCCAAACGTCCCCTTACCGGAAACCATCGGCACGCCGTTGGCGTACTTCCAGAGGATCATCGCCGTCGGGCGCTGATCCTCCGGCACGGTCGCGATGCGGGCCTCTACATCGGCAACAATCGCGTCACCTGCGGAGATGAACGCATCCATCTTGCCAGACTCGCCGAACACATCCTCAAGCAGCTTGAGCCACTGAGCATAGCGCTCAATCGGGTCGGCCTCGGTGGAAGCACCGACAGTCGCAAAGCCGACGCACGGAATGCCGCTGGCCTTGAGAATCTCGGCGTGGGAAGCATTATTCGCATTGTAAAGAATAACGTCCGGCTCAAGCCTCATGATTTCTTCAATGTTGAGGTCGCTCTGCGCGTAAACGGTGTCGGCGGTCTCCATCAGCTCCGGCGCGATGTTTTTGAGCACCGTTTCGGAGATGGTCGTCTTGAACGAGCCGCAGAAGCCGACGATATACGGGGCTTCGCCGCCGAAGTAGGACATGTAGGTGGAAAGAATCGGAATCTGGTCGATGACCACGCGGGTGATGTGATCCGGCACCTCGACCTCGTTGCCGCCATGATCGACGACGGTATGTGTGCCATCAGCCAGTGCAGAACCGGCCATGCAGAGGACGAGAAGCGTCAAAAGCAGAGACAGAATTTTCTTCATGAGAAATCTCCTTCCAAATGTGAAATAAAGCTGGAAGTTAGTTAAAGCTAACTAAGTGCTATTGTATAGGATAAGCGACGCCTCTGTCCGTTGCCATAGCAACAGACAACGAAAAATCGAAAGAAAATTTCGCTGTCACGCTGCGCTTTAACGGCGTTCACATGACGCAGACCACCAACTGCATAAGCGAAGTCGCCGTGATTCCAGAGATACTTTTGGCTCACTTCGAAAGTCTGCGGAATTCTAACGGAGGAACGCCATAAACTTCTGCAAAAACCTTGGCAAATTTCCCTGATTCTCATAGCCCACTATATTTGCAATTTCAATGACCTTCAGCGTCGCGGACTCTAAACGCTGCTCGTATACCGCATAATATGGTTCAACCGAAAAAACAGGAAATTCATTCACTTCCGGCACAATGATCGGCACATCTACCTCAATCGTCCGCCCATGCGCTTCGTAGGTCTTTGTCCACCGCCCCATAGCTTCAACCTGTTGGCACAGTTCGGAAATGGACACCATGTCGCCGCTTGCCAATGCCAGCGTCGGCACAATCATCAAAACACAGAACAAAAATGTTATTTTTCTCATTGTGTATCCTCCCATGTGATAATCGTCGGACAGAATATCTGTTCTTTTTTTGAAAGATATGGATCATCCATTTTTCCTGTCTGAGCATTGATTACAAGCGTCTTAAAAGAGTATTTTTTATTAAAGTCCTTTTCGATATTGTATGCACTTACGTTTATTTTCTCTTTCGGATCGCCTATATAATCGCAATCGCATATCCATGTCGGATAAAGCACATATGTTTCGGGAGACTCATTTGTAATATAGCAACCATACCCAAGACGCAGGGCGTATACGTTCCGAATATGACCTTTTTGTATTTCATCTTCAATGCTGCTTATAATGCTTGACAGCGGTGCAAGCGGCACATCCTCCTTCATACGGCGTGACAAGGCAGTCATACCCGATCTGCGACCGCACGCTGTCCCGAATCGCCGCAACATCTTCCTGCCTTT
>CAKTYE010000079.1 GCA_934631985.1 uncultured Clostridia bacterium | reverse complement strand
GCTCCCACTTGTCCTGCATGGGCGGCGGCACAGCAACAATGCTTTCCAGCACGCAGCCCAGGCGCTCACAGGTGCGGCGGCTGGGCTGATTGTCCGGGTCGGCGGTGATCACCACCGAGCTTTTCCCCGCCGCGGCGATCAGCGGGGCCAGCAGCGCACAGGCCTGGGCCGCATAGTGATGCCCACGCCAAGGCGGGTCCACATGATAGCCGATGTGTCCGAAGTAGTACACGCAGGGGCTTTCCCCCAGCCGCAGGCTGATGCGCCCCGCCTCCTGCCGCTTGCCGTGGGGGGCAATGATGTAGTCATAGCATTCGCCAAAGCCCATTTCCGCCTCCGGGGGAACCAAATGCAGGGGAACCAGGTCGATCACCCCATCGGTAAACGCGGGTTTGAATCGTCTGAACAGCACACTTACACTTCCTGTAGCTTTACCTGCGAAAGCAGTTTTTCGAAATCCTCTGCGCGGATGAGCTGCGTTCCCTCGGTCATCACGCTGGCAGCGCCCGCCGCCATGCCGCAGCGCAGCGCCTGGGCCACGTCGTCGCCACGGGTCAGCCCCAGCAGCAGCCCGCCGACCATCGCATCGCCTGCCCCCACGGTGGAGCGAGCCTCCACCCGCAGCGCCGGGGCATAGAGCGTCGTGCGCTCGCCCACATACATCGCGCCCATGCCGCCCATGGACACCACCACATGCTGCACACCCTTGCGCAGGAAGATCAGCGCCGCATCCCGGATGGCGCGCAGGGTGCGCAGCTCCGTGCCGAGGGTCTGCTCCAATTCCGCAAGGTTGGGCTTGATGAGGAAGGGCTGGGCCTCGGCGCCCAGGCGCAGCTCAACGCCCTCGGTGTCCAGCACGCAGCGCGTTCCCGGCAGCGCGCGAATCAGCTCCCGGTACGTCCCTTCCGGGCAGCCGGGGGGCAGGGAGCCGGTCAGCACCATGTAATCAGACCGGGGCGCTTCCGCCTGGGCCAGCGCCTGAAACTGCTGGAGCAGCGCAGCATCCAGCGGCGCACCGGGTTCGTTGAATTCCGTGACCTGACGCGCGTCCCGGGCAAACACCTTCAAATTGGTGCGCACTGCCCCGGGTACGGTCAGAAAGTGATGGGCCAAATGCTCCCGCGCCATCAGCGCGGTCAGCTGGGCTGCGCCGTCCTCTCCCATGCAGCCGATGCACTGGGCCTCCATGCCCAGGCGCTGGGCCACCACCGCCACGTTCAGCCCCTTGCCGCCCATATCCATGCGCAGGGAGCGGATGCGGTTGGTTCCCCCGGGAACAAGCGCGTCGATCTCAACGGTTTTGTCAAAGGCAGGATTCAGGCATACGCTGGTAATCATACGTTCACGCCCTTTCTTGACCTTGATTATAGCATGCCCTAAAAAAGGAAGCAAGCGGGCAGGTTTGTGTCTTTTTCGTGTTTCCCTCTTGCATTTTTTCAGCCTTGTGTTATCATACTGCCTGTAGAGACCGAGGAAAGGAGCATGCCAGCCATGAAGCACTTCCGTTTTGTGGACTATTATTACGCGCTGTACCAGCCGGGCAGGGCGTGATTCGGTATGCTGTGATACGCCCTGTCGCCATGAAGCGGACGGGGCGTTTTCTTTTTCCCGGAAATTGTAGAACGGAGGAACACAGCCATGATCGTGATCTTGAAGGACGGTACCAGGGAAGAACAGGTCAACAAGCTGAAGAACTATTTTGAGAACATGGGGCTGCGCATCCACATGTCCCAGGGTGAAAACACCACCATCATGGGTCTGGTGGGCGACACCACCCGCGTGGACGCAGAACTGGTGGCCTCGCTGGATTCCGTGGAGGCCGTGCGCCGCGTGCAGGAGCCTTACAAAAAGGCTAACCGCAAGTTCCACCCCAAGGACACCGTAGTGGACGCGAGCGGCGTGCCGATCGGCGGCGGGCATTTCCAGATCATTGCTGGCCCTTGTTCTGTGGAGTCTGAGCAGCAGATGATTGCCGTCGCTAAGGCGGTGAAGGCGGCGGGCGCAACGCTGCTGCGCGGCGGCGCGTTCAAGCCCCGCACTTCGCCCTATGCCTTTCAGGGCCTGCATGAGGAGGGCCTGAAGCTGCTGCTGAAGGCCAAGGAGGCTACAGGCCTGCCGGTGGTCACGGAGATCATGGACGCATCCCACCTGCCTTTGTTTGAAGATGTGGACGTGATCCAGGTGGGTGCGCGCAATATGCAGAACTTCGAGCTGCTGAAGGAGCTGGGCCATGTGCATAAGCCCATCCTGCTCAAGCGCGGCCTGGCAAACACCCTGCAGGAGTTGCTGATGAGCGCCGAATACATCATGGCGGGCGGCAACGAGCAGATCATCCTGTGCGAGCGCGGCATCCGCACCTTCGAAACCGCGACCCGCAACACGCTGGACTTGAGCGCCATTCCGGTGCTGCATCAGCTGACCCACCTGCCGGTCATTGTGGATCCCAGCCATGCCACGGGCGTTGCCAGACTGGTGAAGCCCATGGCCCTTGCCAGCACCGTGGCAGGCGCAGACGGCCTGATCATCGAGGTTCACAACGACCCGCCCCATGCCCTGTGCGACGGCGCACAGTCCCTGACTCCCGAGGCCTTTGCCGATGTGGCGGAGCAGGTGCGCAATGTGCTGCCCTTCCGCTGCCGGGAATAATATATTATTATAGAAAATATGCTTCCCGCCGTGTGACGCGCGTCATGCGGCGGGAAGGCTGTTTTTGGGTGCAGGAGCTGCTTCACCCATCGAAACCGCGCATTTTTTCCCATTCCCTCCCTTTTCAGGGCGCGGAAGCTGTGTTATAATGATTCACTACACGAAAGGAGGCCGCGCCCATGCAGAGCATGACCGGCTATGGCCGCTGTCAGCTGACCATGGAGGGTCGGGAAATGACCCTGGAGATCAAGACGGTCAATCATCGTTTTCTGGATATTTCCTTTCGCATGCCGCGAAACGTGAGCTTTCTGGAGGAGACGCTCCGCAAGGCCATTGCTTCCAGCATGCGCCGCGGACACGCGGATGTTTTCATCAATTATCGCAACACCCGTGCCGATGCGCGCACTGTGCAGGTGGATACGGCGCTGGTCGCGGCCTATGAGGTGGCGGCAGAGCAGATCCGTCAGGCCACGGGAACGCAGGAGCCGCTGACCCTGGCCCAGGTGATGACGCTGCCCGACGTGGTGCAGGTCACCGAGGCCGAGGAGGATCGGGAGCAGGTGACGGCCCTTGCCGAGGCGGTGCTGACAAAGGTGCTGGACGAGGTGCATGCCATGCGCATCCGGGAGGGCGCGGCGCTTCGCCGGGACCTGGAGGAGCATCTGGACGCGCTGGCGCGTCTGCGGGAGGAAATCGCCCTGCGCGCTCCCGAGGTTCCCAAGGCTTATCGGGAGCGGCTTACCGCACGGCTGGCGGAGCTGCCCGTCGCGCCCGTGGAGCCGCAGCGCCTTGCTCAGGAGGTCGCCATCTTTGCGGACAAGGCTGCCATCGACGAGGAGCTGTCCCGGCTGCAAAGCCACATTGCACAAATGCGCGCCTGCCTTCAGGAGGAGGGCGAGGTGGGCCGTCGGCTGGATTTCCTGACCCAGGAGATGAACCGGGAGGTCAACACCATCGGCTCCAAGGCTTCAGACGTGACGATCACCAACTGCGTGGTCGCCGCCAAGTCGGAGATCGAAAAGCTGCGCGAGCAAGTGCAGAACGTGGAGTGAGGCGGACATGAAGCTGGTCAATATTGGATTTGGCAACATGGTCTCGGCGTCGCGGCTGGTGGCGATCGTCAGCCCGGAATCCGCGCCGGTGCGCCGGCTGGTGCAGGATGCGCGGGAAACGGGCCGGGTCATCGATGCGACATACGGCAGGCGAACGCGGGCGGTCATTATTATGGACAGCGACCATGTGGTGCTGTCCCCCCTGCAGCCGGAAACAGTGGCGGGGCGCATGGAAAGCCGCGACAGCGAGAATGGGGAGGATGCAGAATGAAGGCAACGCGCAAAGGGATGCTGATGGTCATTTCCGGGCCCAGCGGTACGGGCAAGGGGACGCTGGCGGCAAAGCTGCTGAGCGACGATCCCAGCTTTACGTTTTCCGTGTCGGCAACGACACGCGCCAAGCGCTCCACAGAGATCGAGGATGTGCATTACCACTTTCTTTCTGACGCAGAATATGATAAACTATTAGCCGAGGATGCTTTTCTGGAGCATGCGACGGTTCACGGTCACCGCTACGGTACGCTGAAAAGCGAGGTCTACGAGCGGATGGAGCGGGGCCAGAACGTGCTGCTGGACATCGACCCTCAGGGCGCGCGGATGGTCATGGAGCAGGAGCCGGACTGCGTAAGCGTCTTTATCCTGCCCCCGAGCTATAAGGCGCTGCGGGTGCGGCTGCATACCCGCAACACGGACGATCCCGTGGAGATCGAGCGCCGCCTGGGCAATGCCAAGGGCGAGATCGACCAGATGCAGCGGTATCAATACGTCGTCGTCAACGACAACCTGGAGCTGGCCTATGCGCAGCTGTCCGCCATTGCCACGGCGGAAAAGCAGCGCACGAATCGGTACTTCCCGATCATCGAGGCCGAGTGATCCGGCGTTACGAAGTATAAGGAGGAAAAAGCCCATGTCTATTGTTGAACCCAATGTGCTGGAGCTGCTGGAGCATGCCGACAGCCGCTATACCCTGGTGGTGGAGGCTTCCAAGCGCGGCCGTCAGATCGTCGGCGGCGCACAGCCCCTGATCGACCCCAAGGATATGAAGCCCCTGAAGGTGGCTGTGGAAGAGATCAACCGCGGACTGATCACCTACGACCGTCCCGCTGAGGAAGAAGAACAGGAGCAGGCATGAAGCTGACCGGCAAGGAGATCGTGCTGGGTGTAACGGGAGGCATCGCCGCGTATAAAAGCGCGGAGATTGTCTCCCGTTTGCGCAAGCAGGGGGCAAACGTCCACGTCATTATGACGGCGAACGCTACGAAATTCATTGCGCCCCTGACTTTTGAAACGCTGTCCGCCAACCCGGTGGTCTGGGATACCTTCGAGCGTCCTGAGCGCTGGGAGGTGGAGCATGTGGCGCTGGCAAAGCGGGCACAGCTGCTGTGCATTGCGCCTGCCACGGCGAACATCCTGGCGAAGATGGCCTGGGGGCTGGCGGATGACATGCTTTCCACCACGGCGCTGGCGACCCGTGCGCCCATCCTGGTGGCCCCTGCCATGAATGTGAACATGTGGGAGGCCGAGGCCACCCGGCGCAACATGGCGGCGCTGCGGGAGCGCGGCGTGCATGTGGTGGGGCCAGGCAGCGGCTTTCTGGCCTGCGGCGACAGCGGCGCGGGCCGCATGGCGGAGCCGGAGGAGATCGTCTCTGTGATGGAGGGCCTGCTTTGTCCCCGGCAGGATTACGCGGGGGTGCGTGTGCTGGTGACGGCGGGCGCGACCCGGGAGCGGCTGGATCCTGTACGGTTTTTGAGCAACGATTCCTCCGGGAAAATGGGCTTTGCCATTGCGGCGGCGGCGCGGGATCGCGGCGCAGAGGTGACGGTGGTCTGCGGCGTCACGCAGGTGGAGCCGCCTGCGGGGGTGCGCGTGGTGCGTGTGGAAAGCACTCAGCAGCTTTTTGACGCGGTGACGGCGGAAGCGGCGACAGCCGATGTAGTGATCCAGGCGGCGGCCCCGGCGGATTACCGCTTTGCCGTGCGGCATGAGCAGAAGCTCAAGAAACAGGACGGCATCCCGCTGATGGTGGAGCTGGTGGAGAACCCCGACATTGCGGCGGCGGTGGGGGAGCGGAAGCGCCCCGGACAAATTCTGGTGGGCTTTGCCGCAGAGACGGAAAACCTGCTGGAAAACGCCGCCCGCAAGCTTGAGAAAAAGCATTTGGACATGATCGTCGCCAACGACGTCTCCAAGCCGGGGGCAGGCTTTAACGTAGACACGAACATTGCCACGCTGCTGACACGTCAGGGCAGCACGGAGTGTCCGTTGCAAAGTAAGGCGGCGCTGGCCCAGCAGATCCTTGACAAAATCGATGCGCTGAGGCAGGCATGATCCGGGTCGATTTCGAAGGCATGCTGGTGGAGATCACCACGCGGGCTAATGCGAAAAAGCTCACACTGAGCTATCACCCGGAGGAACAGCGCTTCAGCATGACCGTCCCGGCAGGCTCCGGCAGATGCAGCCACATTGCGTTTCTGCAACAGAACCGGGCCTGGATGCAGGAACGCATCGCGGCGCAGGGTTGGCAGCCCAGCTATGCCGCCGGGGAGCGGCATCTGCTCTGGGGGACGTATGAGCCGCTGGGCGGTGCAAAGCTGCCAGTGGGGGAGGCTGCGCTGCATCAGGCCTATGTCCGCGCACTGACCGCGGAGGTGGCGCGCATTCTGCCGGAGCTGAAGCGAACCATGCGGCTTCAGGTGACGCAGATCACCCTGAAGGACATGCGCACCCGCTGGGGAAGCTGTCAGCCGCAGTGCGGACACATCAGTCTGAACCTGCGTCTGGCGCGGCTTCCGAAAAAATACACCTATTATGTGCTGGCGCATGAAATGTGCCACATGCTGCATGCCGATCATTCCCCGGCGTTTTACGCGGCGCTGGAGCGCTTTTGCCCAGAAGCGCCGCAGCTGCGGGAGACTATCAAGCAGGAGCCGCTTGCGCCGCAGCCGCCCCTGTGACGTTCACGCCCCTTTCCTTCGCTTCATAAGCTGATAGCGGGAGCGATCCCATTTGCTATTGATTTGAGGCTTTTCGGAAGCGAGTGTGAGCTTTTTATGAAACGCGGCGAAATTTATCGCGCAGATTTGGACCCGGTGGTGGGGTCGGAGCAGGGCGGCGTTCGCCCTGTGCTGATCATTCAGAATGACCGCGGTAATCTGCACAGCCCCACGGTGATCGTGGCGGCGATTACCTCCCGCAGAAGCAAGCGGCGGCTGCCCATCCATGTGATGCTGGATGCGGCGGCTTGCGGCCTGAAGCGGGATTCCATGGTGCTGCTGGAGCAGGTGCGTACCCTGGAAAAGGCGCGGCTGACGCAGTACCTGGGCAGTGTGCCGGAGGACGTGATGGCGCAGGTGGACAAGGCGCTGGCACTTTCCCTGGGCGCGGCGGAACGATAAGCAGCAGGCGGCAGGGGTCTGCAAAGGCCCCTGTCGCCGTAAACCAATGGAGGTTGGCAGGATGAAGCTGAGGGACAAGCTGGGAAACAAGGCGTGGCGGAAGGAAACGCTCATCGCTTACGCGCAGATCGTGCTGGGGTGCATCATCGGCGGCGCGGCCTATCCGATGTTTCTGGTACCCAATAACATTGCTCCCGGCGGCCTGACGGGCGTGGCGACGGTGTTGAACTTCCTGATGGGTGTTCCCGTCGGCCTGACCAGCATGCTGATGAACATTCCGCTGTTCATTCTTGGCTACAAGGCCATGGGGCGGGTGTTCGTGGTGCGCAGCTTCATCGCGACGGTGCTGTTCTCCATGGCGATCGACCTGATCAAGGTGCCTGCCGTGACCATGGATCCGCTGCTGGGAACGCTTTATGGCGGCGTGCTGTTGGGCATCGGCCTGGGGCTGATCCTGCGGGGCGGCGCAACCACCGGCGGCACGGACATGGTGGCCCGTATGGTACATAGCCGTTTTCCGTTCATCTCGGTGGGCATGTTCCTGATGATGATCGACGGCCTGGTGGTGGTGCTTGCAGGCGTGTGCGTGGGCCTGAACGAGGGCCTGTACGCCATGATCGCCATTTTCGTGTCCTCCAAGCTGATCGACATGGTGATGGCGGGGCTGACACAGACCCGCGCCTGCTATATCATCACCTCCGCCACCGATGCGGTGACGGACCGCATTATGAAGGAAATGGACCGGGGCGTGACGCACCTGGTGGCGAAGGGCGCTTACTCCGGGACGGCGCGACCCGTGATCCTGTGCGTGCTTTCCAGCCAGGAGGTCGTGAAGCTCAAGGACATCGTGCGTGAGGAGGACGAAAAGGCCTTCATGTTTATCACCGGCGCGCATGAGGCGCTGGGAGAGGGCTTTTCCAAGCTGAGCGGCGAGAGTTGAGGCAAATTTCCGAACAATATCGGAAAAGTCCTGTGAAAAAATAAAGAAAATGCGGAATGCCCCCTTTTCAAACTGCAAAGTTACTGCTATAATACCATAGGAGCAAATAATGCTCGAATAACGAGAGGAGAATGGAACACCATGAAGAAGCTCGTTTCTCTCATCCTGGCGGTTGCCATGGTTCTGTGCGCGATGTCCTTCGCGGCTGCGGAAGGCACCACCTACCGTGTGGCGATGATCACCGACTCTGGCGACATCACCGACCAGTCCTTCAACCAGACCACCTATGAGTCCTGCAAGGCCTTCTGCGAGGCTAACGGCATCGACTTCAACTACTTCAAGCCCACTGGCGACTCCGACGCGGAGCGTATTGCGCAGGTGGAAGCGGCTATCGACGAGGGCTACAACGTCATCGTGATGCCCGGCTACCTGTTCGCTCCCGCCATCGGCGAGTGCCAGCCCCTGTACCCCGATGTGAAGTTCATCGCGCTGGACGTCAGCGAGTTTGACCTGACCAGCGCGGGCGTGGATCTGAGCAACGCCTCCAACCTGTTCAGCGCTGTGTATCAGGAAGAACTGTCCGGCTACATGGCCGGCTACGCTGCTGTGAAGCTGGGCTACAAGAAGCTGGGCTTCCTGGGCGGCATGGAAGTGCCTGCTGTGCAGCGCTTCGGCTACGGCTTCGTGCAGGGCGCGGATGCCGCGGCGGTTGAGCTGGGCATCGCCGGCGATGTGACCTGCGAGTATGTGTACGGCGGCCAGTTCTACGGCGACGCTGACATCACCGCTTACATGGACAACTGGTACACCACCAAGGGTGTGGAAGTCGTCTTCGCCTGCGGCGGCGGCATCTACACCTCTGCTGCCGAGGCGGCTGCCAAGGTTGGCGGCAAGCTGATCGGTGTTGACTCCGACCAGTCCCCCATCATCAACACCTACGGCGAGGGCATGACCGTGACCTCCGCCATGAAGGGCCTGGCTGCCACCGTTAAGACCCTGCTGACCGACACCGTTGCGGGCAACTTCGACCTGCATGCCGGCAAGGTTGAGAACCTGGGCCTGGTGTCCGGCGAGGACATGGACGCCAACTACGTTGGCCTGCCCATGGAGACCACGCAGTGGAGCGACAGCTTCACCAAGGACGACTATGTCGCGCTGGTGAAGTCCATGTACGAAGGCACCCTGACCGTGTCTAACGATACCACCGCTGCTCCTGCGACCACCATCGCTGTGACCTACAACGGCAGCGTGAAGTAATTCCCATGGAATTTCACCGGGGGATGACAGCATCCCCCGGCTTTTGACAAAAGCCCCTGTTCTCCCTTTCTCCCATCGGAAAAGCGGGAGGACGGGGGTTTTTGTCAGAATAAGCGCAAGGGCGGCGCGTTTTGCCGTCCTTGCTGTTCTGCCCTGCGTGACAAAAGAAAATACAAGGCGACGTAGGAGGTATGCTTCGTGGAAAACCAGCTCGCCCAAAACATCGACGGGGTAGGGGAAAAAACGCCCTATGCCATCGAAATGCTGAACATTACCAAGCGCTTTCCGGGGATCATTGCCAACGACAACATCACCCTGCAATTGCGGCGCGGCGAAATTCACGCCCTGCTGGGTGAAAACGGCGCAGGCAAGTCCACGCTGATGAGCGTGCTGTTCGGCCTGTATCAGCCCGAAGAGGGTACCATCAAGAAGGACGGGAAGGTCGTTTCCATTAAAAACCCCAACGACGCCACCGCCCTGGGCATCGGTATGGTGCACCAGCATTTTAAGCTGGTGGAATGCTTCACCGTGCTGGACAACATCATCATGGGCGTGGAGCCCACGAAGATGGGCTTTCTGCAAAAGAAGGAAGCCCGCAAAAAGGTGCTGGAGCTTTCCGAGCGCTATGGCCTGCATGTGGATCCCGATGCAAAGATCGAGGACATCACCGTGGGCATGCAGCAGCGCACCGAAATTTTGAAGATGCTCTACCGCGACAATGAGATCCTGATTTTCGACGAGCCGACGGCTGTACTGACCCCCCAGGAGATCGATGAGTTGATGCAGATCATGCGCAACCTGGCGGCGGAGGGCAAGTCTATCCTGTTTATTTCCCACAAGCTGGCGGAGATCATGGCGGTGTCTGACCGCTGCTCCGTGCTGCGCAAGGGCAAGTACATCGGCACGGTGAACACGAAGGACACCACCGCGGAGGAGCTTTCCGCCATGATGGTGGGCCGCAGCGTCAACTTCCATGTGCCGAAGGAGGACAGCAAGCCCGGCAAGGTCATCTTGAAGGTGGAAAACATGACCGTTGCCTCCCACATGCACAAGAACAACGCCGTCAAGAACGTGTCGCTGGAGGTGCGCGCGGGCGAGATCGTTTGCCTGGCGGGTATCGACGGCAACGGTCAGACGGAGTTTGTGTACGGCCTGACGGGGCTGGAGCCGCTGGTCAGCGGCAAGATCACGCTGAACGGCGTGGACATTACGAAGGCCTCCATCCGTGACCGCTCGGTCAAGGGTATGAGCCATATCCCCGAGGATCGTCACAAGTACGGCCTGGTGCTGGATTATTCGCTGGAGGACAACATCGTTTTGCAGCGGTATTTCGAGCCGGAGTTCACCAAGGGCGGCTTCCTGCGCCGCAAGAACATTCGCAGCTATGCGGATAAGCTGATTGCGCAGTACGACATCCGTTCGGGCCAGGGCCCCATCACCGTGGCCCGCAGCATGTCCGGCGGCAACCAGCAGAAGGCCATCGTGGCCCGCGAAATCGACCGCTCGCCGCAGCTGCTGATTGCCGTGCAGCCTACTCGCGGCCTGGACGTGGGCGCAATTGAGTACATCCACAAGCAGATCGTTGCGGCCCGCGACGAGGGCAAGGCGGTGCTGCTGGTCTCACTGGAAATGGATGAGGTGCTGGACGTTTCCGACCGCATCCTGGTCATGTATGAAGGCGAGATCGTGGGCGAATTGGACCCCAAGAAGACAACAGCAGAAGAAATGGGTCTGTACATGGCAGGCGCCAAGCGGGAGGAGCGGTAAGCAATGAAAAAAAAGACGCGCAAGAGCTT
>CAKTYE010000078.1 GCA_934631985.1 uncultured Clostridia bacterium | reverse complement strand
TTTTTGTTGGTGAGGCGCCATCCAGACTCGAACTGGAGAATAAAGGTTTTGCAGACCTTCGCCTTACCACTTGGCTATGGCGCCGTGTGTGGAGCGGTAGACGGGATTCGGACCCGCGACATCCACCTTGGCAAGGTGGCACTCTACCACTGAGCTACTACCGCACACTGTGCCTTGGGGCGGAATCGAACCACCGACACGCAGATTTTCAGTCTGCTGCTCTACCGACTGAGCTACCAAGGCAAATTGGCGACCCGGAAGGGGCTCGAACCCTCGACCTCCAGCGTGACAGGCTGGCGCTCTAACCAACTGAGCTACCGGGCCAAATTCTTTGGTGGGAACAACAGGGCTCGAACCTGTGACCCTCTGCTTGTAAGGCAGATGCTCTCCCAGCTGAGCTATGCTCCCCTGCGCGCCACCACCAATGTCAGCTTTCGGAAGCCGAAGCGCTTACCGCGGCGACGTGTTATATAATAGCGCAGGTTCCGGAATTTGTCAACCCCCAATTTGCAGTTTTTTTCATTTTGTTTTGCTTCCCGCTCCGCAGGCGGGGCGATTCCTGCCCCCATAGGTCGATCTCGCCTTCGATTTTCCGCTTTTTCTTGACGTTTTTCCCTGCCCGGCTTATAATGAAACGACATGTGTTCGACGGGTTGCAGACGCACACCGAACAGAAAGCCGGAAAGGGGGCTGCCGCCATGCGCGTCAAGGGACGCTGGGTGCTTTTTTCGTGCGTTTTGTTTGCCTTGGCGCTGCTGGCAAGCCTGTCGTTGGTGGACGCGCCCGTGCCTCTGCGCGAGGCCCAGGAGCTGCCGCCGCCCCCTGCCGCCGCGGCCTTCGTCTGCGAAAGCCGCGCCCTGCCGGGCGACAGCGACATTGCCGCACAGATTCAGCCGCAGAAAGGCCCCTGCGCCCTTTTGCGGCTGCCTGCTGCTTTTGCACCGGCCTTTGTGCCGGAGCAGGACGCCAACGGCTGCCCCCTGCGGGGCTTGCGCTTCGTCCGGGCCAACTATCAGGCGTTTCCCTTGGAGGATATGCCGGGATAGCCGCCCGCGCATGAAAAACGGCTGCCCACAAAAATAGAAAATCAATTGGAGGAAGCATACGCTATGAAAAAGAACAGCGGCAAGCGCATGAATGGCAAAACCAAGTCCATCATCGCGCTGTGCATCGTCGCCGTGCTGACGATCTTCTTCGGCATCATCGGCGTTACCGGCATGAACCTGACTCCCGACGGGCTGTACAAGCTCAAGAGCTGGCTGCCCACCACCAACGCGGACAACTGGCCCTCCTCCCTGTCCCTGGGCCTGGACCTGCGCGGCGGCGTTTATGTGGAATATTCCTGCAAAGCGCCTGAAAACAGCGAGGCTGATTTCGCCACCCTGATGAATGGCACCATCCGCGTCATTCAGGAGCGTCTGACCGACAAGGGCTACACCGAGGCCACCGTGCAGCAGATCGGCAGTGACGGCCTGCGCGTGGAGATTCCCGATGTGACCGATCCCAGCGCCGTGCTGGATCTGATCGGCTCCACCGCCAAGCTGGAGTTCAAGGATCCCGACGGCAACACCTTCATGGACGGCTCCATGGTGAAGACCGCCGTCTATCACTACGAGCAGGGCGACTATCAGGTTGCCTTCACCCTGACCGATGAAGGCTCCAAGCTCTTTGGCGAGATGACCAGCAAGAGCATCGGCAAGACCCTGGGCATCTATCTGGACGGCAAGAAGCTGCTCGCCCCCACCGTGCAGAGCGCCATTACCGGCGGCAGGGGCGTGATCACCAAGATGCAGAGCGCTGAATACGCCCAGACCGTTGCGGCGCAGATCCAGTCCGGCGCGCTGCCCATGGAGCTGACCCAGCAGAAGGTCGACACCGTGAACGCCACCCTGGGCTCCAACGCCCTGTCCACCTCTGTGCTGGCTGGCATCATCGGCATCCTGCTCGTCATGCTGGTCATGATCATTCGCTACCGTCTGAACGGCGCGCTGGCCAGCTGGGCGCTGTGCATTTACATCATCCTGCTGTTCTTCCTGCTGGCCATCATCCCCGGCATTCAGCTGACTCTGCCCGGTCTGGCCGGTATCGTGCTGGGCATCGGCATGGCTGTGGACGCCAACGTCATCATCTTCGAACGCTTCAATGAGGAACTGCGTGCGGGCCGCGGCCTGCGCACCGCCCTGCGCACCGGCTTCAAGAACGCCATGAGCGCCATTCTGGATGCGAACGTGACCACCCTGATTGCCGCCATCGTGCTGCTGTTCTTCGGCACAGGCACCATCCAGGGCTTCGCCAAGACCCTGCTGCTGGGCGTGGTCGCCTCCATGTTCACCGCTGTGGTCGTTACCCGCTTCCTGATGAAGAACGTCATCAACCTGGGCGTCAAGAACAAGGCGCTGTTCGCCAAGATGCCCGCTAGTGAGGAGGATCAGTAATGACTGTGAAGAATCACGCCAAGATCTGCCTGATCATTTCCGCGTCCATCATGGTGGTGGCGCTGCTGCTTTCCCTGTTTGGTCACGGCATCAACTACGGTCTGGATTTCACCGGCGGTCTGTCCATGCAGTATGACATGGGCGCTGCCTTCGACCAGGCGGACATCGAGTCCGCGCTGAAGGATCTGGGTATCGGCTCCTTCACCATCACCGAGCAGGGCCGGGATACTAACGAAGTCATCATCCGCATCAAGGAAGTCAATGAGGATGATGTGCAGAACCTGCAGGCCAACTTCGAGGCCGCCATGGCGGAGAAGTATCCGAACATGACCCGCTCCGGCGACGTGAACTACGTTGGCCCCGTAGCTGGCAAGACGCTGCTGACCAACGCCTTCCTGTCCGTGCTGATCGCCAGCGCGCTGATGCTGGTCTACATCGCCATCCGTTTCGACCTGAACAGCGGTCTTGCCGCCGTGTTCGGCCTGATCCACGATGTGCTGATGATGCTGAGCTTCATGGTGCTGCTGCGCAGCGTCATTCAGATGAACAGCAGCTTCATCGCCGCCATGCTGACCATCGTCGGCTACTCCATCAACAACACCATCGTGATTTTCGACCGTATCCGCGAGAATGCCAAGAAGATGGCTCCCTCCACCCCCCGTGTGGACGTGGTGAACCGCTCCATCAAGGAGTGCCTGGGCCGCACCATCAACACCACCGTCACTACCCTCATCACCATCGTGATGCTGTATGTGCTGGGTGTTGACAGCATTCGCGAGTTTGCCCTGCCCATCATCATCGGTATCGTGTCCGGCGTTTACAGCGCGAACATGATCAACGGCTATGTGTGGGCTTTCCTGGAGGAAAAGCGCAAGGGCCGCAAGGGTACCGCCAAGGCGAAGGTGGCGTAAGGAATTTTCCCTGCTGACTGGAAGCAGACATGCTTCCAGTCAGCAGCCAAGGGTACAAAAACAGGCTGTTCAGCACGCTGGACAGCCTGTTTTTTGTACGCTGTGCTTTGAAAATGAAGCTGCTTGCACTGAAGCCCCCCCTTATGCAGCATGGATACAGCCAAGCCGCACCACGCGCCCGCTCCAAAATCCTCCCTCCGCAGAGGGAGGACCGCCGGGCGGCAGGAGGATACTCTCACAAGCCGCTTCTTCCCGCCTCCTTATCTAAGCGTACCCCAAGGTCATTTCTTATACATTCTTCCAAGAAAACTATGGAATATAGACGAAAATCAAGAAATAGGCAGCTCTGCCCTTTTCAAGCCGCAGTTTTCAAGCTACAATATAAGTTGAGAAAGTTTCTTCAGCAGCGAAATGCTGCGTTTTCCACATAAGACCCACAAAGGCTGGAGGGATCAGAGAATGACGTCGCCCCGGGACATTTTCTTGAAAGAGGTTTGCCGCCGTGCGCTGGCAGGGGAAAAGGAGCTTGCGTCGCAGCTGGATGACACGCCGGTATACGGCTGGCGTGTGCTGCGCTGGGAGGCAGATCTGCCCCTGGCAGAGGAGCAGTGGGAGCAGCTGCATGCGTTTCTGCGCACGTCCATGTGTCTGGCAGGCGTATGCGCCTGGCAGGATGGCGAGGATAGCGTAACGCTGCTGCTGGCCTGCACGCAGTTTCCTGCGCGCGTTCACCGGGAGGTGGCACTGTGGCTGTGCATCCACAGCCTGACGGAAAAGTGCTACCTGAATTTGGAGCAGGAGGGAACGCTGCTGGTGGGCGAGGAAGCTGATACCCCCGAGCAGGCGCTTGCCGCCCAGCCTCTGCTGGAAAGCACCGAGTGGTGGAACGCTGCCAATCCCATGACCCCGGCGCAGGCACGTCAGCACCGCACCCGGCTGCAAACCATCCTGAAGCGCCGCCAGTATGCGTCGCTGGCAGGCTATGTCTCCCGGGAGCTGCGCGGCGAGCAGGAAATGAGCCGCATGTGCTTCGCCTTTGTGCCGCTGATGATCGAGGCCATCTGGGGCCAGCATGCAGAAGCGTCGCTGGATAAGCTCACCGAGGGCTTGCAGCTGCACGAAATGACCCGCAAGCCCCGGGAAGCCCTGCTGGACTGGCTCTCCCGCCTGCCCGAGGTCCTGCGCGCCTGCCCTGCCACCGTGAATCAGGCTCCCATCGAGCGGGTCATCGCAGGCATTCAGGCGGACTGCTCCCTGCCTTATTCCCAGGGAAATCTGAGCCGTTCGCTCGGTCTGACTCCGGCGTATTTCTGCCGCCTTTTTCATGAAAAAACAGGGCAGCATTTTTCCACCTTCCTGACCCGCACCCGCATGGAAAAGGCGCAGGAGCTGCTTACGCCCCCCGTGCAGGGTTCGCTTCAGGAGATCAGCCTGGCCTGCGGCTATCCCAACAAGAGTTATTTCTGTCAGGTGTTCAAAAAATATACGGGCATGACCCCCGGCGAATTTGAGCAGCAAAAGCTGGAGCAACGTACCCTGTAAAAAGAAAACGGTACCACATAAATTTGCCATGCAGGGAGAAGCATAGGTATGACGTTGATTACCATAGACGGCTATGAAGTGGCGGAGGAGCAGGCGGAGCGCTTCCTGCGGGACCGCGAACGGGTGGCGGCGGCGCTGGAGGCCCTGCTGCTGGACCGCTATGCACGGGTATGCCGCATGACGCTGGAACCAGAGGACGGCTACGGTCTCGCCGCGTATAACGCGCAGGGGGAGCTGGCCTTCCACTTTCCGCTGGACCCGGGCAACGTGGCCCGGGCCGCCGAAGCGCTGGCAGCTGATCGTCTGGCGGATTTTCTGGCGGACTGCCTGTAACGCCGTCTCCTAATATTAAGGAGGAAACGTATGCGTCGATGGATTCGATTGCTTTGCCTGTGTCTGGCGCTTCTCTTGTCCCTGCCCGCGCTGGCGGAAACCGCGCAGGAGACGCAGGCCGCGCCCACGGTGCGGGTCTGGCTGCGCCGCCTGGGCCTGACGGATCGGGCGGACCTGATTTTGGACGGTGTATATACGGCGGCGCTTCCCAGCGGCGTGGAGCTGAGCTTCCCCAAGGGCAGCGAGGTCACGGCGGTGGTACGGGAGGGCGGCGTGTACCTGTTTTATCAGGGCATGAGCCTGAAGGCCGGCGCAGGCGTGAAGCTGACCCGTAACGCTTCGGAAAACGCAGCCAACGAGGGCATCCGCTTTGAAAAGGGCGGGAATTATTATCCCGGTGACCTGACGCTTACCCTGACGGAAGCAGGCTCGCTAATGCCCGTCTGCACTCTGTCAGTGGAGGATTATCTGCTGGGCGTTGTTCCTTATGAAATGAGCGACCGTTTTCCGCTGGAAGCGCTGAAGGCGCAGGCCATCTGCGCCCGTACCTATGCCCTGGCCCATGTGACCGGGAATAACAGCTATGACGTAGAGGACACCACGAACGATCAGGTGTTCCGCGGGGTGAATCCCGCCTATGCCAACGCCATCCGGGCGGTGCAGGAGACCGCCGGGGTAGTCGGCACCTACAAAGGCAAGCTGGCCTCCTGCTATTACAGTGCCAGCAACGGCGGACAGACCGAGCTGGTGGAAAACGTTTGGAGCGGACGCGGCGACTGGAGTTATTACCAGATGACCGACGACCCCTATGATTTGGAAAATCCCGAAAGCGTGGTGCGCCGTGCGAACCTCGCCAAGGATGGCACGAGCCTACCCGCAGCGTTCCTGACGGTGCTTGCGGAGCAGCTTTCCGCACTCCTGCAAGCCGCCGGTTATTCGGTGACGGCAGAAGCCCTGCGGGTGGACGGCATCACGGCGCTGACGCTGGACACCCCCAAGCATGACGCGCCCAGCCGCATGTGGAGCAAGCTGCACCTGACCTTCACCTGGTCGGCCCGCACCGTGACCTATCCTGCTGTCGATACCTCTGCCCCGGCGACTATTGCGCCCCAGGCGGACGAGGAGATCAGTCTTTTCACGGATACGCCCACGCCTGCTCCCATGACCGAGACTCCTACAGAAGCGCCTATCGCAGTTTCCACGCCTACGGCGACCCCTGCCCCCCTTTACGGCGACTGGCAGAGTATGGGCGAAACCACACTGACCCTCGATCTGTTCCCGCAGGTGGTACGGGCGCTTGGCCTGAGCATCAGCGGCACAGACAACGAAATGGTGACCGTGAAGGAAACGGATACCGCCTATCAACTGCAAGCCCGGCGTTACGGACACGGCGTAGGCATGAGCCAGCGCGGCGCACAGTGGATGGCCGCCATGTACAACAAGACCTACGCAGACATTTTAGCGTTCTATTATCCGGGCATGGAGCTGAAGAAGGTCGCCAGCGGTGCACAGGCGCTCCCCACGGTAGCGCCCGCCCTGGCGGAGACCCCCGGCCCTGCTGCTACGGCAACGCCCCGTCCCACGCTGATGCCCGTGACGGGCGACATTCCCGAGGGCGCGTACATTGCGTCCGTGGAGGGCATTGAGGATGATTCCAGCCTGAACCTTCGTGCCGAGCCAAACACCTCCAGCGAGGTCATTCGCCGCCTGTACAAGCATCAGCAGTTGCTGGTGCTGGAAGCCTGCGAGGATCCCGCATGGGTGAAGGTCAAGACAGACGTGGTTGAGGGCTATGTCATGGTCAACTTTTTGGAGGTTGTACCGGGGTAAGTGAAGCCGCTGCCTCCACCGCGATACAGCTTGAAAGATATGTGTTTTTCAGCGGTGGTCGCACTTCTGGCATTGGATCATGGGCGTTTCGCCCTCATCCTTATAGAATGCTCCCGCCCACTGGCAGATGCTTTGCAGAATAGGCACCACGGACGCACCCCTTTCCGTCAGGGAATATTCCACCCGCGGCGGTATCTCATCGTAGGCCTTTCGCGCGACAATGCCCTTGGCAATCAGGCCCTTCAGCGTGGAGGCCAGCACCGCATCCGTGATATTGCCCATTTCCCAGCGCAGCTCGCTATAGCGCAGCGTTCCCAGTGCAGCCAGTACGCAAATGATGCGGGAGTTCCATTTCCCGCCGAATATTTCCATGCCGTATTCCAACGGGCAGCGAATGTCCTTCTCCAATTTTCTCTGGTACATGCTTCCACCTCCTGTGTGTTTCATTATAGCGAGTTTCCTGACGAGGAACAAGCAATCCGAAAAAAATATGAGTGGACGCATTGCTGCGTCCACTCCCTTTTTACAGCTCCTTTTTGTTGTCCGCCCCGGGCGTGGTAACAATGACCTTTTCCGACGTAATCACAAGCGCTCCCTTTGCAGTAGCCGCACCGTTAAACATCTTTTCCACCATTGCCTTAAAGGTGCTGACCACTTCACCCTCCGTGACATATTGGGCGCTTCCCTTGATCTGATAGCCCTCCAGGCTCTGTCCGTCATACACAGAGATGGCGATCCGGCCCTTATTAGCGGCAAGGTTTTTCAGCGTGGTATCCAGGAATACATCGCCCACCACCAGTTTGCCGTCCGGGGTCACGTCCTTGAACGCAACAGGAACCACATTCGGTTCATCCCCAGCGCAGGTAGCCAGATCCCACATGCTGCTTTTGAGCAGCTTGACAACGCTTTCGTTCAGCATAACAGCTTCCTCCTTTTTTGCATGAGCCGTTTGGCTCCTTTACGCTGTCCATTATAAGGTCCATATCCCTTTGCTGAAAGATATGGGTCGATTTATAAGTAACTATGAAATTTATGAGCTTGATGGTTGGTGCTTCCACCTGCAATACATCCCCCGCTTGCGAAGCCGTCGCAGATACGATAGACTCATGTATAGAAATCGATAACCGAAAGGAGCCTTACCATGCCGTCCACCCCTTCTTCGCGTTCCTGCCTTTCCGTTCTGCTGGCACTGCTCCTGCTGCTTCCCGCCCTGCTGCCCTTCTCTGCAAGGGCAGCCGCACCGAACACAAGTCCTGTCATTGGCAGCGAGGTCGTCTTTGGCGCCTACCCGCAAACCACAGAAGGAACGGACGCAACGCCCATCACCTGGCTTGTACTGGATAAGACCGAGGATCAAGTGCTGCTCATCAGCCGTGACGGTCTGGACGCGCAGCCGTACCATGCCGATTACGCCCAAACGACCTGGGAGAACTGCACACTGCGGGCCTGGCTGAACAACGATTTTCTGCACACCGCTTTCACCACGCGTGAGCAGCAGGCCATCGCCCTGACCCATGTGTCGAATGCCCCGAATCAGGGCTTCCGTGCATGGGCCACTGTTGGCGGCAGGGATACGGAGGACTTCATCTTTCTGCTAAGCTATGCGGAAGCCCGGGCCTATCTGGGCGTGGCCCACGATGACCAGCCAAACCTCCATGCCTGTGTGCATCCCACCGACTATGCGCAGGCGCAGGGCGCTGTCACCGACAGCTTCTATGAAACGGCGGACGGCACTGCCGCAGGCTGGTGGTGGCTGCGCTCCCCCGGCTTTTCCCAAGCCTTCGCAGCCTATGTGTTTTCGGATGGCACGCTCAGCTATACCCTTGTGCAGGATGGTTCGGGGACGGTTCGCCCTGCGCTGTGGGTAAAGCTTGATGCTGGAATATTCTGATTTTCTCTTTCCCCTTGCAAACCCGTCCCCCCTGTTGTATAATACCCCTGTCATAAGCTCCCGCGAGGAGGGGAAACGAATCCGTCCTGGATGTAAAGAGAGCCGTCGGTCGGTGCAAGACGGTGATCGGGCCGGAGGCTCCATTCCCCCATGGGGCAGGCGATGAGCCTGCGGGTGCGCTCCCTTACAGCGCTTGAGAGGCCGCTTTTTTGTAATGCGGCAAGCCGGGTGGCAACGCGAGTCCATCGTCCCAGGCAGTGGGACGGCGGGCTTTTTCTTTTTCCCGACGCATGATTTTTTGAAGGAGGATCACACCATGCTGGACATCAACCTGCTCCGCAACGACCCCGAGAAGGTCAAGGAAAACATCCGCAAAAAATTCCAGGATCAGAAACTCCCTCTGGTGGACGAGGTCGTCGCACTGGATAAGGAGTACCGCGCGTCCCGTCTGGAGGCGGACAACCTGCGCAATCAGCGCAAGACGCTCTCCAAGCAGATCGGCGGTCTGCTGGCAAAGGGCCAGAAGGAAGAAGCCGAGGCCACCAAGGCCAAGGTCGCCGCGCTGGCGGACGATCTGGCGGCGCTGGAGGAAAAGGAGGAGACCCTTCAGGCGGAGATCAAGAAGCGCATGATGGTCATCCCCAACATCATTGACGACAGCGTGCCAATCGGCAAGGATGACAGTCAGAATGTGGAGCTGGAGCGCTTCGGCGAGCCGAAGGTGCCTGACTTTGAGGTTCCCTATCATGTGGACATCATGGAGCGCCTGAACGGCATCGACCTGGACGCTGCCCGCAAGACCTCCGGCAACGGCTTCTATTACCTGATGGGCGATGTGGCGCGGCTGCATTCCGCCATCCTGAGCTATGCCCGCGACTTCATGATCGACCGCGGCTTCACCTATGTGGTGCCTCCCTTCATGATCCACAGCGAGGTGGTCAACGGCGTGATGAGCTTCTCCGAAATGGAGAACATGATGTACAAGATCGAGGGCGAGGACCTGTACCTGATCGGTACCTCCGAGCATTCCATGATCGGCAAGTTCATCGACACCATTCTGGATGAGAGCAAGCTGCCCATCACCCTGACCAGCTACTCCCCCTGCTTCCGCAAGGAGGTCGGCGCGCACGGCATCGAGGAGCGCGGCGTGTACCGCATCCACCAGTTTGAAAAGCAGGAAATGATCGTGCTGTGCAAGCCCGAGGAGAGCATGGAGTGGTTCCGCCGCCTGTGGCAGAACACCGTGGACTTCTTCCGCACGCTGGACATTCCCGTGCGCACGCTGGAATGCTGCTCCGGCGACCTGGCTGACCTGAAGGTCAAGAGCCTGGACGTGGAAGCCTGGAGTCCCCGCCAGAAGAAGTATTTTGAGGTCGGCTCCTGCTCTAACCTGGGCGACGCCCAGGCCCGCCGCCTGCAGATCCGCGTAAAGGGCGACGATGGTCAGAAGTATTTCGCGCATACCCTGAACAACACCGTGGTGGCCCCGCCCCGCATGCTGATCGCCTTCCTGGAGAACAACCTGCAAGCCGACGGCACCATCCGCATCCCCGAAGCCCTGCGCATGTACATGGGCGGCAAGGATCATATCGGCTGAAAAAGGGAATAACGTTTATGGATTGATCCTCCCCCGCTGCCGGACGGTTGCTGGCAGCGGGGGGGATTTTTGTATGGAATGCTGTGGGATACCTCAGCCCGGCAAATGAGGCGCTCAGGGCAGCGCTCAACGCAAAGGGGTATTGCAAAATAATTTAACGCCAACAAAAAGTGCTCATGCCGAAGTCATCCTTCCATGCACGAGCGCTTTTCTTACGGTTGTAAAGTTTTTTGCTTTCGAGCTTCTTTGTTGTGGGGGAGAAGGCCCAGACGGTACGCTTCTGGTTGTCCAGTTCTTTTCGGGCCTTCTTACTGAGCTTTTCGCGGGAGATGAATTTCGCCATGAGATTCACGTCCTTTCAAGTATGGCAGTAAGGTAAGTAAAAACCTGGCAAGCAAGCTTGCCAGGCGTGTGGTGGTCGCAACAGGATTCGAACCTGTGCCCCCATCGATGTGAACGATGTGCTCTAGCATACTAGCCAGTGTACATAAACAGATTGGCGGAAACCAACCACGTCAAAAGCGAGCCATGTTTTTCTAATGGCATTATACCACGTTGTTCCATCCGGTGCAATAGATAATCCTGACCTGCGATGTCTCCAAAGTTTTTTA
>CAKTYE010000077.1 GCA_934631985.1 uncultured Clostridia bacterium | reverse complement strand
GACGAGCACGGCTGGGACGACAACGGCGTGTTCAACTTCGAGGGCGGCTGCTATGCCAAGGTCATCAACCTGGACAAGGATTCCGAGCCTGACATCTACAACGCCATCAAGCGCAACGCGCTGCTGGAGAACGTGACCCTGGACGAGAACGGCAAGATCGACTTTGCCGACAAGAGCGTCACCGAGAACACCCGCGTGTCCTATCCGATCGACCACATCGAGAAGATCGTGCGCCCTGTGTCCTCCGCGCCCGCCGCGAAGAACGTTATCTTCCTGTCCGCTGATGCGTTCGGCGTGCTGCCTCCCGTGTCCGTGCTGACGCCCGAGCAGACCAAGTACTATTTCCTGTCCGGCTTCACCGCGAAGCTGGCTGGCACCGAGCGCGGCATCACCGAGCCCACCCCCACCTTCTCCGCTTGCTTCGGTCAGGCCTTCCTGGAGCTGCATCCCACCAAGTATGCTGAGGAACTGGTGAAGAAGATGGAAAAGAGCGGCGCGAAGGCCTATCTGGTCAACACCGGCTGGAACGGCACCGGCAAGCGCATCTCCATCAAGGATACCCGCGGCATCATCGACGCGATCCTGGATGGCTCCATCCTGAAGGTGCCCACCAAGAAGATCCCCTACTTCGACTTCGAGGTACCCACCGAGCTGCCCGGCGTGGATTCCCACATTCTGGATCCTCGCGACACCTATGCGGATGCCGCCGAGTGGGACAAGAAGGCCAAGGATCTGGCTGCCCGCTTCATCAAGAACTTCGCCAAGTACGAAGGCAACGAAGCTGGCAAGGCGCTGGTCGAGGCTGGCCCCAAGCTGTAATTTCCCTGTAAACAATAAAGGCTCCTTCGGTCGTTCAGACCGAAGGAGCCTTTTGCATAGTCTGATGAAAGAAGATACGTTTCTGCATTTAGCTCAGGCTGCGGCTCAGAATGCGCATTCTGCGGTAGTAGCCCCACATGAGGAAAATGGCAGCGCCCGTCCAGGCAGCGACCTCGGAAATGTACACGCCCCATTCGCCCATCAGCGTGGGCAGGATGATGACGCAGCCGATGCGCATGAACAGCTCTACAACCCCAGAGATCATGGGGACAAGCGTGTCGCCCAGTCCTTGCAGGGTGCAGCGATAGACAAAAAGCAGATACAGCAGAAACAGGCAGGCGCTCATGACATACAGATAGCGACAGCCGTAGGTCAGCACCTGCTCCACCAGCGCCGGCTCATCATTGATGAACAGCCCCAGCAGGGAACGCCCAAACAGGGTAACGCATCCCGCCACCAGCAGCGCCGCCGCTACGGCGATCTGCGCCGAACGCCGCAGTCCCAGCCGCACACGATCCAGTCGATGTGCACCGAGATTCTGCCCAGCAAAGGTTCCCATGGCAGCGCCGAGCGAGCTGCCTGCCAGCTCCATCAGTCCGGTGAGCCGCGTGGCGGCGTTGATGCCCGCCATAAAGACGAAGCCAAAGCCGTTGGTCACGCGCTGCACCACCAGTGCCCCGGAGGAAATGATGAGGTTCTGGAACGCAACAGGCAGGCCAAGGCCCATCAGCCGCTTCATGACGGTGCGATCCGGGCGCAGGTCGGCGCGGGAAAGCCGCATCAGCGGCATGTGTGCCAGCGCTGCCAGGCACACCAGAAAGCTGACGCACTGGGAGATCACCGTGGCAATGGCAACGCCGTACACGCCCCAATGGAAGGTCGCCACGAACAAAATGTCCAGCGCAATGTTGCACAGAGATGCAGCGACCATGGCGTACAGCGGAGTACGGCTGTCGCCCAGCGAGCGCAGAAAGCCTGCCAGCAGATTGTAGCCCATGACAAACACCGCGCCGCCAAAGATGATGCGCAGATAATCGCAGGTCAGGTGAATGGTGTTGTCCGGGCTGTCCAGCAGCTTCAGGGTAGGCCACAGCAGCGCCTCGGAGACGGCGGTCAGCACTACAGAAATGACGATGGACAGCAGAATGCTCTGTCCGGCGGCGCAGCGCAGTCCCGCATGGTCGCCCGCGCCGAAAAGCTGCGCGATCAGAATGGAAAAGCCCTGGGCCATGCCCATGGCAAGACCCAACACAAACCAGTCCAGCCAGCCTGCGGCGGAGACGGCAGCCAGCGCCGTGACGCCCTCCACGCGCCCGATGACCAGCGTGTCTACCAGACTGTAAAGCTGCTGAAACAGATTGCCCGCCACAATGGGCAGGCAGAAGGACAGGATCAGCCGCGTGGGATTGCCCACGGTCATGTCTTTGGTACGGGCAGCCATAGGAATGCTCCTTTGCAAGATAAAGTCGAAGCTATATTCGAGCGGAAGCAGGGGAATCCTGCCGAGACGGCAGAGAAATTCTTCGCCGCCTCATCCGCTGTCCAGCCATTCCTGACGGAGCTGGGCCTTCAGCCGCATTTCTGTGCGGGAGACCTGCACCTGGGTCATGCCCAGCGCACGGGCGGTCTCCGCCTGGGTGCGGCCCATGCGCCAGCGCAGGAAAAGCAGCTTCTGCTCCCGCTGCGAAAGACGCGCCAGCAGATCGCGCAGCAGAATGCGATTCAGCCAGCCCTCACCGCCGGGATCGGGCAGCATTTCCGCCAGGGGACGAGCTTCTCCGGCCTGCACAGGCGCGTCCAGCGAAACCGCTGTAATGCTTTCCAAGGCAAAGGTCAGCTCGGTGGGATCCATACGCAGGGCCAACGCAAGCTCCTGCACGGTCGGCTCCCGCTGCTTTTCCTGACGCAGCAGCGCCTCGGCCCGGCGAACGCGCGCCCGCAGCTCCCGATCCCGGCGGGGGACGTGGCAGGGTGCGGCAAGCCGGTTCAACGCCCGCATTTCCCCTAAAATAAGCGGTACGGCATAGGTAGAGAACTTTACGCCCATGGCGGGGTCAAAGCGGTTAACTGCCTTCATCAGTCCAACACAGCCCTGCTGGTACAGTTCTTCCCACTCCCGCCCCAGGGGCGAAAAACGTCGGCAGAGCATGCGCACCAGCGGCAGATGATCCTCGGCGGCTTCGGCGGCGCGGCGCGCAGTCCCCATGTCTGCGTCCTTGGTGGACACAACGGTCATGCCCGCACCCCCGCGGCAATTTTTTTGCGCATGCGCACCAGCGTCCCTTCGCCGGGGGTGGAAAGCACCTCCAGATCATCCATGAACGTCTGCATGACGGAGAAGCCCATGCCGCTGCGCTCCTGCTCGGGCTGGGTGGTGTAGAAGGGCTCCATGGCCTGGGCAATGTCGGGAATGCCTTTGCCGTGATCCTCGATCTCCAGGGTCATTTCACCCCGGCTGTCATAGGCGGCTCGAAGGGTGATCTCGCCGCGCACCCCTTCATAGCCGTGAACGATGGCGTTGGTCACCGCCTCGGAGACAGCGGTCTTCAAGTCGGCAATCTCGCTCAGCGTGGGGCTGAGCTGCACGGCAAAGGCCGTCACGGCGACCCGGGCGAAGGATTCGTTCTCCGCCAGGGAAGGAAAGGTCAGGGTCATATGATTGCGTGTCATGGTCATGCCTCCTTAAGCCTGCCCCAGGTCGGGGATGATGCGGTCCATGCCGGACATGTGGAAAATGCGCGCGATGTGCGGGTTCATGCGGCAGACGGCCATGCGCCCGCCACGATCCCGCAGAATGCGGTAGCGCCCCAGGATCACGCCAATGCCGGAGGAATCCATGAAGGTCAGCTTTTCAAAATCCAGCACCAGACAGCGGACGGACGGGTCGGCGAGCATTTCATCCAGCTGACAGCGGACGCTCTGGGCACAGCAGTGGTCCAGCTCGCCATCCAGGGCCACCACCAGCGCGTCCTGCTTACAATAGGAACGCAGCATGCTTGTCCTCCTGATGAAAAATAGGATGCAGAAGGTTTCTGCTGTGCACATGTCGTATCCTGCCTCGAAAAAAGGAGACTCTTGCCGAGAAAAAATCAATCGTATGACAAAAAGCGCCTGTGCGGCGCGAAGCGTGTGATTCCATGTACTTGAAAGACGGATCGGAAGACTTACTTGCTTTTGAGCTTCATTAAGATCACCCCGGCGCACATCAGGACAAGGCCCACGGCTTTTTCCCAGGTGAAGGGAATGCGTTCGGTATCCATCCAGCCGAGGCTGTCGATGAGGGCGGCAACGCCCAGCTGTGCGATCAGAATGGTGGACACCGCCAGCGTGGGGGAGAGCATGCCCATGCCCAACATCACCGTCACGGTGATGACCGGGGCAAGCACACCGCCCAGCCAGGCATACCACGGGGCCTGTGGCAGGCGGGCCAGCGAACCCTTGCCAAAGATCCACATGACGATCAGCGCCAGTGCGCAGCCCACGCCCTGCACAAACACATTCGTCTCCCATACGCCGATCTTTTCCCCAAGGCGGGTGTTCATCACGCCCTGAATGCTCATGGCTGCGCCTGCCAGCAGCGAGAACAGAAAGCCTGCCAATGCCCTTCACGCTCCTTTTCAGGGGAAAGTATGCCCCGAAAGGCAAGGTTTATGCGTCCCGGCACTTGAACAGAAGCGGGAAAACGTCTATAATAACAATTGGACAATCATGCTTATTTGAGAGAATCGGGAGGAACCATCATGCCGTTGAAGCCCATGTTTTCCCGCGCGCCCCTGACCAGGCAGCCCTTTGCGCCCCTTTCCCCGGAACATGTTCGCCTGGAGGGCGCGGCGGCGGAAACACTGAATCGTCTTTGTGCGCTGGCAGCGTGCGCCCCCATGTCGGCGGAGCTGGCAGCGGGCGCGCTTGCCTGCGCTTATTTGCAGCATCATGAAGAACTGGCGGAAAAAACCGAAAAGTGGGTGCGGGTGCAGCTGTCCGCACAGGCGGAGAATGGCAGCCTGCCGGGATCGACAAGCGACAACGTGAAGCTGCTGCTGGCAGCCGCACGGCTCTATGCACACACGGGCGAGAAGCCCCTGCTGGAGCAGATGATGCGCTACTGCGCTTTCCTGCGCAAGCACTGGGATGACGTGCGCTTGGATGGCAGCGTCATGGCCCAGGCAGCCGACCTGATGGAGCTGCTGGTGTTCCTGTACAACGTGACGGGCAAGAAGGCCCTGACCAGCCTGATGGAGTTGACGCGGCAGTCGGCCATGGACTGGAGCGGCCTGCTGACCACCTTTGCAATGTCCCGCCCCACGGGCAAGGGGATGGATGCGGAGGAGCTGGCACAGGGCCGCAGCGCCGAGGGCAATGACCCCAGCGGCTTCTATACCCGGCAGTATTACGCGACCTTTGGCCCTGCGGTGGCGCAGGGCATGCGTCTGGCGGCGCTGAACGGCCTGTTTTCCGGCAGCGCCCGGGACATGGACGCGGGTGTGACGGGCTATGAAAAGGTTATGCGGTATCACGGCACGGCCTGCGGCGCGTTTACCAGTGATCTGCATCTGGCGGGCGGCAGCCCCTCGGCGGCGGTGTCCGCATGGGCGGCGGGTGAGACGCTGCGGGCCATGGCGAAAAACTGGCAGATCACCGGCAAGCCCGAAGCTGCTGCGGCGATGGCGCGGCTGATGATCAATGCGGTGCCTGCCTTTCTGCCCGAGGGCAAGCTGCTGCCCTTCCTGCGGATGAACAGCCTGAGCGTCAACTGCGGCACACGGGACTGCTTTGCCCCAGGCGAGCCGGAGCAGGTGACCCGCGAGAGCCTGGGCGCACTGCTGAACGGCTTTGCGGCGGCAGCACAGTCTGCGGTGACGGTCAGCGAGGATGGCTTCTGCGTGGCGATGCCCCTGCCGGGTACCTATAAGCTTCGGCTGAAGGGCGAAAAGGCGAAGTTGCATGCGACCGCGGCGGGCGAAAAGACCGTGCTGACCCTCGAAATGGAGGACGCAGCGGACGTGGCGGTAAAGCTGTACATTCCTGCGTGGGCGAAGGACGCCTGCGTGGAGGTGAACGACGAGGGCGGCGATGCGCCGGAGACCGGCAAGGTCTTTACCCTGCACCACAAGCTGCGTGATGGCGACCACATCACACTGCTTTTCCCGCGGACGATCCGCACGGAGGAGGGCTATCATCAGTCTGAAAGCGTGCTGAACGGCGATACGCTGCTGGCGCTGCCTGTGTCCGAGGATAACTGGCGCGTGGCGCTTACGGGCGTCAAGGAAGACAGCACGGCGGAGCTGGTGCAGGTCGCGGAGTGGAACACCCGCGTGCATACGCCCGCGGATCCGCCCATTGCGCCCAAGACCACGGGCGAAGGCTATGAGGCGGCGCTTGCGCCCTTTGCCGAAACACCCTGCCGGGTGGCGGCGTTCCCCAAGGGGAAGCGGGCATGAGCGAGATCAGACTTGCGCCCATGGCGGGTATCACCGACTGGCCCTTCCGCCTGCTCTGTTTTGAGCAGGGTTGCGATGCGGCGACCACGGAGATGATCAGCGCCCTGGGCTATGTCTACGCGCCGAAGAATCATGTACAAACCAATCAGCTGTTGGAAAAAGCGCCCGGGGAGGGCAAGCTGTTTGTGCAGATCTTCGGCAAGGAGCCGGAATTGATGGCACAGGCTGCGGCCCGGCTTTCCATGCTGGGACGCTATGATGGGGTGGACATCAATATGGGCTGCCCTGCACATAAGGTGGCCTGCTCCGGCGAGGGCAGCGGTCTGATGCGCGACCCGAAAAAGGCGGAAGCCATCATCCGCGCGGTGGTGGCGGCGACAGACCTGCCCGTGTCGGTGAAATTCCGCCTGGGCTGGGACGAGACGTGCATCAACGTGGACGAGCTGGCGGTGATGGCGGAGGAGCTTGGCGTGAAGGAGATCGCCGTACACGGACGCACCCGCCAGCAGCAGTACAGCGGCAAGGCTGACTGGGCTGCCATTGCCCGGGTCAAGCGGCGGGTGCATATCCCGGTGTTTGGCAACGGCGACATTTTTACCCCCGGCGATGCGAAGCGCATGCTGGAGGAGACCGGCTGCGACGGGGTGCTGATCGGACGGGGGGCCATGGGCAATCCGTGGCTTTTCGGGCAGATCAAGGCCGAGCTGCGCGGCGAAGCGTGGGAAGAACCCAGCGTACAGCAGCGGGTGGACATGGCGCTTCTGCACATTGAACGGCTGATGAGCTGGAAGCCCGAGCGCGTGGCGGTGCGGGAAATGCGCAAGCATATCGGCTGGTATTTTCACGGCCTGCGCGGGGCGGCGCAGCTGCGGGGCAGCATCAATACCCTGCCCACGGCGCAGGAGGTCCGCGAAGCGCTGTACCGTTTTGCAGAGGAATTTTCAGACGCGGCAGGAAATGCGTAGGCTGGTTCCGTTGGATCAAGGGAGATGACGATCACATGATGAAACGATGGTTAGCGGTATGTCTGTGCTTGATGATGCTGTTGCCCTGCGCGGCGCTGGGCGAAACGGCGCTTGTGCCGCAGTGGGATGCCTGGGGCATGGCGGAAAGCGTGTCCCCGGTGCGGGTGACGGCTTCGGCAGAACTGTCGGCGTGGATGCCCTTTGATGAGGATACCCTGGCGGCGCTGAACCGTCTCATCAGCCACATGGCGGTGCAGGCGGAAAGCATGAACCTTTCCGGCGAGACGTGGGGTAAAACGGCCCTGCTGCTGGGGGATGCGGAGGTCGCGGCGCTTATCAGCCGCGACACGGACGAGGGAACGCTGCTGAATGCCTCCTTTGTGCCGGGACAGACGCTGACCGCGGCGGGGAGCGATCCGACAACGCTGCTGCTGGGCGAGGGCGCAGCCTTCGGTGTGCCGGGCTTTAACGGCACGGAGACGGCGCTGGTGCAGGAGGCGAAGCGCCTGATCGGGGAGCTGCCCACGCTGCTGGCGGATTATCGGACGGAAAAGACCGTCTCCAAGAAGATCAGCAAGGTCGGCACGGCAACGACGCGGGCAACGTATACCATCGGCAAGGATGATGCGTCTAAGCTGGGCGAGGCGCTTGCAGGCGCGGCGCAGGAGGAGCGCGTCAAGGCATTTTTGCAGTCCCTTACCTTTAGCAAGAAGCAGGTGCTGACCGTTTTCACGGATAAGAACGGCGAGGTGCTGCGCTTCACCTATGAGGGACAGCTGGGCGTGGGCGAAAACACCCAGCGCAAGGTGACGCTGGAATGGAACATGAAGGACGACGGCGAAACGGCACGGGATACGCTGACGCTGAAGTCCCCGGCGGTGTCGGGCAGCGACAAGGACAGCCTGACGTGGACGCGGGTCGTTACGGCGACCAAGGCGAAGCGGACGCTGGAAGCCTCGTTCACCTACACTACGGTGCGCAGCAAGGTGAAAACCATCCTGGAGGGAAAGGCTGACCTGTCCAACAAGTTTGGGCAGAAGGACAGCGCCCTGACGGGCGATGCGTGGATCAAGCGCACAGATAACGACGGCGACACGGAAACGTGGCTTGCCAAGCCTGACCTGACGCTGGCCCTTGCAGAGGACGCGCCCGCTGCAAACGGCACGGTGCAGTTCACCCACAAGGAAAACAAGCGCACAGTGCAGGACGCGAAGGTGACGCTGACGCTGGAGGCGGGGACAGGCTTCAACTGGGAGACGCGCAGCGCGCAGACCGACCTGACCACCCTGAGCGCCGACGACCTGACCGCGCTGAAGAATCAGGCGGCGGAGAACATGGCCTCTGAGGTGCTGAAGGCGATGCTTACCCTGCCGGAGGACGATCTGGCCTTCATCCGCGAGGGCCTGACCGAGGAAGCGTGGCAGCACATTCTGGCGGCTCTGGGCGGCGCGTAAACAAGACGATCAAGGAGGGAATCCTGTGAAAAAGCGGATCATCTGCCTGCTGCTGGCGCTGGTGCTTGCCCTGGGCTGCACAAGCGCCTTTGCGGCCAAGTATGACGGACTATGGGAAAAAATGCAGCTGCAAATGACAGGCAACGGCCTGAAGGGCAGCCTGAGTCTGTCCGCCACGGGCGACACAGACTGGGCCAGGCTGGTGAATGCGCTGTTCCGGGATACCACCCTGGAATTTCGCGGCATCCAGTCGGACGAGGGGAAGCAGTATCAGGTGTATTTCCAGCGCGGAGAAGCGCAGCAGGGCCTGACGCGGCTGTTTTCTGACAACACGTCCTGGGTGCTGTCCAGCGACCTGGCGGGAACAGAGAAGGTGCGCCTGACCGCCGCGCAGGGACTTTTGCAGCAGCTGACGGCGCAGGAGGCCGGGGCGAATCCCAGCTGGTATTCCGTGGCGCTGGAAATGCTGCAATTGAGCAAGGATGAGCGCACCAGCCAGTGGGAGCCGGTGCTTGCCAAGTATGAGCAGGCGCTGGAGCTGTGGCTGGCGGACTATGCCTCCGCGCCGGAGGTGCAGCGTGAGCCGGGGCAGGAGACATGTATGCTGGTGACGTATGAGATTCCCGTGGCGGCGCTGAAGGCCGAGGCGGCGGCGCTGGTGCGCTCCATGCTGGGGGACGACAGCCTGCGGGGGCTGCTCAGCGGCGTGATGAGCGAGGAACAGCAGCAGGCCTACCTGAACGCGGACTGGGCGGATTATTACGACCAGCGCATTGCAGGACTTGATCTGGGCGGCGACGCGACGCTGGAACGCAAGATTTCCCTGACGGGCGATACGCTGTACACCAAGGTGCTGTTGCCGCTGGCGGCAGAGCAGACGGGCTATGACACGCTGATGCTGTATCAGACGGGTGATACGCTGACCTGCTCGGTGGCGGGGGACAACGACACGCTGGTGCTTGAGCTGCGGGAAATGACGCAGAGCGACACCGGCCTGCGGCTGAGCGGCATGGTAGAGCGTCAGACGAGCGACGACACGGACGGCTTCAAGACGGAGTTCACGCTGGTGCAGGCTAACCGCGAAAGCGTGGATGACGATGGCCGTCAGCATGAATACAAGAACTTCACCCTGAACCTCACACCCGAGGGGCAGGAGCCGATGACCATCACGGCGCTGATCCATCTGCATTCCAAGAGCGCCAATTTCAACCCCACAACGCTGGCAGTGGATGCGACCTGGACGCAGGGGGATAAGAGCCTAACCCTGAGTGGAACCCTCAAAACAGCCTCGGCGTGGGTGCTGCAAGCCTTTGACGACGCTGGTGCGAAGGATTGGGCAAGCCTGAGTGCTGAGGACAAGGCGGCGGTGCTGGCGGGCTATGCTGCGGGCGCGACAACGCTGGTGAATGAGCTGGCAGCGGAGCAGGATACCGCCACGGCGACCGATCTGAACACAGATACCCTGACGATGGTGACGACAACGCCTACGGACATGAACAACTGAGACGGCCTTGCGCCTGGGGAGGTAGAGGATGAAACAGCTGTGGAAAAAGGGGCTGGCCCTGTGTCTGTGCCTGCTGATGGTCATGGCGCCATGGCATTTGGCGCAGGCGGAAGACAGCGTACTGCTGACCGGCACGGGGACGGTGAGTGCCGAGGGGCTGCGGGCAGTGCTGGAAGCATTGGGCGGCGAGGCGCTTACAGAGGATGACATGCAGCTGCTTTCGGCGATCAGCACGATTTTCGATGCGGCTTCCGTAAGCGTGGAGCTTGCGGAAAGCGGTGACTTTATGCGCCTGTCGGTGAAGCTGTCCGACCAGGAGGTCTTCTACATTGCGATGGAGCAGCAGAAGGATGAGGTCTACTACACCAGCAATTTGCTGCCCGGCACCGTGCTGACCCTGGACGTGGAGGACGGCGAGGACGTGCTGGAGCTGCTGGGGCAGGTGGACTTCGAAAAGCTGCTGAACGATCTTGTGGAGGACATCTACAGCTATCCTTTTGTGATTGATATAGCGCAGGCGGTGGAGCCTGCCGAGCTTATCCCCATGGCGGACAGCATGTATATCTGCGAATTTACCAACGCTGACCTTGCGCTGCTGGCAGAATCCTGGATGCTGACGCTGGACGAGCAGCCTGACTTCGCGGAGGTTGTGGATGCATGGCTGGGCGAGGGCGCTTATGAGACGGGCTTCCATGCACTGCTGGCGGAGAATCATGCCTTCGCGGTGGAGGATCGCCTGCTGTATCGCGTGAAGCTTTATGAACAGCAGGATGAGTTGATTGGCATCAAGGTGGACGTGCTAGACGGCAGCGGTACAGAAACGCTTGAACAAGGGGAACTCTGCCTGGAGGAGAACAAGGTCGATGTGCTGGTGAATCGTCCGCTGAATGACACGGACAATGTACTGGTGCGGTTCACCCTGACGCTGGACGGGGAGGATACGCTGCTGCTTCGCTTCCATGTGCTGGACGCTGCGCCGGGCGAGACCTATGCGCAGGCGGCGGAAAAGCCGGAGGCAGAGCTTCTGCTGGAACAGACAACGACCGTTACGACTACGGATGACGCTTACCTTGTGGACTCTGCGGGAACGATGCGCCTCCAAGTGGACGAGCTTCAGCTTGCGCTGTGCAACACGGGTGCGTTCCACGATCAGGCGGACGGCCTGACCTGGACGGAGCAGGTGACGCTGGCGGATGGTACGCCCTTCTACAGCTTCGGGCTGACGGGGCAGAATGCTGCCGGCAGCGAACGCCCGGATTACAGCAAGCTGACGGAGATCAATATAGAGGACATGGAAGGAAATGCAAGCCTTGAAGAAGCGTTGGAGCAGGGAGGCACGGATGTGATGATCCTGCTGTTCAAGAGCCTGCCTTCCGATACCATCGACATGATGCTGCGGTTTATCGACGAGTAATCGGCGGCGGCGCGAGGTTTCGCGCCGCCTTTTACATGCC
>CAKTYE010000076.1 GCA_934631985.1 uncultured Clostridia bacterium | reverse complement strand
AAGGTTCGGCGCTCTCGAAGGAGCTTGTTTATATTACCACTCCAAGCCACTCTTGTCAACACCTTTTTTGAACTTTTCGGGAGTTTTTTTCATTCTTTTGTGTCCTTCGAACTTTATGGTTTGCATATCTTTCTATCGTTCGTATGATTGCACTATATGTTGACATATATCTTTTGCTTTCTACAAGTGCCGTTCGTGTCTCTAAGCATACAGGGATACCAATGACAGAGGAGGGACGGCGATTTTCGCCGTCCCTCCTCTGCTTTTCGACCTTTTTCATCTCAAATTTTCAAAAAACTTTTCCCTGCGGCTGTAGGATGTACCGCTGCATCATGGCAATGATCTCCTCCACCAGGTCCCTTCCGCAGCCACTCCTCTATCATCGCCATGATCCCGTGAATATAGAAGGCCATCAAATCCCCCGCTCCTTCTCCGGCACACGGAACCGTTCCAAGATAGGCGTAAACACATACCGAAAAAGCCGCTCATAGCTTTTATCCAGGCCGAGCGTCTCCGCATGCTCCACCTGTGTTCGAAACAGCCGCTTGTATTCCCAGACGTAATGCAAATACGGTGTAAGATACTCCGGTGTGATCAGGTACAGCTCCTCCATCGGGCAGTCCTGCAATTTGGTGATGAAGGTTTTCGTGTCTTTCTTCATATAATTTACGAACTGCTCCGTCATGCGCTCAACGCTTTCCGCCAGCAGATCGTTTACCGTTTCGTAATGCAGATAAAAGGTCGAGCGGTTGACCCCCGCCGTCTCGCACAGCTCCTTCACTGTAATGTGGGCGAAGTCCTTCTTCTCCAGGAGCGCCATAAACGCCTCATCCATTTTCGCCGCCGTCGCAAAGTATTTGCTTTCCGATTTATTTAACGTTTTTTCGCTTCTTCCCGCTGTGCCACAACATCCACAGCGCAATCAGGATCACCACGCCATACACCACGCTGCCGGTGATCGTGTTCATCGTTTTGCGAAACGCTTCGTTTCCCGGATCAAACTGCGAGATCATCGCCGTTTGCAGGCCCAGAATGGACATCATGGCCGAAACCAGGTTCAGCACCTTCGCCGCCGACAAAATCAGACTGCCCAGCCTTCGATATTTTACCAGATTTATGATCGCCAGCGCCATGGTGTAAAAGGTATACAGCGCAGAAGCGTAAATGATCGTCCCCGGATAGGAAAAGCTCGCGTTCGCCCGCACCATCAGTGCGATCATGCCGCCCATGGGAATGTTCAGCAGAAACAGCAGCCATGCTGTCCGGCGATAGCACCGGGCTTCAAGCACTGGCGTTCGGCGGCGATAGCAAACGATCAGATAAACCCGCAGCCCGCCCAGCACCAGATAGTACGCCGACAGTCCGTAAATGACGTATGTCAGCGCATTTCCAATTTTTGCGTATGCAAAGCTCACCGCCAGGGCCGCAAAGGACAAAAGTGGAACACAAACCAGCACCTTGTTGGATGGATACACCATGCTTTTCCAGATCGCCCCTGCACACTTCACCGCTTATTCCTCGCTGATCTTCTTTGCAAGCTCCATGATTTCAAAGGCATACTTCTGCTTGCCCTTTGCCAGCAGCTTCTTATAAATAGGATAGTTCGCACCCATGCCGGCAAAGCCGAGCAGTCCCAGCGCAATGCCCAGCGCAACCATGGCGGGCGAGCCGCTGCCGATGACCTTCATGGACAGGCACATGCCGACGCCCAGCACCAGTGAAGAAACAATTCCCAGGGAATAGGTGAAAATGTTTGCCGGGAGCTTCGCCTTCGCGTCCAGCTTCCGAAGGGCGATCACCTTCGAGGTATCCTTGGGTGCGTATTCATTGGCGAGGTGTTCTGCGTAAATCTTATCCGTGTTCATGGCTGATAGCCTCCTTTCAATTGGCAAGTGAAAGGATAGCATGTCTGCGCAGGAAACGGAACGACACGCTTCCCCTTTCGTGTTGATTTCAACGTCTGTTTTTCTTATCTGCCTGTTTCTTTTTTCACACATGGGCTATCTGGCCTGATTCGCACCGAAGACTTGAAGTTTCCCCCGCGGGATTCCATTTTCCCTGCTCCATGTTTTCCGAAAACTCTTTTCTTTTCCCGCTTTTTGCTGTATAATAAGTTAGTATTTGGAGGGATAGGCGCAAAGGGGTCCAAACGGAATTTGCGCCCTTTCCGCGCGAATGTGGAGGTGAGTGCCTTTTGGTCATCCATTTGGGCGCTGATAAAGCCGTGCGTGCGGAAAGCATCCTTCTGATGACCGATGTGACCCAGGGCTATACGGCGGATACGGCAGACCTGGTGGAGCGGATGCGTGAAAAGCATCTGGTCCGCAGCCTGAGCGCAACGCCGAAGACCCTGGTAATGTGCCGGGAGGGTACGCGGAGCATTTGCTACCTGAGCGGCGTAGGCCTGCGGACGCTTTCCGCAAGGATGCGGGAGGATCGCAGCTTTTTTCTGCATTTGATGCAGAGCGAGACGGAACAAAGTGAGGTGCAGCATGGCGAACGAACTGGATCAGGAGATTGAGAAGGCAACAGAGGTTACGGGCAGCTATGGTGAGGAGCAGATCCAGGTGCTGGAAGGCCTTGAGGCCGTCCGTAAGCGCCCGGGCATGTATATCGGCTCCACCGACGCCCGGGGTCTTCATCATCTTGTGTATGAGATCGTGGATAACTCCATCGACGAGGCGCTGGCGGGCTACTGCAAGGAAATTGACGTGACCCTTTATCAGGATGGCAGCGTATCCGTCAAGGACGATGGACGCGGCTTCCCCGTGGGCATCCATCCCAAGATGGGCCGTCCCGCTGTGGAGGTCTGCCTGACGGTGCTGCATGCGGGCGGCAAGTTTGGCGGCGGAGGCTACAAGGTTTCCGGCGGCCTGCACGGCGTGGGCGCGTCCGTGGTGAACGCCCTGAGCAAGCATCTGACCGTCACCGTGTATCAGGACGGCAAGGTTTATCAGCAGGAATATGCCCGCGGCAAATATCTGTACGACCTGAAGATCGTTGGAGAAACGGACCGTACCGGCACCACCATCCGCTTCTGGCCTGATGTAAAGGGCGCGGACAACCCCAACGGCATCTTCGACACGGGCGATTTCCAATATGACGTGCTGAAGGGCCGCTTGCAGGAGATGGCCTTCCTGAACAAGGGCATCCGCATCGTCTTCCGGGATGAGCGCGGCGAAGCGCCGAAGGAGAAGGTCTTCTGCTATAACGGCGGCCTGCGGGAGTTTGTGCTGCATCTGAACCGCCACCGCAATCAGGAAGCACTGCTGCCCTCCGAGCCCATCTACACCGAGGGCCTGAAGGACGGCATCCTGGTCGAGGTCGCCATGCAGTACACCGACAGCTATCAGGAAAACGTCTACGCCTTTGCCAACAACATTCACACCCCCGACGGCGGCACCCATCTGATGGGCTTCAACACGGCCCTGACCCGCGCCATCAACGACTACGGGCGCAAGTATAAGATCATGAAGGATAGCGAGCAGAACCTGAAGGGCGAGGATGTTCGCGAAAGCCTGACCGCCGTGGTGTCCATCAAAATGGCAGACCCGCAGTTTGAAAGCCAGACCAAGTCCAAACTGGGCAGCGCCGAGGTGCGTCCCATTGTGGACAGCCTGGTCAGCGAGGAGCTTTCCACTTATTTGGAAGAAAATCCCCCGGTGGCCCGCGCCATTCTGGAGCGCTGCCTGAGCGCCCAGCGCGCCCGTGAGGCCGCCCGCAAGGCCCGCGAGCTGACCCGCCGCAAAACGGTGCTGGAATCCGCCTCCCTGCCCGGCAAGCTGGCGGACTGCTCCGAGCGCGACCCCAGCAAGTGCGAGATCTTCCTGGTTGAGGGCGACAGTGCAGGCGGCAGCGCCAAGGAAGGCCGCGACCGCCACTTCCAGGCCATCCTGCCCCTGCGCGGCAAAATTCTGAACGTGGAAAAGGTCAACGAGGCCAAGGCCCTGAGCAATCAGGAAATTCGCGCGATGATCACGGCCTTTGGCTGCGGCTTCGGCAAGGACTTTGACGAAAGCAAGCTGCGCTATCACCGCATCGTCTGCATGACGGATGCTGATGTGGACGGCGCGCATATCCGCATTCTGATGCTGACGTTCTTCTATCGCTTCATGCGTCCGCTGATCGAAAAGGGTTATGTCTACGCCGCCATGCCGCCCCTGTACAAGGTGACCAAGGGCAAGACGGAGCGCTATGTCTATGATGACGACGAGCTGCAAAAGGTGCTGGATGAGATCGGTCGCGACCCCAAGCCGGAGATCCAGCGCTACAAGGGTCTGGGCGAAATGAGCAAGGAGCAGCTCTGGACCACCACCATGGACCCGGAGCATCGCACCATGATGCGCATCACCCCCGAGGACGCCATGGCTGCCGATGAAATTTTCACCCTGCTGATGGGCGACCAGGTGGAGCCCCGCAAGAAGTTCATTGAGGAGAACTCCGACCTGGTGAAGGATCTGGACGTGTAAGGCTTTACCGTCTCCCTTGCGGTTCCTTCCATGGACTTATGAGATTTTCTGCGAGAGCGATTCGATAGATGGAGCAAGAAAATGATTAATGACAAGCTGATCCCGGTCAACCTGGAACAGGAGATGAAGCGTTCCTTCATCTCCTACGCCATGGCGGTCATCGTGGACCGTGCCCTGCCGGACGTGCGGGACGGTCTGAAGCCCGTACATCGGCGCATCCTCTACGACATGAACGAGCTGGGCATGACCCCTGACAAGCCCTACCGCAAAAGCGCCCGTCTGGTGGGCGATGTGCTGGGTAAATTCCATCCCCATGGCGACTCCTCCGTGTATGACGCCATGGTGCGTCTGGCCCAGCCCTTCAACATCCGCTATCCGCTGGTAGACGGTCAGGGCAACTTCGGCTCGGTGGACGGCGACGGCGCAGCCGCCATGCGTTACACAGAGGCCCGTATGGCAAAGCTCACCATGCACCTGCTTGATGACATCGAGAAGGACACGGTGGACTTCTACCCCAACTTCGACGAAACGCTGATGCAGCCCGCCGTGCTGCCCAGCCGCTTCCCCAACCTGCTGGTGAACGGCTCCAGCGGCATCGCTGTCGGCATGGCGACGAACATTCCGCCCCATAACCTGCGCGAGGTCATCGACGGCGTGATCTGCATGATCGACAACCCTGAATGCACCGTAGAGGACCTGATGACCCACATCAAAGGGCCGGACTTTCCCACGGGCGGCATCATTCTGGGCCGCAGCGGCATCCGCGCCGCCTACATGACGGGCCGGGGCCGCATTCTGGTGCGGGCGCGCACGGAGATCGAACCCATGACCAACAGCCGCAGCCGCATTGTGGTCACGGAGATCCCCTACATGGTCAACAAGGCCAAGCTGGTGGAAAAGATCGCCGAGCTGTGCCATCAGAAGCAGCTGGAGGGCATCAGCGACATTCGCGATGAGAGCGACCGCAACGGTATGCGCATTGTCATCGAGCTGAAGAAGGACGTGTATCCGCAGGTGGTGCTGAACTACCTGTACAAGCACACGCAGATGCAGGAGACCTTCGGCGCAAACATGCTGGCCCTGGTGGACGGCAAGCCCCGCATCCTGAACCTTCGGGAAATGATCTACTATTATCTGGAGCATCAGAAGGACGTTGTGACCCGCCGCACCCGCTTCGACCTGGACAAGGCCAACGCCCGGGCGCACATCTTGGAGGGTCTGCTGAAAGCACTGGATCATATTGATGAGATCGTTTCCATCATCCGCCACAGCGAGAACCCCAACGCCGCCAAGGTCTCCCTGATGGAGCGCTTCGCCTTCTCCGACCGGCAGGCACAGGCCATTCTGGACATGCGTCTTGCCCGCCTGACCGGTCTGGAACGGGAAAAGCTGATGGAGGAATACCAGCAGCTTGAAAAGACCATCGCCGAGCTGACCGCCATTCTGGCGGACGAGCATCTGCTGATGGAGGTCATCAAGACCGAGATCAGCGCCATCCGCGACAAGTATGCGGACGAGCGCCGCACCGAGCTGACCACCCTGGAGGGCGAGATCGACATCGCCGACCTCATTCAGGAGGAGGACATGGTGGTGACGCTGACCCATCAGGGCTATGTGAAGCGCATCGCCAAGTCCACCTACCGGGCGCAGCATCGCGGCGGCAAGGGCATCGCCGCCATGACCACCAAGGAGGAGGACTACGCCGAGCGCATGGTGGTCGTCTCCACCCATGACGACATCATGTTCTTCACCAACCTGGGCCGCGTATATCAGCTGAAGTGCTATCAGATTCCCGAAGCGGGACGCACGGCGCGCGGCACCGCCATGGTGAACATTCTGCAAATCTCCGGCGGTGAAAAGGTCACCAACATGATCCCCATGCCCGCCGAAACGGCAGGTCTGTCGCTGGTAATGGCGACCCGGGGCGGCATGATCAAGAAGACCCCCATGTCCGAATTCCAGAACCTGCGCAAGAACGGCCTGATCGCCATTGTGCTGAAGGAAGACGACGAGCTGGTCAACGTAGCGCTGACCCATGGCGACGATGAAATTTTGATGGGTACCCGCGAGGGCATGTGCATCCGCTTTAACGAGCAGCACATCCGTACCTGCGGACGTGTCAGCATGGGTGTGCGCGCCATCCGCCTGGACGAGGGCGACTATGTGATCGACATGGCCCGCATCGAGGAAGGCGCGGAGGTGCTGGTCATCACCGCCAAGGGCTTCGGCAAGCGCACCTCCTGCGATGAATACCGCGAGCAGAGCCGCAACGGCAAGGGCATCCGCGCCATGGCGGTGACGGAGAAGACCGGCCCGCTGGCAGCCCAGCTGCTGGTTCAGCCCAATGAAGATATTCTGGTCATCACGGACGACGGCACCATCATCCGCGCACGGGTGGCAGACATTCGCCTGTCGGGCCGCAACACCCAGGGTGTGCGCATCATGCGCATTGCCGAGGGCAGCGAGGTCGTGGCAGTGGCCCGCACTGAAGCCGAAGAGGAAGCCGAATGGGAAGAAACCGCCCAGACGGACGCCGCCGAGGAATTTGTCGCCGAGCCTTCCGAAAATGCAAGCCTTGACATGGACCTGCCCGAGGAAGGTACCCCCGAACCCCAGGATGAAATCTAAGGATATGGCGCTGTCATGAAGCAGTGCCGCACAGTAGTTGGTGCTTTCCTGCGAAAGCACCAACTGCCGTGTCCGGGCTTTTTCATGCCCTTTAGGGTGTGTTTCTAAAGATGTCGCCTGGGGAATTTAGAAGCATACCCTAGCATACGCTCCCAGCAAAGGGGGCGATGCCATGGCCTGGGTCGGATGTGCGCTGGCGGCGCTGCTGCTTCTGCTGCGGCCTGCCGTGGTCATTGGAGCTGCGTCGCAGGCCTGTGCGCTCTTTGCCGCAAGCGTCCTGCCGGGGCTGTACCCTTACATGATTCTGCTGCTGTTGCTGCTGGATCGGCTGCCCACAAACGCGCCCTTTCCCGCGCTGGTGCTGCTGGGCTGGGGCGCAGGCTCTCCCTGCGGCGCGAGGATCTGCGCGGCACGGGACGCTTCCCTGCCGCCGCGTCAGCAAAAGCGCCTGCTGATCTGCTGCGGCACCATGAGTCCCATGTTCCTGTATGGCACGCTGGGTCAGTGGCTCCACAATGGAACGGCAGGGCTGTGCATTCTGCTGGCAGTCCTTTCCGGCGGGCTGGCAGTCTCCGCACTGATACGCTGCGGGAAGGACGTACCATCCAGCCGCCCGCAGGCCCTTGCTTCCCCACCGCTAACGCTGGGCACGGCGGTCGAAAAAGCGTCCGTTACCCTGCTCACCGTCTGTGGCTGCATGGTGCTGGGCAACGTGTTCAGCGCCCTGCTGCCCGCATTATTCCCCGCCCTGCCTGCGCAGGCACAGTTAGCCGTTTCCTGTTTGCTGGAGGTCACCACCGCCAGCAAGGCCCTTGCCGCACTGCCTGTTCCGCTGCCCTTGCGGGTAGCCCTGCTCAGCGGCGAAACGGGGTTCGGCGCGCTGGCAATTCTGATGCAGAACCGTGCGCTGGGACCGCAGGGCGTATGGAGCCTGCCCCAACAGTTGGGCTTCCAGCTGCTGCATGGACTTGTCTCAGCTCTGTTAGGCTACGCCCTGGCGCTCCTGCTGCTTTAACTTCCAGCCTATGATCCCACCCCCTGCAAAAGCACCCACACCTTACGCTATTCCCCACATGGTCTTCGGGAGGGAGCGCGAGGGAGGGGCTTCTGGCACAGAAGCCCCTTCCTCGCCGTTCTCCTCCCGTATGAAAGAGGTACATAAACATTATGCAAAATGAAGGTCGATCCAAGCTGCTGGGCGAAATGCCCATGAAACAATTGGTGCCGAAAATTTCGGTGCCGATCATGATCTCCATGCTGGTGCAGGCGCTGTACAACATTGTGGACAGCATCTTTGTCGCCAAGTATGACCCCAACGCGCTGGCGGCGGTATCGCTGGCGTTTCCCATTCAAACGCTGATGATCGCGCTTTCCACGGGTCTCGGCGTTGGTATCAACAGCCTGATCTCCCGCCGTTTGGGCGAGCATAACCATAAGGCGGCGCTGAACGCCGCCAGCGCGGGCATGGTGCTGGAGGCCTGCGGCTTCCTGCTGTTCGCCATATTCGGCCTGTTCTTCTCCCGCACGTTCTTCACCTGGTTCACCGATGAAGCGGCGCTGATCGACCTGGGCGAACAATACCTGTTCATCGTGTCGGTCTTCTCCTTCGCCCTGTTCCAGAGCATCTTCTTCGAGCGCGCGCTGCAATCCACGGGCAACACCGTTTTCTCCATGGTCATGCAGCTTTCCGGCGCAATCACCAACATCATCCTGGATCCCATCATGATCTTCGGTCTGCTGGGCTTCCCCGCCATGGGCATTGCCGGCGCGGCCTGGGCCACGGTCATCGGTCAGGTGGTCAGCATGACGGTGGGCTTCATTGCCAACCAGACCAAGAACAAGGAGCTGAAGCTCTCCACCCGGGAGTTCCGGGTCAACATGCAGTCCGTGCGGGAGATTCTCTCCGTGGGCTTCCCCAGCGTCATCGTGCAGGCCATCAACTCTCTGCTGACCGTGTTCATGAACATGATCCTCATTGCCTATGGCAGCGTAGCGGTCAGTGTGCTGGGCGTGTATTTCAAGCTGCAATCCTTTGTGTTCATGCCCGTGTTCGGCCTGGGCAACGGCATGGTTGCCATCATCGGCTACAACTACGGTGCGCGGCTCCGCTCCCGCATTTATGACGGCATCAAGGTTTCGCTGACCTACGCCACGGTCATTATGGCGATTGGTACGGCGCTGTTCTGGGCCTTCCCGGAATTCCTGATGGGTCTGTTCGAGACCTCCGGCGAGTCCGCCAGCCAGCTGACCGCCATTGGCGTACCCGCCCTGCGAACGATCTCCCTCAGCTTCATTCTGGCGGCAGTGGGCATTGCCCTGAGCAATGTTTTCCAGGCCATTGGCAAGGGCATCTACAGTCTGCTGATGAGCCTGATGCGTCAGCTGATCGTGCTGCTGCCCGTGGCATGGGTGCTGTCCAAGCTGGGTGGTCTGGACGCCATTTGGTGGAGCTTCCCCATTGCGGAGGTTGTTTCCTTGACGCTTTGCCTGTATCTGTACCGCAAGGTGGATCGGACGATGCTGAAGCCGATGGGCGAGGATCAGAAGGCAGCGTAAGGCAAGGGAATAAAAGAACAGCCGGGAACGATGCGGATACGTCGTTCCCGGCTGTTCTTTGGTTTTTTGGAGGAGCAAGGTTTGGGCGGCACACAACTGCGCTTGGATGCCAGCTAGAGGGAGTTTCGTCCGTCTGCGGACGGACGACCTACTTTGCACTCGGGCAAAGTAGGCAAAACCGCCCGGGGGCCAGCCAAATTTTCCATGCAGCTAAGGCTGGCCCCCGGACCCCATACTTGCCCCCAGCCATCACCTGGATCGGAGCCTTCCCAGGGGGACACAACCCGAGCCGCCTTCGGTTCCGCTCCATGGCATTCCGTCGGCTGACCGTATACAGCCGTCGGAACGCCTTGTCGCTTAGGGTTGGCGTATGCAGCAAAAGTTACTCTCACTAAAAGTACCGTTGCGCGGCATGGACGCAGTAAAGCCGCACCAGCGCCAAAAGCCTCCCCTGAAAGGGGAGCTGTCGCCGTCAGGCGACTGAGGGGTTACATTACTCCAGCCGCTTCTCCACCTATAACTTATCAAAACCCGCTCCTCTGCAACTGCCTGCGCAGTCAGGGAAAAAGATTTCTCCGCCCATGTATACCACCTCACCTTTCCGGGAAAGCTCCTGCCATGCAGATATTGATGCTGATCGTCCTCACCCTGTGGTGGGGCATGGATATGCGGCGCATTGCGCTTTTGCGGCATGCGGGACAGGCGCGGGGCGCACGGCGGCTGTATGGGCGGTGTGTGCTGACGCTGTCCACGCTGGCCTGGGGCAGCATGGCGGGGCAATTGACTCTGCTGGCCTGCAATGGGTTACTTTCCTGGCGGACGGCGCTGCCGCTGCACCTGTGCAGCCTGATGGGTGTGCTGCTGTACCCGGCGCTTCGGTGCGGCTCCCAGCGGCTGTGGCAGGCGGTGACGTATCTTGCGCCCCTCAGCGGAATGGGCGCGCTGCTGTTTCCATCGGTCATCGACTGTGCGCAGCCCCGGCTGATGCGCGTATGCTTCTTTCTGCTGCACTGTGTGCTGGTGATCGCGCCGTGGACGCCGTTAGCGCTGGGATGGCGGCCTACGCCCCGGGGCGCAGGGTATGCGGCAGCGCTGTTGGTCACGCTGGCACTGGTGGATGTGCCGATCAACCGTTTTACCGGGGGCAACTACCTTTTCCTGAATCAGCCCGTTACGGGTACGCCGCTGGCATGGCTGGGCGGCGGCAGTATCGGACGCTATTGGGCGTTGCTGGCGCTAATGGCGGGGGTGGTGCTGGGACTGGAAGCAGCCCTTGCGGCCTGGGCGCTGAAGCGCTTCCCGCCACCCTGGCAGATCACGCTGGACAGGTTCGAAATAGACTGGTTTCGTCACCTGGGCTGATTTGACGAGTTCTCTGGCTTATGCTATGATACAGGAGAATTTTGTTAACACGGAGGACATGGGGATGGAATATGCACATTGCGGACTGCAAGTGCAGCCGATGCCGGGGCAGCGCAAGCCGGTGATCTTCTTTGACTGGGACGGCACGCTGGCGGACAGCATGCCCCTGTGCATTGAGCAGATTCGCGGCACACTGGCGGAGATGGGGCTGCCGCCCCGCACCAATGCGGATATGGCGCGCTGCAACGGCCCCACCTATGAGGAATCTGCGGCGCTGATGGAGATTCCCGTGGATCGCACGGAGGAATATCTGCGCATACGTCAGCGCATTGAGCTGGAGATCGTTCGGGACTGGCAGCGCCTTTTCCCCGGCATTAAGGAAATGCTGACAGCTCTCGCGCCCCTTGCAGACCTGGTGGTAGTCAGTAACGGTTTGAAGGAATATCTGCGCATCTCCATGGAGACTATGGGCATCACGGAGCTTTTCGCGCGGGTACAGCCGCTCATTCCCGGTAAAACGAAGACCCAGGCGTTGCGCATGGTGCTGGAGGAAATGCAGCCCCTTCGCTGTGTGATGGTAGGCGACCGCAAGGGCGATGTGCTGGCAGGCCGGGACAACGGTGTGCGCACCATTGCGGCGTGCTATGGATATGGTCAGCCGGAGGAGTGGGCCCTGGCGGATCAGCAAGCGTATTCCGTGGCACAGTTGAAAGAGCTGCTGCTGGATTTCAGTCAGCGCGGGACGTAAGCAGAAGATAAGCGTCCCTGTAATTTCAACAGAAAAATTTAAGGATTCTCCTGCCAACACCTTAGCCACCAGCTCGTATTTTTCTTCTGCCGTCCACACTTTGTTTTGATTTTTGTGCC
>CAKTYE010000075.1 GCA_934631985.1 uncultured Clostridia bacterium | reverse complement strand
ATCGCACACTGCGCTTTGTTCACAAGTAGGCTGGGCCTTGCTTGCAGCATGGTCGCACACTGCGCCGCAGTTGCTTCGGGCGCACACCCCGTTCTTGTTGCTCCAATTATGGCCCAGCGCAGACAGTGTTTTGCCGCAAATGTCGCAGACAGCACTGCGGGTGCAGCTCGGAAAATGATGATTATCACCAGCACTTGGATAGGCTGGAGCAACTGTAGGCTCCGCCGGGCCTGCGCTGTCAGAACGTAAAACCCGATATGGAGAGGATCCCAAGCTGTGATCGCATACCTTATCGCAGTTTTTCCGGGCGCACACGCCGTCCTTGTTGCTCCAATCGTGTCCTAACGCATCGGCGGTAAGGTAGATATACGGCTTCGTTGTATACAGAACGTTGTCTATCATGACCTCCACGGTGGGGCCATCAAAGCGATAGCTGCCCATTGTTTCGCAAGTAGCTAGTGCAGATGCAGCTTCGTACCCTGCGAAAGTGAATGTCATTGAGGACATGGGAATCGTTGTCCAACCGCCCAAGTCGCACATTCCAATTTCGCATGAATAGTAAGCCTGCGAAGAATACAACTGCACAGTGAAGTCCTTAGGGCGGTTCATTTCATCCAGCGGAGCCTTTGTCGGCATGTCAGCAGGAATTTTCAGGTAAATGTCATGAACATGCTCCGCCAGCGCACCGCTGCAGCAAACCAGCATCAGCAGCGTCAAAACAAGGAAAATGACTTTTTTCTTCATCAAGAAGACCTCCTTTTGCTTTGCCATCCTGCCTTAGGATATGCGCGGCAGGCGCAGCATCTGTCAACGTTCTATAATTGGAATGTAATACAATCTTTGCGTTTTGTCAAGGAATGGGAAGTATTTTTCCATGCACAGCAAAAAGCAGGCAGTCATCCCCCGTCCTTTCGAGGGCTGACTGCCTGTTTACTTTGCGGCTTTACGCTTGCAGCGCTTCGCATTCCTCCCGCCACAGGGTGCTTTCCGCATCGGAGGGCATGCGCCAGTCGCCGCGGGGACTGAGCGCAATGGAGCCGATCTTCACCCCGTCCGGGATGCAGTTCCGCTTGAACTGCTGGGTAAAGAAGCGGCGATAGAAATTCTTGAGCCACTTCAAAATGGTGGCGTTGTCAAAGTCTTCGGCAAAGGCCAGCTTCGCCAGCTCATAGATTTTGCGGGGACGCATGCCGAAGCGCACCACATAATACAGGAAGAAATCATGCAGCGCATAGGGGCCGACCAGGTCCTCGGTCTGCTGGGCAATGTTGCCCTGCTCGTCCGGGGGCAGCAGCTCCGGGCTGATGGGCGTATCCAGAATGCTTTGCAGCACCTCCTTCGACGTGGCAAAGGCCGGGTTCTCCGTCGCCGTCTGAATGACCCAGCGCACCAGCGTCTTCGGTACGCCGCTGTTTACGCCGTACATGCTCATGTGATCCGCGTTGTAGGTACACCAGCCCAGCGCGATCTCGCTCAGGTCGCCCGTACCCAGCACAATGCCGCCCGTCTGGTTCGCCACGTCCATCAGCACCTGGGTGCGCTCCCGGGCCTGTGCGTTTTCATAGGTAACGGAGTGATCTGCCTCGTCATGCCCAATGTCGCGGAAGTGCAGACGCACCGCCTCGTGAATGGGGATCTCCCGCTGGCTGACCCCCAGGGTGTCCATCAGCGTCAGCGCGTTGCGATAGGTGTGATCCGTGGTGCCGAAGCAGGGCATGGTCACGCCCGTAATGTTCGTCCGGGGCAGGCCCATCAAATCCATGGCCCGGCAGGCTGCCAGCAGCGCCAGCGTGGAATCCAGTCCGCCGGAAATGCCCACCGTCAGCTTGCCGCCCGTAATGCGCAGCCGCCGTGCCAGCGCCGTGGCCTGCATATCGAAAATCTGCGCACACCGCGCCTGACGGGATGCCTTGTCCGCCGGGATAAAGGGATGCTTCGCCACATGCAGATCTACCGCTGCATCCTCGGCAAGGCCCAGCGCAGGGCAGGCCACCTGCCGCACCGGCTGAAGCGCCCCGTAATTCCCCTGCGCATCGGCAAAGCTGGTCTGCTCCCGGCGATCCGCACGAATGCGATCCAGATCCAGGTCGGCAGTCAGCACATAATTCTCCGCCAAATAGTCCGCGTTTTCCTTCACCATGCCGCCGCACTGCGCCACCATGCTGTGTCCAGAAAACACCAGATCAGAGGAGGATTCCCCCACCCCCGCCGACACATACACATAGCCGCACAGGCACCGGGCCGACTGCTGACGCACCAGCTCTTGACGGTATTCCCGCTTGGCGATGAGTTCATTGCTGGCGGAAAGGTTGACCATCACCTCTGCGCCGTGTAGCGCAAGGAACGTGCTGGGCGGCAGCGGCGTCCACAAGTCCTCGCACAGCTCCACGCCAAAGCGCACACCGTCCGCGCCCATGAAAAGCAGCTCCCGCCCCATGGGAACCTGCTGACCGCAGAGCGTCACACTGTCCGCATGCAGCTGAAAGCCCGAGGCAAACCAGCGCTTCTCATAAAATTCGTTATAACTCGGCAGAAACAGCTTCGGCGCCACGCCCAGCAGCCTGCCCTGGGTCAGCACCACCGCACAGTTGTACAGCACGCCCTCCGCCTGGATCGGCGCACCGACCACCGCCGTCACGCCTGCGGGGCATGCGTCCATCAGCGTCTGCAAGCCTGCCTCCACCGCCGTCAGCAGCGACTTTTGGAAGAACAGATCGCCGCAGGTGTAGCCCGTCATGGACAGCTCCGGGAACGTGACCAGCGCTGCGCATTTGTTTGCCGCCTGCCGAAGTTGCTCCGTCATGGCCTGCACGTTCGCCGCCACATTGCCCAAGCGCAGCTTCGGCACCGCCGCCGCTACGCGCATGATTCCCTCCATGGTGTTCCTCCTCGTTTTTTCTATTTATCCTAAAATCCCCATCGAAGCATCCAGCTGCATACTCCCCCAGTTGGTCTTCGGGTGGGAGCGCGAGGGAGGGAAAGGCGGGCATAGCCGCCAGTGGCGGCTGAGCATGCCCGCCTTTCTCAACCGAAACAAGCGACCAACGGTCGCGCCGATTGAGGTTGCGGAGTCTTCTGGCGCAGAAGCTGCCTCCCTCACATCAAAACGCCAATAGTTCCCCCTTGGGCTTTCCGGCTTCGTCTATCGTCAGCAGGGCGGCGTAACCGCGCTGGGCGGTGCCGGGATTCATCAGCAGAATGCCGTCGCGTTCCTCCAGCGTGGGGCGGTGCGTGTGTCCGAACAGCACGACACTGCACCCCAGCTCCTTTGCGGGACGCGGCAGCAGCGACAGCGTGGTCTTCACGCCGTAAAGATGCCCGTGCGTGATCAGCACATTCACAGTACCCAGGCGCATCACCCGCTGATCAGGAACGTCATGCACAAAATAATCGCAGTTTCCCCGCACTCCATAAATGCGCGCCTGGGGCGAAAGCGTCAGCAGATAATTCTCCACCCGCTCAAAATCCTGCGCACCATCCCCGCAGTGAACATAGGCGTTCACCGGGCCGCGCCTGCTCATCAGCTCCGCCATCCAGCGAAGATTTTCCTCATCGCCGTGGCTGTCTGAAAAGATCAGCGCTCGCATACATGCAGCTCCTTCATCAGCTCCCGCATTTTGGCGCAGGCCCGTGCGCGATGGCTCACCGCATTCTTTGTCTCCTGGCTCATTTCCGCAAACGTCTCGCCGTTTTCGTACAGGAACAGCGGATCGTAGCCGAAGCCGCCGTTACCGCGCGGCGCATCCAGCAGCTGCCCGGGACAGGTTCCCTCCGCAATCAGCGTTTCCTTGCCGGGCCGGGCCAGCGCAATCGCGCTGACAAACGCGCAGGAGCGCTGGTTCTTGCCCTTCATGCGGCGCAGCAGCAGGTTGTTGTTGGCCTCGTCATTGCCATGCTCCCCCGCGTAACGCGCGGAATAAACGCCTGGCTCGCCGTCCAGCGCTTCCACCGTCAGCCCGCTGTCATCCGCAATGGTGGGATACCCCGTCGCCTTGCATACCGCTTCCGCCTTGATGGCGGCGTTGCCTGCAAAGGTGGTGGCATTTTCCTCAATATTGCCGTGGAAGCCCGCCACCCCCATGCCGACAATGCTGTACATGTCGCCGAAGATCTGCCGCAGCTCCCGCAGCTTATGCTCGTTACCCGTTGCCGCCACCAGAATAGGCTTGGGCGCAATATGCACCGCCCGCTCGCCCAGCGCCTCCCGCTGTGCCTGCATCAGGCCCTCAATGCCCTTGCGTCCATAGGCCATCAGGGTTTCCAGCTCGGCAGGCGTAAAGGCACGGCCCTCGCCCGTTCCCTGCATTTCAATAAAATTGCCCTCGTCATTCATGACGAAGTTCATATCCACCTGCGCGTGGCTGTCCTCCTGATAGCACAGGTCCAGGCAAGGATCGTCCCCCACCACGCCGCAGGAGATCGCCGCCACCTGATGCCGAATGGGGCTGACCATCAGCCGCTTTTCCTTCACCAGCTTGTCCACCGCGCAGACCAGCGCCACAAATGCACCAGTGATGGACGCAGTGCGGGTGCCGCCATCGGCCTCCAGCACATCGCAGTCCAGCGTGATGGTGCGCTCGCCCAACTGGGTCATATCCACTGCCTGACGCAGCGCCCGACCGATAAGCCGCTGAATCTCCACGCTGCGGCCGTCCTTCTTCACGCCGTCACGCTTTTTACGCTGACCCGTGGACGCGGGCAGCATGGCGTATTCCGCCGTAACCCAGCCCTGGCCCTGCCCCTGCAGGAATGGCGGCACGCCTTCCTCCACCGAGGCTGTGCAAATAACGCGGGTGTTTCCCGTAGCAATCAGACAGCTGCCGTCCGCCGTCCGCATGAAATCCGTTTGGATACTTACCTTTCTGGCTTCATCATTTTTCCGTCCATCTACGCGCATGAAAATGCCCTCCCTTGGCAATACCTTCTGTCAACCGTATTTTTTCGCGATGATGCGTCGTTTTTCCTGCCGCGCGCCGCTGCTTCTGTCCGCTTTTCGCCAGAAAAAGTCTCGCGTTTCCGGTTGACATTTTCTTTCCAGGGTGCTACAATATATCAGTCGCCTGAAAAGGTGCATGCGCCCGTAGCGCAGTTGGATAGCGCGTCAGACTCCGACTCTGAAGGCCACAGGTTCGAATCCTGCCGGGCGTACTTGGAAAAAGCCTTGAAACGTAACAGTTTCAAGGCTTTTTCTTTTTGCTTTAGGGTTTTACTTTTGCTTTTTGATGCATTTTTTAGGGTGTCAAAACGGGTGTCACAATACTTTTGGGGGGCAAAACGGGGTTCAAGAAGCTTGTCCGTTTACGCCGTTTCCGTTCTCATTCCGCATTCCTCTCCACCCGGTCATTGGGCGAAACCAGCAGATAATCGTCCCAGCAGGCGCGGGTATGATTGCGGAAGCACACGCCGATCTCGCCCGTCTCATACCACTCCAAAATCACGGAACGGATAGCGCTGCCGCGATAATTCTCCAGCGACGCTACGTTTACCTGAATGATAGGCTGATTGTCCACCGCAGCAATCTTGCGGTAGCAGTCCTTCCCCGCCCATACCGCGTCGCCAATGTGCGCGTGACCATAGAAATGAATGCGCTCCTGCGCAGGCAGCGGCAGAAAACGGTCAAACAGCGGCGCAGCACGATTGCCGCCTGCAAAGGAATAATGCGACAGCGTGATCAGCGGCTTGCCCAGTGCAGCCAGCTTGTCTCGCAGGGCCTGATAGTCCGCCTCGGTGTAGGGATACAGACTCGCATCCCCGCGAATTTCGCCATGGGTGGTGTACCAACGTCCTGCGTGATCCGCATGGTCCGTCAAAAAGCACAGTACAAAGGGGCCAAGATCTGCCGTGTAGCACATGTCGCTGATGTCTGCCTGGGTGTGCCACTGGGGCTGCTTCTGCATGTATTCGAAGAAGGGCAGCTCCATGCGGGTCAGCATCGCCTTATGCTCCGCGAAATAATCAAAATCGTGGTTGCCCAGCACATAATATACCGGTGCATCTACCCGGGCAAACTGCTCCTGCTGCATGCGGGACATATCCATCAGAAACTCCATGTTGCCGCCTTCTACCGCGTCGCCCAGGTAGCAGATCGCATCGCAGTGCAGCCCCAGCGAAACAAAATCGTCCGCCGCGCGGGTCATGCAGTGGGTCGCGCGATCCGGAAAGCGCTGCTGCAGGTCAGAGACGATCCAGACCCGGCGCACCGCCTTGGGCGAAGCGGCGGCAATGACTTGATCGAGTATCATAGCGTGCCTCCATTCGTAGCGTGATATGCCAGAAGGGAGGGGCCTCTTGCGAGGCCGCCTCCCTTGCAGGGACTTTTGTGGGAATTACTTGTGCGCATCGTAGTAGGACTGCCAGTAGCCTACATATTCATCGATGCTCAGCGTGCTGAGGGTCTTCAGGTGATCCTGCCATTCCGCCTCGGTGATGCCGTCCACGATGGCATGCGCCTTGAACTGGTTCAGGTAGTGATCGATGTCCACCAGCAGCATGTTGCGCTCGGTTTCTTCCTCAGCGTCGCCGAAGCCGTTGGGGATGTTCTCCGCGGGGATGTACTTGGCATAGGCCTCGTTCGCAGCCACCTTCGCGGCAATACGGTCGGCATACTTTTCAGCCTGCGGGCCGCGGAAGCGGGAGTATGCATACAGCGGGGCGCTGGGGCCGGTGCCGAGGGTGCGGCGGATCTGCGAGGAGGAGGAGCCTTCCGGCACGTTGTCATTGAACAGCTCCCAGCGACCGTCGTCGGTATAGCGCCAGATCACATTCTCGGGGCCGTAGTTCCACAGGTTCAGGATATCGAGATTGGAGTTGATGTAGTCGTACCATTTCACCAGCAGCTCAGGATTCTTGCAGCTCTTGGTGATGGTGAAGCCGTTCAGCGTACCCTGGGGAGAGTTGGGCGAGGTCGCCTTGCTCCAGATGGGCGTGCCGTTGGGGCCAGTCACCGGCTCCAGGTAAGCGAAATCCTGCACATTGCTCTTCAGAATGATGTTGTCGATGTACCACTCCAGCACCAGACCGGTGACGCAGGTCTCGGCATTACCCTTCGCCAGGAACTGCTGATAGTCCTCGGTGAAGTATTCCTGATTCATCAGGCCCTCAGCGTAGAGCTTATGCAGCCACTGCAGCGCGTCGTAGTAAGCGTCCTCCTGGGGCGTAAAGATGACCTTGCCATCCTGCACCCGGATATGCTGGTTGTTTTCCAGCGTACCGAACAGACCAAACAGGAAGTCCACGCGGGCCGCGTCGCTGGAAGCGGACACCAGCAGCGGGATCTCATCCTTGATCTGATTGCCGTTGGGGTCGCCGTCGCGGAAGGCCACCAGCACGTCATACAGCTCGTCAATTGTGGTAGGAGTCTTCAGGTTCAGCTTCTCCATCCAGGCCTGATTCAGCCACATTTCGGTCTGAATCTGGTTCTTCACGTCCGCATCGCCGGTGGGCAGGGAGTAGATGTTGCCGTCGCTCAGCGTCAGTGCGCCGCGCATGTCGGGCAGCGTCTCAAACATTTCCAGCACATTGGGCGCATACTGGTCGATCAGGTCGCCCAGAGGGGTCAGCACATCCATGTTGCTCACCACGTCCACCGACCCAATGAAGGCGTCGGGCAGGTCGCCGGAGGCAAAGGTCAGGTTGACCTTCTCCGTCCAGCCGGACCACGGCACCTCGATCCACTCGATATGGATGCCGGTCTGGGTCTCGGTGTACTGAACGCATTCCTTTTCAGGCCAGGTGTTCTGGGACAGGTCTTCCTTGCGCACCATGATGCGGAAGGTCACAGGCTCCTCGGTCAGCGGGACCTGTACCTCCACCGCAAGGGCGGGCATGGCGATGGACAGCGCCAGCACCAGGGCCAACAGCAGGGTTGAAAGTTTACGCATGGGGTAACCTCCTTTTTCTTCTCTATGTCGTCAGGAAAAACCTTCCTGCGCATATCTTTTCTGGAAAAATTTTGCAGGCGCTCAGCCCTTCACTGAGCCGATCATCACGCCCTTGACGAAATACTTCTGCACCAGCGGATAAATCATCAGCATGGGTACGGAAGCCACCACGATCACGCCGTATTTCACCGTCGCGGCAATGCGCTGCATCTCCTGGATCGCGTCCAGGTCGCCCACATCCGCCTGCACCAGCTGGCTGCTGATGAGGATTTCCCGCAGGATGAGCTGCAAAGGATACTGCTCCTGACGGTTCAGGTATACCAGCGCGTTGAAGTAGCCGTTCCACTGGGCCACCGCGTAATACAGCGCCAGCACCGCAATGATGGATTTCGAAAGCGGCACCACCATGCTTACAAAGAAGCGTCCATTGCCGCAGCCATCGATGGACGCGGCCTCGAACAGCTCCGGGGGAATGTTGTTGGTGAAGAACGAGCGGGCAATGATGATGTTATACACCGACACACTGCCCAGCAGAATGACCACCCAGGGCGAACCCATCAGGCCAAGCTGCTTCACCACCAGATACGTGGGAATCAGGCCGCCGCTGAAGTACATGGTGAAAACGTACAGCAGCATCAATACCTTCCGACCTACCAGGTCGCTGCGGGAAAAGCTGTAGCCCGCCATCACTGTGGTGGTCACGCCGATCAGCGTGCTGCCGAGGGTATACAGAATGGAATTGACATAGCCCGAGCCAATGCGGGCGTCCTGCAAAATACGCTGATAGCCCACCAGCGAAACATTCTTGGGCAGCAGGATGACCTGTCCGCTGCTGATGGAGGTCGCGTCGCTGACGGAGGCGATGACCACGAAATACAGCGGATACAGCACAATGAGGAGCGCCAGCACCAGCAGAATGGTCGTTACAATATCAAAGCCCGTGTCAAACCGCGTGCGGCGCATGGAACCATGCTTTTTCATGCTCTCTCCCTCCCTTACAGCAGACTGGTGCCGGACAGCTTATCGGAGATCCAGTTCACCGTCAGCAGAATCACAAGGTTGATGACGTTGTTGAACAGGCCGATCGCCGTGGAATAGCTGTACTGCGCGTTCAGCAGACCCACCTTGTACACATAGGTGGAGATAATCTCCGACACGCCCAGGTTCAGGTCGTTCTGCATCAGGTACACCTTTTCGAAGCCGATGCTCAACACATTGCCGGTGTTCATGATCAGCAGAATGATCGCCGTGGGCAGAATGGCCGGCACGTCAATGTGCCAAATGCGCTGGAGCTTGTTTGCACCGTCCACAATGGCAGCTTCATGCAGCTCTGGGCTGACGCCAGCCAGCGCCGCAATGTAAATGACGGAATTGTAGCCCGTCCGCTGCCAGATGTGTGACCAGACATAAATATGCCGGAACAGCCCCGCGTCTGTCAGAAAGGGCACCGGCTGCGCGCCCACCTTGCCTAGCAGCTGATTGAAAATACCGTTTTGGCTCATGAACACCATCATCATGCCCACCAGCACCACCGTGGAGATGAAGTGCGGCGCATAGGTGACCATCTGCGTCACCCTGCGCAGGCGGTTGGAGATGCAGTAGTTCAGCAGCAGCGCCAGAATAATGGGAAACGGAAACGCCGCCAGCAGCTGATACACGCTGAGGACGATGGTGTTGCGCAGTACATCCTTGAACATGTAGGAGCTGAAGAACTTTTCAAAGTTCGCCATGCCGACCCATTTGCTGCCCTCGATACCCTTGGACGGCACAAAGCGCTTGAACGCAATCTGGATACCATACAGGGGCCAGTATTGGAAAAGCAGCAGATACACCAGCGTCGGCAGCAGCAGCACATAGAGCAGCCAGTTCTTCTGAATACTCCGTGCCAGCTTTGTCCGTCGGCTGGGGCGTACCACATGGACGGGTTGTTGCATGTTCAATGCCTCCTCGATGTCGTTGTTATGGCTGTAGGATAGCAGTTCTCTCTTGTTCTACGCAAGATGAAGTTTTTGAATGTATTTTAAGCCAAATAGTACATCTATAACAAATTTTGAACGCAAAAATGCCGCCGAAGCGGTGCGTTTTCAAAAAACGTCACTGCCCGGCGGCAAGCCAGCACGGCTATTTTCAAGAATTACCACGCGCCGTCTGCTCCCGCGCCATGGTGCGATAGGCTGTGGGCGACATACCGCTGACCTTTTTGAAGGCCCGCATGAAGGTGGCAGGCTGGGCATAGCCCACCTCGCTGGCAATCTGCCCCACGCTGCTGTCCGTCTGGGCCAGCAGCTCCTGCGCGGCGTGCATGCGCAGCTGCTCCACATATTCGGAGACGGACACGCCCACATGGTTCTTAAAATAGTGGCTCAGGTTGGAGATGGAAAGCTGGAAGTGATCCGCCGCGCGCTGCACGGTGAAGTCCACATCGCGATAGCTTTCGCTGAGGTATGTCTCAATATCCAGGATCAGGCTGTTCTCCTCCTGCGTTTTGCGGGCCAGCCGCGCCGTCAGCAGCTCCGACACCTGCCGCAATACCTGACGGCAGTTCTCGCAGGGCGTCAGCGTACCAACCGCCGCTTCCCGCGCCACATCCTGAAGCGCCTGAATCCCCTCCGTATCCTCCTGCTGCTCCATCCAGCGGCGCACCAGGTACAGCACGTCATGGCACACCTGTGCGGCAGCAGCGCGGTCCAGCGCAGGGGTTAGCGCGTTGCTGAGCGTCTCCAGCGTGAACTGAATGCGCTCCGCTTCGCCAAATTCCAGCGCATTGCGCAGCGCATCGTAAACCTCCGGCGCAGCGGCGCTTTCGCCGCCCGTCTCCCCTGTCGGCTGCATGATCTGCGTCCATGCCCGTGCAAGCTGCGTTGTGTGACGACACACGCCGCTCACCGCCACCTGCACGTTGCAGACCTGCGCCTGAAGCTGTGCCGTCAGCGTTTCTGGTGCTTCCAGCACCTCCCCCGCTACAATGAAAATAACCATATGGTTTTCCGGCACTTCCAGATAAAGCTGCACCTGTTCGCCGCCAAGCTGTACGCGGACGGCCTGCACCAGACGCAGGGCAAAATCCTCCTCCTCGCAGTCGCTGCCCATGCCGCGCACCACCAGAATGCGCCAGCTTTCCCCATGCAGCCGCAGGGAAAGGGCCTCGCCATCCGCGTTGAAGGCTTCCATGGACGCATAGCCGCCCAGCAGCAGCCGCAGAATGACCCGCTCCTTGGACAGGGCGGCAGAGCGGCGCACGATCAGCGAATTATTCTGCTGCATGGTCTGGATCGCCTTGCGCACGTTCTGCACCGCATCGTTCGTCGGTTCGCTGAGTACCTCTGAAGCGATCACGTCCTTTTCCAAATTGCGGATCGGCACATAATTCACCCGCATTACCAGCGCAACGACCGTTCCGCCCAGTGCGAAAATAACCAGCAGTCCCACAAAGAACATGCCCCACAGCCGTGCAAGAGGCGCATGGGCTACCTGCTGCGGCACAGTGTTCAGGAAGATCAACCCCTGCTCCGGGGCGCGAAGCCGCGCATACAGCACTGTCTCTGTACCAAGGTTCGCCAGCCCGGTATCCTCCGGCAGGGCGATCAACTGCCGCACCTGCGCCCGAACGGCTTCGTCATCGGGGCCGCTGGTGTACAGCAGCCTGCCCGAAGCATCGCACAGATACGTCGCCGAGGAATCATACATGGCAGCGCTGTCGATCAGCGCCCGCAGTGCATCGGTGTCAATGCGGAACAGCAGCCCATTCTGTGTCGCTGGATCCACCCGGGCATAGGCCGCGTACAGCAGCGTCTCCGCCTGATCGTTTTCCGCAGACAGCCATGGACTGTCCGCCGTGCCGTCCAGCAGCGCCGTTACGTTTTCAAGGTCAAAGCCGGCTTCAGCTAAACGATAGGTATAGAAGCTCCTGCGCGGATTGACCATGTTATAGGCATAGACCTGATCCTCGCCGGTGGTGAAGAAATACACATCGTCCATCAGCGTGTTGGTCATCTGCCATTGCAGCAGCGTCCGCTGCACATCGAAAAACGCGCCAGTCTTTTCCCGATTGCGGCGATAAAACTCCGTGCGCTGGGTAGTCTGTACGGCATAAGCGTTGAACTGCGTCACCTGCATGGACACCGCCGTATCCAGCTGATGCAGCGCAGCGGCGTTGCTGTCCAGCAGCTGGGCGGCGCAATAATGCAGCACGATCTGCGAAATGACAATGGACAGAATGCCCACGGGCAGAAAAAGCGTTAATAAATACGACAGCAGATACCGACGAAAGGTTTTCATGAAGTTATG
>CAKTYE010000074.1 GCA_934631985.1 uncultured Clostridia bacterium | reverse complement strand
CCGCTCGACTTGCATGTGTTAGGCACGCCGCCAGCGTTCGTCCTGAGCCAGGATCAAACTCTCAAGTTTAATCCTTCCGCATTACCTTTCGGTAATGTTTCTAACTCTCAGAATCAACTGTCGTTCTTTCTTGCGTTTCTTCTTAATCTCTGTATCGTTTTCAAGGTTCGGCGCTCTCGAAGGAGCTTGTTTATATTACCACTCCAAGCCACTCTTGTCAACACCTTTTTTGAACTTTTTGGGATTTTTTTGCTTCTTTCTTGATAATCGAACGATATTTCAATAAAGCAGAAGCACCGTTCGGAATTATCCGAACGGTGCTTCTGTCTTATTCTTTATTTGTCCGTGTCAGCATTGTCCCGCATCCGTCACGCCCGTCTCAATGCAGCCGCCCAGGCATTTTTCCCCCTGGTACAGCACGCAGCTTTGCCCCGGCGTAATCGCCCGCTGGCGCTCCAGCGCATGGATCTTCATCTCATCACCCTGCCAGCATACCTCCACCGGCTGGTCGCTCTGCCGATAGCGGAACTTCGCCGTACACGCCAGCGTTTCCCCTTCTGCCGCAGGCGGCTCGCCAATCCAGGTGATCTCCGTTCCCAGCGCCCGGGTTGCATACAGCATGGGATGATCCTCCCCCTGCGCCACCAGCAACCGATTTCTTTCCAAGTCCTTGCCTATGACAAACCAGCTCCGCCCGTCGCCGCAGCCGCCAATCCTCAGTCCCCGGCGCTGACCCAGTGTATAATACATCAGCCCATCGTGCTGACCCACCACCCTGCCGTCCGGGGCCACCATGTCTCCAGGCTGCGCAGGCAGAAATTCCTGCAAAAACTTCTTGAAATTCCGCTCGCCGATAAAGCATACGCCCGTCGAATCCTTCTTTTCGCTGACGGGCAGCCCCTTGCGCCGGGCATAGTCCCGCACCTCGGCCTTCGTCATGCCGCCCACCGGGAAAATGCTCTTTTTCAGCTGCCAGGTTTTCAGCATATAAAGGAAGTAGCTCTGATCCTTATTCGGATCCACGCCCTTCAGCAGCTCCCCGGCCTCGTTGGTGCGCACAAAATGTCCCGTTGCCATCCGCGAAGCCCCCAGCTTCATGGCAAAGTCCAGAAACGCCCGAAACTTGATCTCCCGGTTGCACAGCACATCCGGGTTCGGCGTGCGTCCCGCCCGATATTCCTTCAAAAAATAGCTGAACACCCGATCCCAATATTCCCTGGCGAAGTTCACGCTGTAATAGGGAATGCCGATGTCGTCGCACACTGCGCGCACGTCGCTCCAGTCGCTTTCCGCCGTGCATACGCCCGCATCGTCCTTCTCCTCCCAGTTTTTCATGAACACGCCCACCACGTCGTAGCCCTGCTCCTTCAGCAAAAGCGCTGATACTGAGGAGTCCACGCCGCCCGACATGCCTACAACGACCCGTTCGCTCATGCTTCCGCCTCCGTCAGCCGCGCCCAGACCTTTACCCAGACCTGCTCTGCCACTTCCTCGGGGGACTTCGTCGCATCCACTGTCAGAAAGCGTCCCGTATCCTCGGCAATCATCTTCCGATACGCTGCCTCCACCCGTCCGTGGAAGCTGTCCGCCTGCATTTCCAGACGATCCAGCGTAGAAGCCGCACTGCGCCGCTCCATAGCAGTCACATGGTCAATGTCCAGATAAACGGTCGCGTCAGGCATCATGCCCGCCACCGCCGGGGCGTTGATCTGCTGAACCTCTGCCACGCCCAGCTCCCGGCCGCCGCCCTGATACGCCACGGACGAGTCCACAAACCTGTCGCTGAGCACCAGCTTTCCCGCCGCCACGCCGGGACGTATCACCTCATGCACATGCTGCGCCCGGGCCGCTGCATACAGCAGCGCTTCCGTCACATCGCACATTTCAGGGTTCGCCGGATCCAGCACCAGCTGACGAATTTTCTCCGCCACGGGACAGCCCCCCGGCTCCCGGGTGCGCTTCACATCAAAGCCATAACGAAGCAACCTGTCCTCCAGCAGATTCATCTGCGTGGTCTTGCCGCTGCCGTCCGGGCCTTCCATGCTCAAAAACATCCCCCGAACCTTCGGCGTACCCGCGCAAAGCAGCTCCTCCAGCTCCTCCACCGTCGCCGCATAAGCGCCGCACTTCGCCGCCCGCAGCTCTGCCTCTCCGCCATAGCCATAGCCCACGCCGATGCAGTCGATGCCCACCTGGTGCGCGCCCTCCATGTCAAAGCGCGTATCGCCGACCATCACTGCACTGTCGTAATGCTCCGGCAGCACTCTGCGGATCAGCCCCGCCTTGCCTGCGCTGGCGTCCTCCGGGCGCGTCCCTGCCACCTTGTCAAAGAACTTGTCCAGCCCAAACTTCGCCAGAATCCGCTCCGTAGGTTCCTGAGGCTTACCCGTTGCGATCGCCACATAATATCCTGCGCGCTTCAGCCGCGTCAGCAGCCGCCGCACCCCCGGATACACCCGGTTCTCAAACAGGCCAATGCTGTTGTACCGCTCCCGATAAAACGCCACCGCCTGCCATGCGTCCTGCTCACTCATGCCCAGATATTCCTGAAAGGAATACACCAACGGCGGGCCGACAAATTTCCGCAGCGTCCCCTCGTCCGGGGCCTCTATGCCCATCTTCGCCGCCGCGTGGCGCACACAGTTCCAAATGCCTTCTTCCGATTGGGTCAACGTCCCATCCAGGTCAAACAATACCGCCTTCACTTCACACACAGTACGCAGTCTCCTTCCACACCAAAGCGCCCGCGCACCCCGGATTGGGCCAGCGCCGCCGCCGTTTCTTCCGTAAAGATTTCTCCGGGCGCTGTCAGCGGAATACCCGGTGGATACAGTCCCGCCGAGGCCGCCGCCACGCGCCCCGCCGCCTGTTCCAGCGGCACCCATGCCGTTTCGCCCATCACCGCCTGCCGGGGAGCCATCGCCCGCTGCGGCAGCGGCTGCTGATAAGGCGGAAGGGGAATGTCCGCCGCCGCAGACCGAATATCCTGCAGGGCCGCTTCCAGCTGCGCCACCGTTTCCGCATCGTCCATCGCCGTCAGAATGCACACCACCCGCCGCAGGTCGTGCATCTCCACATCGATGCCCCGCACCCGCAGCGCCGTGTCCAGCGCTTCTCCACCCTGCGGCGCTGTGATCACCAGCCGGGTCGGGTCGAACTGCATGCCCGTCTCCTGCCAGCCCGCATGTGCGTCCCCATACCCCAACTCCGGCAGCCGCGCCCGCAGCGCATCCGCCGCCTGTGCCGTCGCCGTCAGCCGTTCCCGTCCATAGGCCTCCATCCATGCTCGTCCATCATCCATGGACATCATCAGCACAAAGCTCGGTGAGGAGGTCTGCGTCAGCCGCAGCAGCGTCATGGCCCGCTCCCGATCCGCACCATTGCGCAGGTGCAGCACCGCCGTCCCGGTCAGGCTGGGCAGCGTCTTGTGGCAGGACTGCACCCATGCGTCCGCCCCCAGCGCTCCCGCGCTTTCCAGCCCCGTCATCCAAGGCAAGTGCGCCCCATGCGCTTCATCCACCACCAATCGGCAGCCCTGTGCATGCGCCTTTTCCGCAATGCGCTTTAAGGAGGTCAGGCAGCCGTAAAAGTCCGGGCGCGTCACCAGCAGACATTTTGCCTCCGGATGCGCCGCCAGCGCCGCCAAAATGGTCTCCTCTGCCACATAGCCATACCCGTCCGCCGTGAAGGTCTGCGGCATATACACAGGCTGTAAATCGCCCACCACGCAGGCGTTCGTTGCCGACAGGTGTGCGTTGCGCGGCAGCAGCACCGTTTCCCCCGCCCGCGCATACAGCATCAGCATGGCTTGAATTCCCGCCGTGGAGCCGTTATGCAGCAGCAGTGCTTCCGCGCTGCCCGCCGCCCGGGCATAGCATTCCTCGGCCCGACGCAGCCCGCCCTCCGGCGCATAAAGGTCGTCCGTTCCCGGCAGCTCCGTGGTGTCCAGCGCATATAGGTCTGCCGCGCAAAATGGCGCATGTCCCTTATGCCCCGGCATGTGCATGCTCAGCCGCGTTCGGTTCCTTTCCAGCATTTCCCAAACAGGACGTTCCATCCCGTCACCTCATTTCAATTCACGCCCCTATTTTACGCTAAATCTCGACTTGATTGCAACCCTTCGCGTCATGCGTCCACTCATTTCACCCCGCCATATTTGCAGGAACCTTTGCAAGCATCAAAATTCCCCCTTGACTTTGCCGTTGCGTCATAGCGTATATTGAACGCATGCGAAGGAGGGGATCCCCGATGATGACCATCCATGAGGTCAGCAAGCTGGCAGGCGTCAGCGTCCGAACCCTGCATCATTACGACGCCATCGGCCTGCTGCCGCCCACCGTACGCTCTGAAGCAGGGTATCGGCTGTATGACGATGACGCGCTTGCAAGGCTGCAATCCATTCTGCTTTTTCGTGAGCTTGCCTTCCCGCTCAAGGACATCAAGCGTATGCTGGATGCTCCAACCTTTGACCAGGCCGCCGCGCTGGCAGACCAAATCAGGCTGCTGGAGCTGCGGCAAGCACAATTAGGGCGACTCATCGACCTCGCCCGCAAAACCTTAGCAACAGGAGCAGCACCTATGAAATTTGACGCATTTAACAAGACCGAACAGGAACAGTACGCCGCTGAAGTCAAGGCAAAGTGGGGCGGCACCGCCGCCTATCGGGAATACCAGCAGCATGAGCCCCCCCAGCCTGCCGACCTGATGAAGCACTTTGAAAAGCTGGGGAAGCTGAAGCACTTGTCCCCTGCCGCCCCGGAGGTGCAGACTGCCCTCCATGCGTTACAGCAGTTTATCGCAGCGCATTTCTACACCTGCACCCCAGAAATCCTGTCAGGCTTAGGAGCTATGTACACTGCTGACGAACGCTTCCGCCAAAGCTTCGACAAAGCGGGCGGTGAAGGCACCGCAGCCTTTGTCGCCCAGGCCATTCGCGTATACTGTCAAAAGTAAATCTTATTGTACCGCCTTCTTCTTCAAAGCAAGCAGCGAGAAAACATCCGTCCATCACAAGCGGATGCTTTCTTGCTTTTGCGTTTTCTTTCACCATGCCCACACGCCGGTTTCTGAAAACGTTTCCGGCAAATGCGATTCCCGTTTTCCCTTCCGTGTGAAAATCAGCTTTTGATAGACTCGCCTTTTCCCTGCTTCATCTTCTATAAAATAAGGCCGATAGTCTGAATGGTCATGTACCTTCATGGGCAGCGCCCGCAGCCCCTCCACCGTGGCGCTCCCATCCTCCCGCACCCGAACGCGCACCTGAATGACCGCCGTATCGTCATCCCGGGGCCGCGGGTTTGCGCCAAACACGAAGTTCCCCAGACTGTAAAGGATCACCCCATGCGCCGTCACCTCAACAGGATGCAGCACATGCGCCCCATGTCCATACACAATGTCCGCCCCCATGTCCAGCAACTTCGGGAAGCAGGTTCGCTGCTCCAAGTTCGGAATGGGATTATCCTCCCGTCCCGCATGTGCGCTGGCAATCACCACCTGGCACCCCTGCGTCCGCAGCGCCGCAATCATCTTCTGATAACGGCGCATTTTCGCATCCGTCAGCGGATAGCACAGCCCGCACAGGCCGATCTTCACTCCCTTCCGTTCCAAAATAACGGTTTCGCTTTCGCCAAAGTGCGCGATGCCCCACGCGGTCAGCGCCTCCCGGGTGTCCTGCAAGCCCTGATCGCCAAAGTCCCGGCTATGGTTATTGCTCAAGTTCACCACATCCACCGCCCCCAGCGCAAACACCTGTGCAAAGCGCGGCGGCGCAGACAGGCTCATGGCTTTTGCACCCCGTCCCAGCTTGCGTTCTGTCAGCGCCCCCTCGCAGTTGGCAATGGTCAGGTCATCCTGCGCAAAAAGCTCCACCACCGTTGAGAAGGGGTAATCCAGTCCATTCTTCTCCGTCACGGTAGTAAAGGAGGTTGCCGAGCCACGGTATTTATACTGATCCGCAAGGGCGCAATCCCCCACAAAGGACAGCGTGAGGGTCGTATCCGCCAATGCGGAGAATGGGAAAAGGCACAGCAGCAGGCAAAGCCATTTACGCATGAAAAAACACCTCCTGCTGTATCAGACGTTGAGGAGGTGGGAAAAGTTTGTTTTCTTTTGGGAAGTTCGGGAACAAGAGGGGGGAGTTTATCTGTGCCGGGGCCTCAGGGATGGCGGCACATCATATATGTATGAGGATTTCAGAAAGAGACCTTACATCAAATATCAACATTCCCCTGCCAAAACAAAGCTTATATTCCCTTCCCCTTCTCCATGATAAGCCGCTGCTTTTCAAAGTCCAAAATAGAACGCTGCGGCGAGAGCACCTGATAGCCGATCACGCCCTCAACAGGCACTCTTTTTTGAATCGCGCTGATGTTGGAAATCGTAGCGGTGATGTTTTTATATTCGTTTTCACCTACACGGACAGCCGGGATCGTAACCATATGCGGCGTTTCAGAAGCAGGGATAAGTTGCGGAGCCTCCTGAAAGCTTTGCCCCAGCAGGCAGATGCTTGCACCTGTATCCAAAACAAAGTCGCACGTTCTGCTTACCGCCTCCACCTTGATCACAGGAAGCTTTTCACATTTCATGGGGATCGCCGTTTGATTTTCAAAACCCTGTTCCGGGTCAAGGATAATTTCAGGCGCGTTATAGTCAAGCAGAACGGTATAATTTCTGATCACGTCAATGCCAAGCGTTCCAAGAAACTTTACGTCCGGCATGGCAGGCTTTAAGGCGTTCTCCACATACATCAGGTCCATAATCAAGACGGGCATATCGGATCGTTCAACGCCTGAAAAGCGCAGCTCATTCAGGATTCCTTCTTCGGCGTCACTTTCCTTTACGCCTTTCGAAAACTTCGCAATGTTCATGTGTTTTCCCTGCAATTCCGGGAAATGCGCCTTGTTGACAGCGGTCTGCATCGCTCCCGTGTCAAAGGCAAAAAAGCCTTCTTTTCCATTCGCTGTGACAGAAATAAGCATGATGCCATTGACAAGCTGATAAGGCAGCTTCAGCATTTTTTAGTTCCTCCCCTTTGGACATTTCAAGCGTCTGGCCCTTCAAAAGCCAGTCCTATTTTATCATAAATCCCATGCACTCACAAAGCGCTTCGCTTTTGTATCAAAAAAAGCTGCAAGAACCCGCCGCAGCGTTTTCTCACAGCTCTTTTTTTGAATGCTATTTACTTGGTCAGATCGGTGCGGATGATGTAGACCAGGTCATGCTCCATGCCCTCGGCAACCAGGTCATAGCTCAGCTCACCTTCCATCTGCGCCTGGGTCGCGTCGAGAATATCCAGCGCCTTCTGCACATCGCCGGACAGCAGCTCCAGACCCTTTTCCGTCAGCTTGGTCTTCAGCTCGGCCAGGCTGTCGTTCAGGGTGACGGTGCCTTCGCTCAGCTGGGCGGTACCCTCGCTCAGCGTCACCGCACCGGCGGACAGCTGCGCCGCGCCCTCAGCCGCCTGAGAAACACCGGCGGTGTAGCTCGCCACGCCCGTCACGAAGGTGTTCACGGAATCCAGCTGATCCTTCAGCGCCTTCAGGGAATCATACGCGGTCTGCGCAGGCGCAATCGCGGTCTTGATCTGGCTCTGCACCTCATCGGAGGCCAGGTTCTGCTCCACCAGTGCGTTGATCTGCTCTGTGACCGCCGCTTCCAGCTGCGCCTTCACCTCGTCGGTGGTCATCATCTGCTCCACGGTCTTGCTGATCTGCTGGGCCTGCTCATGCGTAACCTTGCCGGCGGTAACGGCCTGCTGATATTCCTCAGCAGTCATGCTCAGGCCAGCCTGTGCCAGCACACCCTCCAGCACCTTGGCCTGCACAGCCTGCTCAACCGCCTTGCGCACCTGCGCCTCCTGCTTTTCCACCGCAGCCTGCACCTGCGCACGGGCCTGTTCGGTCGCCTGCGCGGTCAGCGTTTCAGGGTCAAGCTGTGCCAGCACCGCATCCAGCACCGTGGCGTAATTCTCCGCCGTCAGCTCAGGGATCGTAATGCCCGCCGCATCCAGGCCAGCTGCTGCCAGCTGCTGATTTGCCGTCGCAAGCACCGCGTTGAACAGCTGGACCGCGCCCTGATTCAGCGCATCGTTGTTCGCAGTCAGCGTGGTCAGACCCGTCTCCAGCGTTGCCACGCCATCCTTCAGCGCCACTGCGCCGTCGTTCACCGCAGACGCGCCGTCCTTCAGCGCCGTCACGCCGTCCAGCAGTTCCTTCACAGCGGACAGGGCCTTCTGCACATCGCTGTCGCCCTCCGCCATGTCCTTGTCGTCCTTCAGGGCGTTCAGGCCGTCGGTCATTTCCTGCACGAAATCATGAGCGTCCTTGGATTCGTCGTTCAGCTCGTCCACCAGCAGCTTCACTGGCTGCGCCGTCGCCAGGGTCATCATCCAGTCCAGCTCTGCGTGATCCGCGTCCGCCGTCACGGTGAAGGACGCAGGCACCTCAGCGCGCTCATCCAGACCAGGCACCGCCCAGCCCACCAGCACGTTGCGGCTGCCATCGGTGATGATGGTGCCATGGTCGATGTTCACGTTGGTGATGTTCTCATCCAGGGGCAGCACCGTCAGCGCCAGATAGGGCTTTTCGGTGGTGTAGGTCACCTCAATGGTCACCTCACCTGTCAGGCCCTTCAGCTCCTCGGCGGTCACTTCCTTGCCATCCACGGTCATGCGCACCACAGGCACCACATCCATGGTCTTATCGGACGTTCCCTGATAGATGACGCTTTCACCGTTCAGCTGCCAGGTCAGCACCTCGCCGTCCTGGGTGAAGGTCTCATGACCGCTGACATTCTCCACGCCAGTCAGCATGGTGCGATCGGTCACGGTATCCAGCTTATCGCCGTTTTCCAGGCGAACATTATCCAGCAGGGTGCTTACATTGCCCTGGCTGTCCACCACGGCGAAGACCCGCTCATGCTTGACGGTTTCAGCGCTGGCGCCGCAGCACAGCAGCACGCACAGCGCGGTAAGCAAAGCAACTACACGCTTTTTCATTGCGAAATACCATCCTTTCCGTTACTTGGCGTTCTTCATGTTCAGGGTCGAATGCACAATCACCTTATCCAGCACCAGCAGCACCGCCGGCAGCAGGAACAGCACCACGACCACCGAGCAAAGCGCGCCGCGCGCCATCAGGCTGCACATGGAGGAAATAATGTCCACGTTAGAATACAGGCCCACACCGAAGGTCGCCGCGAAGAAGCTCAGGCCGCTGACCAGAATGGACTGTGCGGAGGACGCAACCGCCGCGCCGACGGCTTCCTTCTTGTCCTGCCCCGCCTTGCGGTTTTGCAGGTACTTGGTCGTCATCAGAATCGCGTAGTCCACGGTGGAGCCCAGCTGAATGGTAGAAATCAGGATGGGGCCGACAAAGGGCAGCACCGTGCTGGTGTAATAAGGAATGCACAGGTTCACCGCGATGGCCGATTCGATCAGCGCCACCAGCAGTACCGGCAGGGACAGGGACCGCAGCACCAGTGCGATGATGATGAAGATCGCCGCGATGGAGATGATGTTGACCACCTTGAAGTCGTTGTCCGTGCAGCTGATCAGGTCCTTCGTGCAGGGCGCTTCACCAATCAGCATGCCGCCCTCGTCATACTTCTTCAGGATGGTGTTCAGCTCGTCGATCTGCGCGTTCACCGCATCAGAGGAAACAACGTAAGCGGAGTTGATCAGCATCAGCTGATAGCGGTCGCTCTTGAGCAGCTCGGTCACATCCTCCGGCAGGAAGCTCTCAGGAATGCCCGCGCCCAGCAGGCTGTCCAGCGACAGCACCTGCTGCACACCGTCCACATTGCTCATTTCCTCGGTCATATCGCAGACCGCTTTCTGAGAAACGTCCGCATCCACCAGCACCAAGTGCGTGGTCGAAACATCAAAGGTTTCCGCCAGCTTAGTATTTGCCTGCGAGGATTCCAGATCCTGCGGCAGCGTGGTAGACATGTCATAGTAAACGCCCACGTTGTTGTACCCATAGAAGGCAGGCACGCACAGAATGAGCAGGACAACGAACAGTACCTTGTAGTTCTTCACCACGAAGCGGCTGATGCCTGCCATGCTGGGCAGCAGCGGTTTGTGCGAGGTCTTTTCAATGGCCTTGTCCATCATCAGGATCAGGCAAGGGAGCAGCGTCACCGTGGACAGCACACCCAGCACCACGCCCTTGCTCATGACGATGCCCAGGTCACGGCCCAGGGTGAAGCTCATGGCACACAGGGCCAGGAAGCCCGCCACCGTGGTCAGGCTGCTGCCCAGCACCGAGGAGAAGGTCAGCTGAATAGCCTTTGCCATGGCTTCCTCCCGGTCAGCGATCACGGCCTTGTTCTCCTTGTAGCTGTGCCACAGGAAGATGGAATAGTCCAACGTCACTGCCAATTGCAACACCGCCGCAACGGCCTTGGTGATGTAGGAGATCTCTCCCAGGAAATAGTTGCTGCCCATGTTCCACAGGATGCTGACGCCAATACCGACCAGGAAGATCAGCGGCAGCAGGAAGGAGTCCATGGTCAGCATCAGCACGATGCAGCTCAGCGCCACAGCGATCGCCACATAGATACCTTCCTGTTCCTCTACCAGCTGCTTGGTATCGGTGACCACCGCGGACAGGCCAGCCACAAAGCACTTCTTGCCTGCAATCTGACGAATCTGCTGAATGGCCTCCATGGTGCCCTCTGCCGAGGATGTCTCATCGAAGAACACCGCCATCATCCGTGCGTCGTCCTTCTGGAACATCTCGCGCAGATTATCCGGCAGGATCGCCGCTGGGATGCTGCCCTTCACAATGGAGGCGTAGCCGATCACCGATTCCACATGCGGCACATTGCGGATGGATTCCTCCAGATCCGCCTGCTCTACCTCCGTCAGCCCCTCCGTCACGCACAGAGAAAACGCGCCCTTGCCGAAGTCCTCGGTCAGAATGTTCTGGCCCTTGATGGTGTCCAGATCCTCCGGCAAATAATACAGCAGGTCATATTTGACCTTGGTGGCCATCATGCCAAACACCGAGGGGATCAACAGTGCAAGACAGACGATCACCACAACGACACGATGCTTTACAAGCCACCTCGCGAATCGGTTCACGACAGTCCCTCCTTTTTTGAATCTTGTTTCTTTTACCTAACACCGTGTTGACTTTCTCAACGCTGGATAGTATAATAATAAGCGAGCCGAAAATCAATAAACACTTATTGCAACGCCTGCTGAGTTTTCAACATCGCGCACTGCCATTATTGGAATTCTCAACCAATAATTCAAAAGTGTTGAGGAAAAGAGGAATCATCATGAGCGAAGTGAAAATAACGCCCCCCGCCAAGAAAGAGGATCGCCGTGTGCGGCGCACAAAAAAACTGCTCAGCCAGGGCCTCATCCAGCTGATGCAGGAAAAGCAGGTGAAGGATATTACCGTCCGCGAGCTTGCCGACCTGGTCGATGTGAACCGCGGCACCTTCTATCTCTACTATAGGGATATTTTCGATATGCTGGACAATCTGGAGCAGGAGCTTTTCGACCAGCTGAACGGTCTGATTGCCGCACACAAGGGTGAACCTGTGCTGACTCACGCCCGCCCCATTCTTCAGGAGCTTTTCCACCTGATCGAGGAAAACCAGGATCTCTGTCGCGTGCTGTTAAGTCAGAACGGCGACATGAAATTCCTTGAGCGGCTGAGCGACATGGTACAGCGTGATTTCCGCAAGGAATGGCTGGACATTTCAAAAGATGAGGTTGCCTTCGACTACTGTTATGCCTTTGGCGCATTGGGCTTCATCGGCCTGCTGCGCACCTGGCTGAGCCGCGGCTGCACCGAAAAAGCGGATGACATGGCCGCCCTGGCAGATAAGATGATCCGTCAGGGACTTACCTCGGCGCTGATGAAATAAATGATGCTTCAGAGCCTTCTGGCTGTAAGCAGTAACACTGATATGATATGCTCCCTTTATGAGAGACAGTGAAAAAACGAACTGTCATCATGAAGGGAGCATTGTTATGCCGCAAAAAAGCAAATTGAACGCAGAGGAAAAAGTGTAGATTATCAGGAAGTATAGGGGCTTATCTGGCATGATAAGTGCAAAAAATAACAAAAAGACCTTGCTATCAACTAGCAAGGTCTAGATGCTCCCCAGGTAGGGCTCGAACCTACAACAACTCGGTTAACAGCCGAGTGCTCTGCCATTGAGCTACTGAGGAAT
>CAKTYE010000073.1 GCA_934631985.1 uncultured Clostridia bacterium | reverse complement strand
TTGCGGCTGGTGGTTTTCTGGTCGATGGAGATGGCGGGGGACAGGCCCTCGATGGCGTCCACGTCCGGCTTTTCCATCTGTCCCAGGAACTGCCGCGCATAGGAGGACAGGCTTTCCACATACCGCCGCTGTCCCTCGGCATAGATCGTATCAAAGGCCAGGGAGCTTTTGCCGGAGCCGCTCAGCCCGGTGAAGACCACCAGCTTGTCCCGGGGAACGGTGAGGTCCACGTTTTTCAAATTATGCTCCCGCGCACCACGGATAATCAGATTTTCATTCTGCATAACAAGCCTCTTTTTTGAAATACTGCCCGGGCAAAGGCTGCCGAGCAAGGGAAAGTCAACGATGGTAGTGTACCATAAATGCCGCGGCGGCGCAAGACGAACACGAACAAATGTTTTTCAAATGCACATGCTGACGGCGGGGATAGGGTGGACGGGTCGGCGGGAAAAGATGCAGGGAACGGATTGACAGGGCTTCAGGCCAGGGCCTATAATAAATTATCCCCTTGAAGCATATCTGAAATTGAAAAGGAGCTGTTCTGCTGTGCTGGCCTTTGCAAAAAAATGCTATTACTGTGCTGAGAAGATCCCGCAGGAAGCAAAATTCTGCCCATGCTGCGGAAAATCCCTGTTTGATCCGTATGTCAAATGCCCGCGATGTATCATCACGGAGCCGTTTATTGTCGAGGATCCCTACTTTGGGTATGCACATTGTTCTTCCTGCAACGCGATCATCGGACGGCGTATGCACTTCTGCCCTGCCTGCGGCGCGGCCAATAATAATGATCTGGATTTTCATTTCTTTTCCCGTTCCGGCAGGCCCAAAGCGTCCGGCAAGGCGGCTGCGTCCTCTGGCGCAGCCCCAAAAGCAAGTGCCGCAAAGCAGCCTGCCTGTGCGGCAAAAGAAGCAAAGTCAACGACACAGCCCTCCGCCAAGGAAACAGAAGCACGCCCCCAAAAGCAGACCTTTTTTAACGAATGCTTTGCCGTTCAGGATGCGCCGCCCTATGTGCCTGATGCAGCGGACATCGAGAAGTACCGCAGAGCGGCGGAGATTTTCTTCCGGCATACGCCGGACGAAGCAGCACCCGCGGAGAGAAAAGCGCAGGCGCTTGCGGGCTTTGCAGCAATGTTCAATGCGATAAAGAATCGAAGGGCCGCTGATTTCTCGGCAATCGCTGCCATAGAAAACGAAACAAAATGTGAGGAGCAGGATGGCGTTACGCTGCTTTCCCGATGCGCCGCGGTCACTGCGTATTACGGTACGCAGTCCTGCTATGACGGCGGATGCTGCGGCGCGGATGAGGTGCATGAACGAAAAATCCTGTTCTGCATGGAGGAAAAGCAGCTTCCTGCACTTGAATGGAATAAGTATGATGCGGATGAAAATTCCTGCGCCTCTTATTTCGGCGAATATTTGCCATGCTTCAGATTTACAGCTACATTTGATTTAGGCAAAGAAATGAAGTTCAGTATGCCCAAGGGGACATATGACTACTATTATTTTTACAAGGAGCAGAAGGCATGTGCAAAGCGTGACGGCGGCGTAACGCTGCTGCTGAATCACCCGTTTGGGTTAGCCGGATGCTACGGGCTGGCTTACGGTTGTTATTTCATTGAGGCGTATTGAGGCCTTCCTGTTTGATGAATATGTGCAGCGCAACAACACAAAAAGGAAAAACCAGCCGATATAATCTTCTGTATTGCAGCGGCTCAGACCATGCCCTCTGGAACACCCGAACCGGCGCGTTTGACCGCATCTCTGCGGAAGCATACGCTCTGCTGTGCAGCGGGCAGCTATCTGCTCTTGACGCTTCCGCGCTGGAACGCTTCACTGCGATGGGTGCGATCATCCCCGAGGACATGGACGAGCTGGCGATGGTCGTAGACAGGCAGCGCAGCGGCTGCGAGCATGCACCGCTGTATTTCCGCATTCTTACGACGACGGCCTGCAACGCCCACTGCCCCTACTGCTATGAAAAGGGCTTTTCCCTCCATACCATGGATGCGGACTGCGCCCGCAGCACTGCTGCATTCATCCTGCGGCGATACGAGGAACAGTCCTTGCCAGTGACACTGGAATGGTACGGCGGCGAGCCGCTGATGAATCCCCGAGCGATTTCACTGATCTGCGAAGCGCTGCAAGCAGCGGACGTGCCGTTTGTATCCAACCTTACTACCAACGGGCTTTTACTGACCCCAGCGCTGATGGAAGTTCTTGTGCATGTATGGCGCACGCATGCCGTTCAAATTACCATCGAAGCGGTGCATGCGGCCTATGCGCGGGAAAAGGGCGTTCCCCGCGACAGCTTCCGCAGGTTGCTAGCCAGCATGGAGCAGCTTCTGCAAAGCGGCGTGCGGGTCAAGGTGCGCATCAACGACAGCGGCGGGGGCAGCGCGCCGAAAAAGGTCATCCGATGCCTGCATCGCCGCTTTGGTACGCACCGCAATCTGAAAATCTACCTATCCCCCATGTATCTTCGGGAGCAAATGCTCTCCGCAGCACGCATGCGGCGCATACTGCACTTTGAACAGGAGCTTTTTCGTCTGGGCTATGCAGATGCCGCGCGGTATTACCGCTTCCCGCCGTGCCGTTCCCGCTGCTTTGCATGCACGGCGGGCGGGTATACCATCGCCCCGGACGGCGGGCTGTTCAACTGCTCTCATGTGCTGGACGCGGCGCACCGCCTGGGAACGGTATTCGAGCCGGATGCAGCCCTGCCCGGGCGGCAGCGCTATACCAACGCACCGCTCAGTGAGGGCTGTCGGGCCTGCGTCTGCCTGCCTATCTGCGGCGGCGGGTGCCGTACCGGCGAGCTGGGCGAAGCAGATATGTTCCAGTGCTTTCCTTACCGTTCCGTGCTGCCGGAGATCATGGCGATCCGCTTAAAACAGAAAACGTAACACCTTGCCGTCATGCCCATGGGGAACCTCCCGTGGGCATGATTTGCATTTCCGAAGCGCTTATGGTATAAAAGACAATGAAGATGTAATGTGCATTGAACGTGCAACACAACGGCGAGGGGGATTTCCATGCGGATTCATATGGTATCTATTGGTTCCACAGGGGACGTGCGCCCCTATGTGCTGCTGGGCAGCGAGCTGAAGCGCCGCGGGCATGACGTGACCATCGTCGCGTTTGATCGCTTTGAGGATATGGCAGGCAAGGCCGGGCTGGGCTTCTATGCCCTGCCGGGAGACGTGATGGAGCTGATGGATCGCATCATGAAGCCCGGCGTGAGCGGCACACGCTTTCTGGATCAGGTGGAAAAGGCCCTGGGGAAGATCGCCCCGGCGCTGCTGCAGGCGCTGCTGGACGACTTTCAGGATGCAGACGCGATGATCTGCAACTTTTTCGGCAGCATGTATTATTCCGTGGCGGAAAAGTACGGCATCCCCGTGGTGCAGACGCAGTTTTTCCCCATGGATAAAAATGATGAAACGCCCATTTCCTCTGCGCCGTTTTTGAAGCTGGGCAAGGCATGGAACCGGGCTAGCTATCACCTGGGCTATTGGCTCATCCATCTGCTGGAGCGCCGTTATCTGACCGACTGGCGCAAGCAGAACGGCATGACCGTGCCGCCCATCCACGGCGGCCCGGATTATGAGCTGCTGGGGCATACGGTGCCGGTCATTTATGCCATCAGCGTCCAGGTGCTGCCCCGGCCCAACAGCTGGGGAGCGCACATCCACATGTCCGGCTTCTGGCAGGATGAAACGCCGCTGAGCTATACCCCCGATCCGAAGCTGAAGGCCTTTCTGAACGCCGGGGAAAAGCCCGTCTATATCGGCTTCGGCTCCATGGTGTCGGGCAACATGGACAAGACCTTCGCCATTGTCTCCAAGGCTATCAAGGCCTCGGGCCTGCGGGTGGTGCTGGATAAGGGCTGGAGCGGCGGCGTGCTGGCGAACCTGCCCAATGTCTATGTGCTGGAGGGCTTTACCCCCCATGACTGGCTGTTCCCGCAGATGCGGGCGGTGGTGCATCACGGCGGCGCGGGAACGACGGCGGCGGGACTTCGCGCGGGCAAGCCTACGCTGATCATTCCCTTCGGCGGCGATCAGCCCTTCTGGGCCAGCCGGGTGCGGGCGCTGAACTGCGGCCCCAGGCCCATTCGCCGGGAAAACCTCACTGTACGCCGCCTGACCTCCGCACTGCTGAATCTGGTGCATCACAGCGCCTATTATGAGGCAGCGGAACAGCTTGGCGCGGCGCTTCGGCAGGAGCATGGGCTGACCTGCGCCGCAAATTTGGTGGAGCAGGAGCTGCGGCTGTGGCAGAGCGACACAGCCCACATGAAACACGAATGAAAGTCGCGCAGCTCAGTGCGGTCGGAGGAGCTTTATGTATCAGGAAATTGAACGCATTTTGAACCGGCTGCCCGGGCAGATCGGCTGTGAAATCTTTTACCCGGACAGCGGCGACCGCTACACCTGCAACGCCGATCAGCCGCTGATGGCGGCGAGCGTCATCAAGCTGACCGTCATGGTAGAGGCCTTCCGCCAGCGGGAAGCGGGCATCCTGCGCTTTGACCAGACGGTGACCATTCGCCGGGAGGATAAGCTGCCCTCCTGCGGGGCGCTGACCTACATGCATGATGGCTTGCAGGTGACGGTGGAGGATCTGGTAACGCTGATGATCATCCTCAGCGACAACACCGCCACCAATCTGCTCATCGATCTGCTGGGGCAGGAGGCCATCAACCAGACCATCAACACCATGGGTCTGACGGAGACCCGGCTGAACCGCAAGCTGTTTATGCCGGAGCTTGCCCGTCAGGGCATTGAGAATTATGTCAGCGCCCGGGACATGTGCCGCCTGCTGGAACAGCTTCTGCTGGGCAAGCTCATCAGCCCCGACGCTTCCCGCGAAATGCTGAACATCCTGAAAAATCAGCGGTTGAACGGCAAAATGCCCTTCTACCTGCACGACCGCCACATTCCCATCGCCCACAAAACGGGCGAGGACGACGGCATCACCAACGATGTAGGCGTGATTTTCAAGGATGAACCGGTGATCTTCTGCTTCCTGAGCAACCACACCGTGGTTCCCCAGGCAGAGCGCGCCATTCAGGAGATCGCGGCGATGGTGTGACCGCTGTGCGCCCTTGCAAGGGGGTAAAGACACGCCATGAAGAGCGGCTATGATCAGGAAGCATGCAATAGAAAAGCGGATGTGAGAAGCTATCAGCCTTTCACATCCGCATCCTAGCACGTAATGTTCAATTGGGAAAAACAAACCTATCGCTTTCACGCCTCTTTCCGTCCACACTGCTGTGCAATGGTCTGCACAGCTTTTTCAATTTCCAGCGGTTTGGTCAAAAAGGCGTTCATGCCTGCCGCAAGGCACTTTTCCGCGTCCTCGGCAAAGGCGTTTGCCGTCATGGCGATGATGGGAATGGTCTTTGCGTCTGGGCGCTCCAGCGCGCGGATGGCCTGCGTTGCCTGCAAGCCGTCCAGCTCCGGCATCATAATGTCCATCAGAATGGCGTCGAAGCTTCCCGGCTGATGGCTGCGGAACATGTCCACGACCTCTCTGCCGTTTTCGGCAAGGGTGACCTGTGCGCCCTTGGCGGTGACCGTGCGTTGATCCCGTAGGGATGCTCCGTGTGCTTGTCCCCGGCAAACTGCATGGTCAGGCCGCCCGCCGTGGCGCGCTCGCGGATGATGGTCACCACGTCCTGGGACAGGGTGTAAATGTTGGTGGACTCATACACCAGCTTTTCGGTGCCGTCCTCCAGCTTGCTCATTTGCAGCATATCGTTGACCAGCGACAGCAGATGGTTGGCGGAGGTCATCATCTTCTGATGATTTTCCTCGATCAGCGCGGTGTTGTCGAAATGCGTCTCGTCAATGTGCAGCAGGCCGATGATGCCGTTCAGGGGTGTGCGAATGTCGTGGCTTATGCGGGCAAGGAAATCGCTCTTGGCGGCGTTGACCTTGGCAAGCGCCAGGTTCCTGCGGTTCATGGCGTTGGAGTGGATGATGAGCAGCACTGCCGTCACCACGCGCCGCTGCGTTTCCTCGGCAACAGCGGCGGGAAGTATGGACAGCAGCAGGGTCATCAGCAGGAAAAGCGCCAAGACCTTTTTCGGAATGCCATGATACATGAGAGGATCCATCTTTCCGCTTTCGCAAAAATGCAGCCGCCGCTGCACATGAGTCGCAGGAGTGGGCTATTTCTATTCAGTATACCACGCTGACAGGGAAAATCCACAAATATCAAACAAATTCGACAAAAAACTTCAAAAGTACAAAAGGGGGGGAGGAAGGGGAGGAGACTGCCTTGATGAAGGTGATGGGAGGAAACGGAACCTCTCCGGCCCTTCGGGCCACCTCCCCTTTCAGGGGAGGCTTTTGGTGCGGGGTGTGGCTTTGCCTATTTTGCCCGAGTGCAAAGCATTTCGTCCGCCCGCAGACGGACGAAATGCTCTCTAGCTGGAAATCCAGCACGGTGGTGTGTCCCCAATTCTCTGCACCCACCCACGCAGCACCACGCTTCCATAAAAAAGCGCCCCTCCCTTCCCAGGGAGAGGCGCTCCATTATACACGCTACACCAGCTTAAGCCTCAGCGGGCGCAGCCTCCACCGTCACGCTCTGATCCTGCATTTCCTTCTCAGCGATCAGATCCTCAATGGTCTCCTTGGTGCGCATCAGGTCTTCCACAGACATGGTTTCGAAGCCAGCCGCGGGAGACTTCACCTTCACGCCGTGGCGGCGCATGAAGTCGTCCACCTTCTCCTCATTGTGCTTGTAGGCGCAGAAGCCCAGCGCGCTCACGCCCACACCGATCAGAATACCCTTTACCATTGGATTGTTCAAAGCAACCATTGTTATGTCCTCCTTATTGTGTACTGCGGATGTAGAGTTCCATTTACCCCTTGTGCGCCATCATTTCCATGCCCTGTTGGAACATGCTGCCCGCAAAGGCCAATTCGCTTTCAGCGCCTGCCATGGGGGTCAGCGTCAAATATCTGCCGCTGCGCCGCACCAGATAGGGCTGCTCGCGCGGCCCGCGGGGGATCAGATGACGACCAAAGGTGATAATCCACGCCAGCAGACTGGCGCGCATGGCCCCAGGCTTGCCGACGGAATTGATAAGATAAACCACGGACATGACCTCCGGATCAAAGCTGCCGCGAACGTGCAGCTCCTGGTAGGCGTGCTCCACCACTGCGGCAAGCGTCGCCCCGGTGGACAGCCAGCGGGTCAGCGTGGTCAGCGGCGAGCCTGCCAGCGACAAAGCGCCGTCTAGACCAATGCACAGCAGCGCCATGTAGCCGCTGGGGGCCATGGAGAAGCCCTTCTCCTCCAAATGCTTGATGTGCAGCAGCTCCGCCTGCGCCTGCGACGCATAGGCCGCACCTAGCCGCACCGTCAGCGCCTCCGCCGGGATCATATCCGCATCATACTCGCACAATAGCGTCTGAATGCGCGGATTGTAGCGGCAGAAGCGGATCCCAGGGATCTGCTGAAAGGGCTGCAGGGACTGGATCGGCTTTTCCAGCTGCACGCGGATGCGTCCACGCAGGGTGGACAGCACCTCCATATGAACGGCTCCTTGTTCGCTGTGCATTAGCTTCTTCCTTCCTTGGGCTTCATGAACATCAGTCGCAGGGAATTGGCCACCACCAGAATGGTGGAGGAATTATGCAGCAATGCGCTCATCATGACCGAGATGCCGCTGGCAGCGCCCAGGATCAGGCCAATGGAGTTGATGGCAATGACCAGCGCAAAGTTCTGATGCACAATGCGCATGGTGGCCCGGGACAGGCGGCGCAGCTCGGGGATCATCATGGGATCGTCCCGGTTGATGATCACATCGCTGGTCTCCATGGCAATGTCCGTGGACTTGCTGCCCATGGAAATGCCCACGTCCGCATAAGCCAGGGCGGGCGCATCGTTGATGCCGTCGCCGACCATCACCACGCCGTTGCCCTGCACCTGCAGCTTCAGCACAGCCTCAGCCTTCTGCTCAGGCAGCAGCTGCGCGCGGTAGCCGTCCGCACCCACCTGCTCCGCCACCGTCCGGGCCTGCGCTTCCATGTCGCCCGTCAGCAGCTCAATGTCTCCCACGCCGTCATAGCGCAGACTGTTGATAGCGCGGCGCACATTTTCGCGGGGACTGTCCATGGCGTAGAGAATCGCCACAATCTCGTTGTCAATGCCCACATAATTGGGGATCGCGCCGCTTTCGCCGGGCAGGGGAGACGCGGGGATCACGCCGTTCTCCTGCATGTATTTCAGGTTGCCGATGCGCACGGTCTTGCCGTTTGCCACCGTGCGGCTGCCGCGGGAGACCTCTGTCACCACGTCGTCGTGGGGCAGGGGCTGCGCGCCCAGCTGCCGCCCGTAGCGCATGATCGCGCCCGCCAGCGGATGGGTGCTGGTTTCCTCTGCCGCCATGGCGTAGGACAGCACCTCCTCCTGGGTCATGCCCTCCTTCAGCGTCACCATGGAGACGACGCGGGGCTTGCCCTCGGTGATGGTGCCGGTCTTGTCCAGCAGCACCGTGTTGGCGCTGCTCATCTGCTCAATAAACGCGCCGCCCTTGATCAGCACGCCCTGACGCACCGCCGTGTTGATGGCGGCAGAGAAGGCCGTGGCAGTGGACAGCTTAATGCCGCAGGAGTAGTCGATGACCAGCATCTTCAGGGCCTTCTGCGGGTCCTTCGTCATCAGCCACACCGACAGGCACAGCAGGAAGTTCAGCGGTACCAGATAATTGGAGAACTTGTCCGCATAGCGCTGGATGGGCGCCTTCTTCAGCTCGCTGGCCTCGACCATGCCCACAATGCGGGAGATAACGGTCTGGTCGCCCACCTTGTTGGCGGTCACCTGCAAATTGCCGCTCTTGACCACCGTGCCGGCAAAGACCTCGTCGCCCGCGCGCTTTTCCACAGGCACAAATTCGCCCGTGATGGAGCTTTGATCCACCACCGCCGCGCCGGCGATCACCTTGCCGTCCACAGAGATCTTCTCGCCCGTGTGAACCGCCACGGTGTCGCCCGCGTTGATCTGCTTGATGGGCAGGCGCACCTGCTTGCCGTCAGGCATGACCTTCCAGGCCTCGCCCTCGTCCGCGGACAGCATCTTCTTAATGGAGGAGCGGGTGCGCTCGATGGTGAAGGAGGTCATCAGCTCCGCCAGGTCGGACAGCGCCAGGATCATCAGCGCGGAGTGCGCGTTGCCCAGCAGCAGGCTTGCCACGATGGAGGTTACGGTCAGGAAGTCCGCGTTAGGCCGCATATCGCGGCGCAGACCCTCCACGGCGCTCTTTGCCATGGGCATGGAAAGCCCCAGGCTTGCCAGGGCCTCCAGCGAGGTGAAGTTCGCCAGCGCACCGCCCACCAGCGGCGCGGTGAACAGCGTGTTGCCCAGCACCAGCGCCCCGGCGTTGACCGCCAGCCGCTTTGCCAGCCGCGCGGTGGTCATGGGCGCTTCCGCTGCCTCCTCGCCGGTTTGCGCATGATGCACCCGCAGGGCGGTCATGGTGTGGTGTGCCAGCACCAGATCGACCTGCTCCGCCAGCTCGTGCGCGTCCACGGTCTGTGTGTCGTATTGCAGCAGGATGCCGCCCGTGCAGGGCGTGACGCGCGCCAGACGCACACCCGGGATACGCGCCAGCTCCTGCGCGACCTCCGTGCTTTCCTCCTGCAAATAACGCAGGCCCGTCGCCGCCAGACGCAGCCGCCCCGGCAGCGTGTGCATGACACGACATTTCATCATGTCGTCTTGTTTTTCCTTGCCAATCATTGTTTTCCCTTCTTTACTTGGGCAGCCGAAGCAGCAGCCGCTCGCGGACAAGCGCCGCCAGGGTCTGCTCGTCGGCTCCCTGCCAGATGTCTTCCCTGGAAAGTTGGATGCCCTCGTCCACCACCGTTGCCACCCACTGCAAAATGGCCTGCTCGCTCGTCTTGCCCGGATCATAGCTGACCAGCACCGTGCCGATGCGGGGGTTCGCCTGCGCGTCCGTCACCCCGGGCAGCAGCAGCAGCACATCCCGCACATAGTGCAGGTAAGGCAGCGCCTCCTTGGGCAGCAGCTGATACTTGGCAAAGGCCAGCCGCAGCCGTCCCGGCAGATTGCAGGTCACGCTGGGCTTCAGGCAATGCCGCAGAAAACTTTCCTCGATTTTGTTCATTCGTGCGGCACTCCAAAGAACTTGGAGGCCCACCACAGCAGCGTCACCGCGCCGGGAGCCATCCAGCCATATTGCGCCTTGCTGCGCAGGGCGGCAATGGTCAGGCCAAGGCCCGCCACGGTCTGCGCGTCCAGCAGGCCGTTCGTTGCGTCCAGCACCCCGGTGTTCACCGCCTGCAGCAGGATCTTCAGTCCCTCGCGCACCTTGCCGGTGGGGGTGGCGTTCACTTTGCTGTCCAGTCCCAGCAGTTTCAGCACTGCGCCCATGACCACCGCGGCCTGCACCTTGGATTCATCATAGCGGATCAGCACCGAGCCGGTACGCGGCTCGATCTGCACCTGATGGATCACGCCCGTGCTTTCCAGCTGGGTCTTCATCTGGGCGGCCTGCGCCCCCATGCCGACGATGGAGGGGATGTACAGCCGCATCCGTCCGGGCAGGCTGGAGCGCACCTCCGCCGTGCCGTGAAAAGAGGGAAGCTTCATTACATTGTGATTGTGTTCCTTTGGCAGCAGCAAGGCCGCGCCTGCGGCGGCTGCCGCCCACCAGACACCGTTCACCTGGGTTCCTCCTTGCGCTTACATGCGTAAATTCAATGACCAAAAGGATAGGGCGCATGCTTTTCACGTCTTATCCGGGGTTATTTTAACACAAACCACCTCTTTGTCAAGGTGGCAGAAGGCCTGCAAAGCCATATTTTGCGCTTATTCCGCGGCTTTTGTACAGGCGGCATAGGTCAGCGGAAAGGGGGCCTTCAGCACGGCGCTTTCCCGGACGCTCCAGCCGTTTTCCTGCAGGAAGGCGAGATAGTCCTCGCTGGACCATTTGCTGTGCAGCGGGAAGCCTGCCAGCCGCATGCAGAAGGCCCGTACCCTGCCGTACAGGCTGTTGCCCTGATGGGTGAAGGTAGGCGCGATGAGCAGTCCTTCGTCCTTCAGCACCCGTCGTATTTCACGGAGGGCTTTTCCCGGCTCCGGCACGATGTGCAGGGCGTTGGCAACGATGACCACGTCAAAGGAAGCGTCTGCATAGGGCAGGCGGAACATATTCTGCACAGAGAAATGGAGCTTGGTGGAGCGGCAGTCTTGCCGGGCCGCGTCGATCATGGCGGCGGAAGCATCCGTTGCTTCAATAAAAGCCGCGTCGTTGACAATATGCTTCGCGATGAGTCCTGTCCCCGTAGCCAGCTCCAGCACGGTTTTTCGGCGAACGGCGGGGAGGATCAGGGCATAAAGCTGCGCGTAGGCGGCTTCATCCTTACGCATGAAGCGGTCATAGCGCCGGGCGTTTCGATCCCAAAAGGTTCGGGAAGTTTCCATAGGCAGCATCTCCTATAAAGGTAGATAGATTGCGCTTGCAGCCGCAAGAAAATCAAGTAGCATCTTGCACCAACACCAAAAGCATCCCCTGAAAGGGGAGGTGTCCCGAAGGGGCGGAGAGGTTCTGTTCACCAAAAGCCTCCCTCCAGCAAGGTTGGCTTTTCCTCGGAAAAGCCAAGTCGCTCTGCGACCTGTACATTCAATTAAAAATTGAATGTACAGCCTTTGGGAGGACAGCCGCCCCGAGGGCGGCAGGAGGATACTCTCACAGGCCGCATCTTCCCACGCCCCGCATCAAGGCACCTTCCCTTGTCTCCTTCCGCAGAAAGAGGGGAACCGCTCGCTAAAGGCGAGTGGTGGAGGATAAACTCACTAGCCGGAATACCAGATAGCTTCATAAAAAGTCTCAGCCCTAGACCCCCAGTCCCGGCGGCACATCCCCCCACACTGGATTTCCAGCTAGAGAGCGTTTCGTCCGTCTGCTTGCAGCTTTGCAGGGTGACGTAGGGACGCTTGCCGCCCATCATGCCCATGAAGACATTCATGTAGTCGGGCATTTCCTGCGCCCGCTTCGCCATGCGCTTTTGCAGAAAACGGGCCTTGAACTCCCCATCCCGGATCAGCGGATAAATGAGCGGCACCAGCAGTGATGTTTGCAGCCTTGCCGCGAAGGGCGAAGCCTGATCCAGGTCGGAACTGCCCAGCATGCCGTAATCCATGCGGATATTGCCCCGCGCCGCCAGCAGCCCCACAAAGGAGCCGCCCAGCGAGCAGCCGTAGGCCCCGTGCAGATGCCCGCCGCAGTTTTCCTGAATATAAGGTAATACCGCACAATTCGTTGGCAGCGTAGGCGATGCCTTTTCCGCCATCTGCTGCTTGCAGATTTTTCGATT
>CAKTYE010000072.1 GCA_934631985.1 uncultured Clostridia bacterium | reverse complement strand
GATGGGGAGTACATCGGCAGCGAAACGGTAACGGTGACGGGCAGGCAGACGATCTATCCGAACGGCAGCATTGCGGGTGGGCTGGAGTTATCCGACAGCAGCGCAAGCCAGTTCGACATTTATGTGGAGAACGGGCAGGCGAATCAGAACCCTGTGACGTTCATCTACAAGAAGCCTGCGCAGAGTGCTGACGTGACGGTGAACTATCAGTATGAAGATGGGGAGTACATCGGCAGCGAAACGGTAACGGTGACGGGCAGGCAGACGATCTATCCGAACGGCAGCATTGCGGGTGGGCTGGAGTTATCCGGCAGCAGCGCAAGCCAGTTCGACATTTATGTGGAGAACGGGCAGGCGAATCAGAATCCTGTGACGTTTATCTACAAGAAGGCGGCGCAGACAGCGGCAGTGACCGTCATCTATCAGTATGAGGACGGAGAGCAGATTTACACTGATACCGTGACCATCACGGGGCAAGGGCTGATCTTGCCTAACGGAAATATTGTCAGCGGTCTGGAGTTCGCAGATGGTACGCCTACTCAGTATGAAATATCTGTGGTGAATGGCGAACCTACGCAGAACCCGGTGGCGTTTACCTACAAGCGCCCTGAGCAGAGCGTGAGTGTCACGGTGGTGTATCAATACAAGGACGGCACCGTGCTGGATACGCAGGTGAAGACGCTGACGCAGAGCCAGGTGCTGATCCCGGACAGCGACAAGGTGAACGGCCTGACGCTGACGAGCGCGGGCGAAGTGAGCGTGACGGTGGAAAACGGTACAGCATCGCCTGATACGGTGACGTTCACTTACCAGAAGCCCGAAGCGCAGAGCGCACAACTGGTCATCGACTACCGGTATGAGGATAACACGCTGATTGATAGCCAGACCATTACGCTGACGGAATCCATGCGGATCATCCCGGAAAGTGATCTGGTGACCGATTTGGAGCTGAGCGACAACAGCGCCCATGAATTTATGGTGGAAGTGTCCAACGGCGTGGCGAATCCCGCGAGTGTGACCTTCTACTATAAGAAAACGCAGCCCAGTGAGCCGGAAAACGTTCCCGCAACGGTAACGGTGCAGTATCTGGCGGCAAAGGATAACCACGCGGTTGCCCCGGCGCAGACGCAGACGCTCTATGCGGGCATTTATCCGATTATGGCTGCGCCGGAGGGCCTGGAGGAAGGCTATAAGCTGAACGGCGACAGTGTGCAGAGCGTGACGGTGGACAATGTGGGCAATGCGACCCCCGCAACGGTCACTTTCTACTATGCGAAGGAAACCGTGGTGGAAACGACCATCACCATTCGGTATCTGGACACGAAGGGGCAGGAGCTAGGCACGGAGACCCGCACACTGGCGGGCGGAAACAGCTATGACATTGTGCCTGATGCAAGTAAGGTCCCTGCCGGATATGCGCCCATGCAGGCGGATGCGGTGACGGTCACCGTCAGCGTGGACGGCGTGGCGGATAAGTCCGAGGTTGTGTTCTACTACCAGCAGGAGGCCACGGAAACACCCATTCCCAGCGGTGAAATGATCCAGCGCTGGGGCTATACCAACGACAAGCAGATCATTTATCGCGATCAACCGACCAAGAAGGGTCGTCAGCTGGGTACGCTGAAAAAGAATACCTATGTTTGGATGATCCAGGAGACCCAGAGCAGCGATGGCACTTGGTGGACGCGCGTCCTGGTCGATGGACAGGAAGCCTATATCATGTCCTCGTACCTGACGGTGCTGTCTCAGGCGGAGAGCGACTACTATACGACCTCCAACAGCTACACGCCTGTTCCCACGGTGGAGCCTGAGGAGCCGCCAGTGGAAACGCCGACGCAGGCGCCTACGGAAACACCCACCAATGAGCCGGAGCATACGCCCACCGCAGCGCCTGCCGTGCCGGATACCAGCTATACCGGTTACGCGCTGACGAACCAGGTGGTCGCCATCCGCAACAGCATGGACAATCGGGATGCTTCCATTCAGGCGACCCTGCCGCAGGATACGCTGGTAAAGATCAACCTGCAAAAGGCGGACGATCAGGGGACGGTTTGGAGCTACGGCGAGACCGAAACGGGGACCAAGTATACGGGCTTCATTACGGACAGCGCGCTGACGCATATCAGCGATGAGGAAGCGAAGAACTTCCTGGATGCAAATGCTACGCCTACTGCCACGCCTACGGAAACACCCACGCCCGCGCCGGATACCCAGTATCGCGGTTATGCGGTGACGAATCGGCAGGCGGCTATCCGCACGGCGATGGATGAAAAGGATGATTCCATTCTGACCACGCTGCCGCAGAACACGCTGGTCAAGATCAACATCCAGAATGCGGACAGTCAGGGCCGTGTGTGGAGCTACTGTGAGACGGTGATCGGCAACACGGTCACGGGCATGGTGATGGATAGCCAATTGACCCATATTGACGAAGCCGAAGCTAAGAGCATCATTGAGGCTAACGCTACGCCCACGCCTGCGCCTACGGCAACGCCGCCTCAGCAGGCAGGCTATGCGGTGGCTCGCGGCGATAATGTGTACCTGCGCATGCTGCCCAGCGAATATGCCGATATTACCAGCGTGCTGTCTGCGGGTCAGGTGGTTCGTGTGACGGGCCAGACCTATGAATACAACGCGGATGGCAGCTATACCATCTGGCATGTGGTGCAGTTCGGTAATCAGTGGGGCTACATTCGTGCAGACCTGATGCGCATGATGGATCAGTATGAGGTCGATGATTATCTGAGCAGTGGGACGCCCGCGCCTACGCCTGCTATTACGCCCAAGCCCTATGATGAAAACAGTCTGTCCAGCTATGGCTACGTCAACGCAAGCTCGGTGAACTTCCGCAAGTCGGCCAGCACGACCTCCACGCGGCTGAGCACCCTGCGGCAGTACGCCTTCTGCCTGGTGCTGGGAACGGAGAATGTCAACGGCACAACCTGGTACAAGGTGAACTACGGCGGAACGGTGGGCTATATCCAGGGCAACTACTTCAAGCAGATGACCATTGCCGAGCTGGAAACCTTCCTGACCAGCGAGGAGTATAAGCAGGGCATCAGCAACAACAGCGGCTCCAGCTCGACTGGCAGTAATACAAGCAACAGCGGAAACACCGGCAAGCTCCCCAGCGCCGAGGATCAGACGGTCAACGAATGGACGAATCCCAACAACGGCCTGAATGTGAGCTATGAACCCTTCGATCCCTTCGCAACGCCTGAACCTCTGGCGACGGCTACTGCCACGGCTTCAACCTCTGAATCGCCGACGGCGGCAGTGACGACCATTGAGCCGATCGAGACCGTGCCTGTTGCGTATCCGACAACGGAGACGGAGGCGGGCGGCAATGGTTCGGCGGTGGGCTGGATCATCGGTGCGGTGCTGCTGCTGGGCGGCGGTGGCGGCGGATATGCCTACATGCTGCACAAGCAGAACCAGCGCAAGGCGGCCCAGCGTGCTGCACAGCGGCGCGCAGCGGCACAGCGCTCCAGCACAGGCCCGGACGGACGGCCCTATGCCCGGACGAACGGTGCGGCGCAGCAGCCCCGCACAGGCACCTATACCACGGGTGGTGCAGCATCGCCTACGGCACAGCGTCCCATAACAGGAGCAGGAACAGCTGCCGGAACCACGGCTGCGGGCGCATATAGCGCGACGCAGGGGGCGCGTAAGCCCTATAGCACGGCAACGGGTACTTCTGCAACACCCACATCAAGCAGCGGTACCTCGCCCTATGCGCGTCCCGAAGGAACGGGAACTGCCAGCGCTTACGGCAGTACGGCTCGCCGTGCGGGCCGCGCCAGTGCCTATGGCACCACTCAGAACACGGGAGTGCAGCAGCGGATGAACCCCTACAGTGCGCCGACAAGTACGCCGAATCCCTACGCTGCGGATACCACAACAGGCACGGATGCGTACAGCACTGCGCCGCGTCAGGGTGCAGGAGCCTATGGCATGGAGCCTGCGGCAAATGCTGAACAGCAGGGCTATGCAGCGCCCACGGCAAACCGCGCAGGCATGTATGGTCAGGCGTTCCAGAATACGGGCTATATGCCGAACGCGCAGCAGCCTGCATCCACCGAGAATGCAGCTGGAGCGGATTATGATGCGTCCCGTGTTACACCGCGCCGCACGGCTTCCTCTTACGGCACACGCCGCCGGAGTGCCAATGGGCAGGTGACACAGCAGCAGGCTCGGCAGGAGGATAATGTGGACTTCCAGCCGGATGACGCTGATGACAAGTAATAGGAAAGTCCTTGGGTAAAGAACCCTCAGGCAAGAAAAGGCGCTGTGAAAGAATGTAAAAGTTCTTTCACAGCGTTTTTTATTTCAAAAATCGGTCAAACAGGTGAAAACGGTAGTTGATTTCTCACGGAAAACTGCGGGAACAAGGCAGAGAAAATCGAATCGATGGGATGAATCCAGATGTTTTACTTGACATAGAGAACGAAAGTTTGCTATACTATGGTTACTAAAAGACAGATAACAATTCCATACGAAGGGAAACGATGCGTATGTATGTGACGCACAAGCGGGAGGATGGCACGTTCCAGCCGCTGAAGGAGCATCTCATAAACGTGGCAGAGCTTGCGGGAAGCTTTGCTCAGAGTATCCACTCACCACAGGAAGGAAAACGGACGGGGCTGTTGCATGATATTGGAAAATACAGCGAAAAGGGACAAGCACGCCAACGCGATCCGGAGCATACGGCACGGGTAGATCATGCCAGTGCGGGGGTTCAGGAGGCAGGACGGCTTGGAGACATGCAGGCAGCTTTTGCGATAGCTGGGCATCATGGTGGTTTACCAGACAGCGGCAAGGAAGAAGGAATGCTTGGCGCACGCTTTCGAAAACGGTTAGATGGGGCAAATGATCCCGCAGCATGGAAGACAGAACTGGACATACCCAAGCAGACGGATATACCTTTATGGGTCATGAAAGAGCCAATTTCTGGTGCGATGTATACACGAATGCTGTTTTCCTGCCTGGTGGATGCAGACTTTTTAGATACGGAAACAGCTTTACAGGGACCTCAGCCGCGGGGTGGTTATGCAGACATGGAAATGCTGTTACAGCGCCTGAGGGCGAAGGTGCTTTCATGGCTGCAAACGCCGCGTGATGAGCTGTGTCTGCACAGAAATGAGATTCTTATGCGATGTTTGCATGGCGGCGAGGATGCACAAGGTCTGTATACGCTGACGGTTCCGACAGGGGGCGGAAAGACGGTGGCGTCACTGGCCTTTGCGTTGAGTCACGCCAAAGCGCACAATATGAAGCGGATCATTTATGTGATCCCTTATACCAGCATCATTGAGCAAACAGCAGGTGTTTTCAGAGAAATACTGGGCGAGGAAAATGTGCTGGAGCATCACAGTCAAGCGGAATTTCAGGAGGAGCAGGACGCGGATAACACCGAAGCACTTCGCCGCCGTCTAGCCTGTGAAAACTGGGATGCACCTGTGATTGTGACAACGGCGGTGCAGTTTTTTGAGTCGATGTATGCAGCGAAAACCTCTCGCTGCCGCAAGCTGCACAATATTGCGCAGAGCGTCATGATTTTCGATGAGGCACAGACAATGCCCCTGTCGCTGTTGCTTCCCTGTGTATCTGCGATTGCTGAATTGGTGCGGCATTACGATGCAACGGCGGTGCTTTGTACGGCGACGCAGCCCGCGCTGGATCGGCTGTTTGCAAGCTGTGCGCCGGAACTGAAGATTCGGGAGCTTGCGCCTGACCCAGATGGGCTTTTCGAATTTTTCCGTCGTGTGCGATTTGTACAGGAAGGGCTAAAATCGGATGTGGAAGTGGCAGAACAACTGGCGAGTGAACAGCAGGTGCTGTGTATTACCAATTCTCGTAAACGGGCGCGGGCAATTTATCAGATGCTTCCAGAGGAGGGACGCTTTCATCTATCTACACTGATGACGGCAGAGGATCGTGAACGAACTTTGGCGATTATTCGAGAACGGCTAAAGCAAGGCGACCCCTGTCGGGTGATATCCACCAGCCTGGTGGAAGCAGGCGTGGATGTAGATTTCCCAACCGTATGGCGGGAAATGGCCGGACTGGATAGCATTTTGCAGGCGGCAGGGCGCTGCAACCGGGAGGGGAAAAACGATCCGGCGAAAAGCCTTGTACATATTTTCATAGGAGAAGGAAGAATGAGCGATGACATACGGCTTCGCGCCGCGCCGACGGAAAAGGTGCTGAAGGCATATGCAGATATTAACACGCGGGAAGCCATCACAGCTTATTTCCTGGAACTGATGGGGAATGTCGGGGAAAAGTGCCTTGACACAGAGGGTATCTTACAGATGGAAGCTAATCTTCTTTTTCGTTCTGTAGCAAAGAAATTTAAGGTGATTAAGGATGACTCGCTGACAGTGTATATTCCTACGGATGACAACGCTGAGAATATTCGAAAAATGCGGCATGGGGAGTATTCAAAGGGGTTATTGCGGCGTTTGGGCCGTACAGCAGTCAATATTCCCCAATATGAGTTTGAAGCGCTGGTGAAAGCAGGTGTGGTGGAAAGCTATGCAGAGGATGGGTTCGGCATTTTGCTAAATCCAGATGCGTACAGCAGGGAATGCGGGCTGGACGTACACTGTGAGGATACACTGCTGATAGTGTAATGGAAAATGCCGGGGCGTTGGCGTACAACATCCCCGGCATTCCACAAAAGAAAGCCACATATTTCAATCCACGGATTTCTCCGACTGTCCAATCATAGCGGGAAAAGGAGTAGAAGTCAAGCTAAAATGTAGGAATGACTTTAATTTAAAAGAAAGACACATGAAATTTAACTATTGACAAAAGAAGGGAAGCACGGTATACTCATGCTGTCGCCGAACAAGGCGAAAAATGAAAATGAAAAAGTAAGGAGGTGATAGCGCATGTCAGTTCTTGTGGAGGTCTGGGGGCCTATGGCGTGTTTCACACGGCCTGAGATGAAAACAGAACGGGTAAGCTATGATATTCCTACGCCCAGCGCGGCACGGGGAATTATTGAGAGCATCTACTTTCATCCGGGGCTTCGATGGACGGTTGACCGTATCTGGGTAATGAATCCAATTCAGTTCATGAATTTGCGGAGAAATGAGGTTGGCTCAAAAATCTCGGCATCGAATATCATGCAGGAGGCCAATGGCGGGAAACGAAGCAGTATCATCACGTCACAGGACATCCAGCAGCGTGCGGCTATGGTGTTGAAAGATGTGCGCTATATCATTGAGGCGCATTTCGACATGACGGACAAGGCGAATGCATCCGATAATCCCGGGAAATTTCAGGATATTGTAAAGCGCAGACTACGCAAAGGCGCGTGTTACAGTACACCCTACCTGGGGACAAGGGAATGTACTGCGCATTTTCGCCTGTGGGAGGGCGGCGAAATCGAGGCGATTGCTGAAACGCGCGACCTTGGGTACATGCTGTATGACATGGACTACACAAATCTGGACAATATTCAGCCCATGTTTTTCCGTGCGAAGATGGAGCATGGCTGCATTGACCTGCGGGGATGCGAGGTGATCAAATGATTCTGCAAGCATTGGTTGGGTGCTATGAGGCGCTTGCGGCAAATGAGAAGCTAGATCGTCCCGGTTGGCTGGAGACAAAGGCTTCATGGGCGCTTGAACTGAATGAGGATGGAACGCTGCAGCAGATCGTCCCCTTGGGTCTGCCGGATAAAAAGGGAAAAAGCACGGCAAGAACCATGAAGCTTCCTGTGATGGTGAAGCGTTCCAGCGGCATTGCAGCGAATTTCCTGTGCGATAACGGGACGTATATGCTGGGCATTGACAGCAAGGGCAACAAGCAGCGTGCTGTAGACTGCTTTCAGGCCTGTGCGGTACGTCATTTGGAGCTGCTGCAAAATGTCGATGCGCCGATAGCACGGGCGATTTGTCGCTTCTTTCAACAGTGGGATGCACAGCAAGCGGAAACATATCCCGTGGTTGCGCCGCTGTTGGAGGAATTAAAGGCTGGCGGCAATCTTGTGTTTCGCATGAACGGCAAGTTTGCACAGGAAGTGCCGGAAATCAGCGCAGCATGGGATCAAGCCTATAACGACCACGATGATGCACCGCAGGGGCGCTGTCTGGTTACGGGGCAGAAAGGACCTATTGCGTTGCTGCATCCCAGCATTAAGGGGGTAATGGGCGCACAATCTTCAGGTGCATCCCTGGTTTCTTTTAACAGCGCAGCTTACGAATCCTATGGATGTGTAGGAGCGCAGGGACTGAATGCGCCGGTTGGGGAGTATGCAGCGTTTGCCTATGGCGCAGCATTGAACTACATGCTTCGGGAACAGGATTATCACATGCAGCTGGGCGGAACAACGCTCGTTTACTGGGCAGAAGGCGCGGAACTTGCGTACAGTAAATTGCTTGCATGGATGATGGGCGCATCAGACAACACGGTGGAGCAGGAGGATCTTCGCGGTGCAGTAAACGATTTGCGCAATGGCAAGGTAGCGCTGCTGAAGGAAATCCCCATACAACCGAATAACCGCTTTTATGTGTTGGGGCTTGCGCCGAATGCATCACGACTGTCCGTACGGTTCTTTCTGCAAAACAGCTTTAAGACATTCGCAGATCATTTGTCGGCGCATCAAGAGCGCTTGCACATTGTGCGTCCCGCTTTTGACGAGCATGAGGAATTGTCGGTTTGGGCGCTGCTGAATGAAACAGCTAATGCCAAAAGTAAAGACAAGAAACCTCCGAATGCTTTGGTGGGCGAGGTTATGCGGGCGATTCTGATGGATGCTCCTTATCCCACGGCGCTGGTTACACAGGTGGAGGTACGCATTCGTGCAGAACAAAATATAAACCGTGGCAAGGCGGCAATCATCAAGGCGTACATGCTGAGAAATGTGGTGCGTGATCAGGAGACGCATCCCCTAAAGGAGGTCTTAACGGTGACACTGAACGAGGAGGCAACCTATACGCCTTATGTACTGGGGCGGCTGTTTGCGGTGCTGGAGGGCTTGCAGCAAAGTGCGAATCCGAGCATTAACGCAACCATTCGAGAGCGCTATTTTAATGCAGCCTGTGCAACGCCGGCACTGGTATTCCCGACACTGCTCAAATTGGCACAAAATCACTTGAATAAACTGGATGGCGGTTTAGCTGTGTACTATGATAAGCAGCTGACAATGCTGTATAGCCGCCTGACAGAAACGCTGCCTAAGCATATGTCACTAGAGGATCAGGGTGTGTTCCAACTGGGGTATTACCATCAAAAGCAGGCACTGTATACGAAGAAGGAGGAGAAAAACAATGGCTGATTGCATTCAGAACCGCTATGATTTCGTGATCCTTTTCGATGTAGAAAACGGCAATCCCAATGGTGATCCAGACGCGGGCAACATGCCCCGTACCGACCCGGAAACGGGCTGTGGGCTGGTGACGGATGTGTGCCTGAAGCGGAAGATTCGCAACTATGTGGCGATGGTGAAGGAAAATGATCCGAATTACGGTATCTATATCAGCGAGAGTACGCCCCTGAATCGCAGTGATAAAGCGGCACTGGCAGAAAATGAATACAAGGATATTTCAGACGCGGATTTGAAAAAGCTGAAAAAGAACGATCCAGATATTGATTGCAAATTGCTGAAACACATGTGCAGCCATTATTATGATATTCGCACCTTTGGCGCGGTGATGACGACCTTTGTGAAGGCATCGCTCAACTGTGGGCAGGTGCGTGGCCCGGTGCAGTTGGGGTTTGCACGGAGCGTTGATCCTATCATGCCGCAGGAAGTGACCATCACCCGAGTGGCGATCACCACCGAAGAGGATGCAGCCAAGAAGGGAACCGAGATGGGCCGCAAGTATATCGTGCCCTATGGCTTGTATCGCGCGGAGGGCTTCGTTTCTGCGAATCTGGCACGCAAGACCACGGGCTTTTCAGAGGAGGATTTGCAGCTGCTGTGGCAGGCTATCTTGAACATGTTCGAAAACGATCATAGTGCAGCGCGGGGCAAAATGGCGGTACGGAAGCTGATCGTGTTCCGGCATGACAGCGAGTTCGGCAATGCACCCTCCTGGAAGCTGTTTGATCTGGTGCAGGTGCAGCGCAAAAAAGGCGTAGATGCACCGCGCAGCTATCAGGATTACGAGGTAACAATTCATGAAGATGATCTTCCTGCGGGGGTACGGTGTGAAATCATGGGGTGAATGAACAGGACTATTTGACGCTTTCAGGTGTGCAGCATTACGCTTTTTGTCCGCGGCAGTGGGGATTGATTTTCATTGAACAGCAATGGGCAGATAATGAGCGCACAGTGGATGGAAGTCTGATGCACCATCGCGCCCATGACGAGAAGCAGTTGGAACGCCGGGGAGATACGCTGACAGTGCGTGGCCTGCGAGTGCTTTCACATCGTTTACAGGTTACGGGCGTATGCGATGTAGTGGAGTTTCATCAAGATGCTGATGGAATTTCTTTGCCGGGGCAGGAGGGGCTATGGCAGCCCTATCCAGTAGAATATAAGCGCGGCACGCCCAAGACCGTGGATTCCGATGCATTGCAGCTGTGCGGACAAGCGTTGTGCTTGGAAGAAATGCTGCTGTGTGCCATCCCGGAGGGAAGTCTCTATTATGGGGAAACCAGACGGCGGCAGATCGTTTCATTTACGCCCGAACTGCGCGCTCGCGTTGAAACGATTTTGACATCCATGCGGGATGCCATGTCGCGTGGCTATACGCCTTCGCCAAGGCAGGGAAAGCATTGTAATGCCTGCTCGCTCAGGGAAATCTGCCTGCCCAGATTGCAGAAAACACCGAAGGTGACCACTTATCTGCGGCAAGCGGCGGCGGAGGATGCACCATGAGAAAGCTGCTTAATACGCTTTTTGTGACTTCGGAGGACATCTATCTGGCGCTTGAAAATGAAAACGTGGTCAGTTATCGAAACGGCGAAAAGATAGGGCAGTATCCTTTGCAGGTGTTGGAAGGCATAATAACTTTTTCCTATAAGGGGGCAAGCCCTGCACTGATGGGTGCATGTGTAGAGCGGGGTGTGCATCTGACGTTTCTTACGCCAAGCGGACGTATACTTGCATGGGCGGCTGGCCCCTCACAGGGTAACATTTTGCTGCGCAAGGAGCAATATCGTGTGTCCGACAGCCCGGCACAGAGCTGCCGAGTAGCGCGCAATATGATTTTCGGCAAAATCTACAATGGACGATGGGTGATCGAGCGCACACTGCGCGATCATGCGCTGCGGGTGGACGCATTACGGCTGCAGGAGGCATCAGCACATTTACAAGGGCAGTTGAAGCCGCTGCTGACAACGGAGAATCTGGATACTCTGCGAGGAATGGAGGGCGAGGCATCCTCCTGTTACTTTGGCGTATTTGACGAGCTGATTCTGAATCAGAAAGAAGATTTTCACTTCACAGGACGCAGCCGTCGCCCGCCGCTGGATCGGATGAATGCAGCACTTTCCATGACATACACACTGCTGACACATGACTGTGCCGCTGCACTGGAAAGCGTAGGACTGGATGCCTATGCAGGCTTTATGCATCGGGATCGACCGGGACGCACATCACTGGCGCTGGACTTGATGGAGGAACTGCGCGCGCCGCTGGCAGACCGCCTTGTGCTGACGCTTATCAATACACGAGTGCTGCAAAAGCAGCATTTCCGGACGCAGTCCGATGGCGCAGTATTGCTGACAGATGAAGGACGCAAGGCTTTGCTAACAGCGTGGCAGACGCACAAGAAGGAAGAAATTACACATCCTTACCTGAAAGAAAAGCTGCCGTGGGGGCTGGTCCCTTATGTGCAAGCCCTTTTACTGGCGCGGCATCTTCGTGGTGACTTGGAGGAATATCCACCTTTCTTGTGGAAGTAAAGGAGGACACATGTGCTTGTACTGATTACCTATGATGTGAGTACCGTAGATACAGCAGGAAAGCGGCGATTACGTCAAGTAGCGAAAAAATGCGTCGCACATGGACAGCGCGTACAGAATTCTGTTTTTGAATGCAGTTTGGATGCGGCGCAGCTGCGCCTGCTGCAAGCGGAATTAACTGCATTGATTGCACCTGAAACAGATAGCCTGAGATTTTATGTATTGGGCAACAATTACCGGTCAAAGGTGCAGCATATTGGTGCACACCCAACCTATCAGCCGGACGATGTGCTGATGGTTTGATGTGCGATGCTTAAGCTCTCATGATAAGCCCAACCTCTTCGCACCTGTTTTCCCTATAAGTTCTTTCTTAAAAGTAACAGGAAGGATAGAAGAAAATGACGAGCAGTGCGAAATTTGGACATATCTGTTGAGAATGTGGGAAAAAAATAGGGCGTTTTTGCAGTCGCCCCCTGCGTGGGGGCGTGGGTTGAAATAATTTTATCACCGGGGGACGCGGCACAGGAAAAAGTCGCCCCCTGCGTGGGGGCGTGGGTTGAAATCCTCCAGGCATAGATAAAGAG
>CAKTYE010000071.1 GCA_934631985.1 uncultured Clostridia bacterium | reverse complement strand
CTTTTTTGCGGCATAACAATGCTCCCTTCATGATGACAGTTTGTTTTTTCACTGTCTCTCACAAAGGGAGCATATCAAAATGCTGCTTCGCCTTTTTCGTATATTTTTATTTGTTTCTATATTCCCATCAATACAGACTGCTCATCCCGCAATCTCCTTGGATACAGCGGCTTCCCCCCTAATCGATGCACACATAGGCCGCCTGCCGCTATTTGAGTTCACTTCTTCGACAGCTCATACCGTGTGGTACGGCTTCCTCCAAGCTGTTTGATTTGACCGTTATCCACCATTGCTTTCAGAACACGGCCAGCCGTGGACTGGCTGACATCCAGCAATACCTGCGTTTCTTTACGGGTAATTACTTGATGTTCTGTTAAGAATCGCAAGACCTTTTCTTCGTTTGGCGCTAAGGTCAAAGCTGCTGTTTTCTCAGGAACGGATTTGTCAAGGGGTCTTTTTGCAAATCGCAACGGTTCTTTTTCGAGCAGTTTTGGCACACTTCCAGAGTGAGGAACTGAGCCGAAAAAGGAACGCCATGCCACCTGTATTGGGGTGTGGCTTCCTATCCCCTCGGAGAGCGCACGACTGCCTCAAGGCAGTACCACCGCCGGCTTTGCCGGTGGTGAGTAAGTGCGCCCTTAGTAAAGGGAAAACAAGCGATTGCTTTTTGAGATTGTCAGAGGTATAATTTGGACATACGTACAAACTGGAATTTGTGGAGGTAGTGATTATGAAAAGACTGATAGCAACGGTTCTTTGTCTTTTATTTGTTATATCTTTAGCTGGTTGTGGAAAAGGAAATACAAAAAATTTAGTTATTGATTATGGGACATCATCTATATACACAAAAGATGACATGGATGAAGCTATTGATGTTATAAAGAAACAATTTAGTTCTTTTGAGGGGTGTGAATTGCACAACCTATCTTATACATCTGATGATGCGTGCAATAATGAGGATAATATTGCCTGGATGAATGAATTGGAGGAAGCAAACGACAATAAAGAGAGTTTCACACAATGTATTTCGTTTGATAGTAGTTTCAGGTCACCTAAAAATGGAGGTGGAGCGTGGAACGCTAATGAAGAATACACATGGTCATGGTGGTTGGCGCGTAGCGAAGGTGGAACATGGAAATTAATGACTTGGGGATATTAACGGTCGGTTCCTAAGTAATAAATTCCAGTTTGTTGGGTAGATAATAAGAGGTGCGGCAGCGCTCTAAACTGTCGCACCTCTTGATTACCCATCAGCAGAGCGGGCAGCGCTGGTCAAGGCCGGGCGTAAGCCCGTTCATTTTAGCCTTGACCAGCGTTGTCTGTTCTGCTGCTGCCCGGTGGTCTTTGCCACCTCTGAATGTAACGCATCAACCTTCAAAACCGCCCTTCAAAGATATATTCGTTGCCATTCAAAAAGCGGCTTCTGACAGCCCTGCAATGCAAGACTGTCAAGGGCTGAAATCGTTACTTCTTCGCCTGCGTTTTGCCGGGTCAATACGCACCCCCTCCAATGAAACTGCATGACAAATTCTACCACAAATGAGCCACAGTCATAATGTATTCAGGTGGTAGAAACCACCCTTTACATAGTGACTCTCAATTTCTTTGGGTATGGCATTCACATTAGGCAGAATGATTTTGAAAACATTGCTGGTTGTTATGATCTTTGGCTGCACCGCGGCGTCCGCATAAGCCCCCATGATCTTCTTCATGCCTGTACCGTATGCCTCAATCAGCTGCAAACGATAAAAGACATTGGCAAGGTGCGGGTTTCTGCAAACAGAAATTCCCATCAGCAAATCGTCCAGTTCCAAACCGGGAAGCAGTCCACCAATGGACACGAATTCAATCCGGTCATCGTAAATGCTAATCAAGGTGCTGGCTCGGAAGGAATCATCCCGGTGTACCATCGAGTTCAGCAGCGCCTCGCGGACGGCGACTTTCGGGTAGTCCCGGGTATCAATCCGCAGGAGCTTCTGGAAAGTCGCATGGGTCTGATTGTGGAAATCTATATAGTCATAGACCTCATTGAGTTGCTGCATCAGGGGACCAGCGAACTTACGGCGATCCTTAGCACAAATCAGTGAAACAAGCTGAAACTGGTGTAACGAATATTGTATTTTTTCATTTTTTAGGCTGTACACTGTCTCTTTGGAGCCGCGTCAGCACTTCCCCAATATCTCCATTGATGCAGATCGCTCGTTCCGCAATCTCCTTAGGCGCAGCGGTTTCCCCCTGATTGATGCACACATAGGTCGCCTTCGGGTTTGCATAGGTCATCTGCCAGAAGGGATATTTGATGATGCCGGGGGTGTTATACCCCACCCCCAGCTCCAGAAAAGCTATACGCTGCCCCTCCCGGGTACGCAGGAAATTCATGTAGCGCTCTGCGGCCTGATGCCAGCCCTCGTCCTCCACAAAGGTGCTGTCCGCCCGCAGGTTCACGGTCAACGGCTTGCCGCAATGCGGACAAACAGGCAGCAGCTTGGAGGGTATCCGCATATCCTGCTGGGCCTGCATCATGGCGCGAATGGCGGTTTCATTATCCCACGTCTCCTGGCAGCAGGGCGTGGAGCATTGAAACAGGCCGTAATCGCCCTGGGTATAGAACAGCCGTTTCTTGTCAAACCCGGCCTTCTGGAAGCAGTGGTCCACATTCGTCGTCAGGACAAAATAGTCCTTGCCCTGCGCCAGCCGCAGCAGATCCGCATAGACGGGCTTCGGCGCATCCTGATAGCGGTTGATGAAGATGTAGCGGCTCCAATAGACCCAATGCTCCTCCGGGCTGGCAAAGGGGTAAAAGCCGCCGGTATACATATCCTGAAAGCCGTACTTCTCAGCGAAGTCGGCAAAATGCTGCGTAAAGCGTTCGCCCGTATAGGTAAAGCCTGCGGCGGTGGAAAGCCCCGCGCCTGCGCCGATCACCAGCGCGTCAGCCTCGCGCAGCGCCTCCCGCAGCCGTTCCAGCTGCGCTGAGCAGTCGTTCATAGTATTGCCTATCCTGTTCTTTGAAAACATTGAAAATCACCTTTTGAATGCTGGTCGGTTGACGCTGAAAGTCCTGCACGGTCTGCACGGCGATTTCCGCCGCCAGCTCCCCCGGGAAGTGAAACTCCCCTGTGGAAATGCAGCAAAACGCCACGCTGGTCAGCCCATAGGCCGCTGCCAGCGTCAGGCACGATTGATAGCACCGCTGAAGAAGCATGCGATCCTGCTGCGTTATGCGCCCCGTAACGATCGGCCCCACCGTGTGCAGCACATAGCGGCACGGCAGGTTATACGCCGGGGTGATCTTCGCAGTGCCTGTGGCTTCGGGATGGCCCTGCCGTTCCATGATCGCCGCGCAGGCAAGACGAAGCTGCACCCCCGCGAAGGTATGAATCGCGTTGTCGATGCAGCGATGATTCGGCGCATAGCAGCCCGTCATGCCGCTGTTGGCAGCATTGACGATGCCGTCGCACTTCAGGGTGGTAATATCGCCCTGCCACAGGTACAGCCCCGGCTGCATCGGCGTGAGCGTATCCGCATCCGTGATGCCCTTAGCCTGTGTCATCGTGCGCAGATACGCATCCTGCACCCGCAAAAATTCGGGCGTGCAGGGCTTTGCAGGTCGAACGTTCATCAGGCCGCGCAGCAGGGCGCGCTGGTCGTTCTCATCCTCGGGGATACCCCAGCCGCGGTAGGCCTCATCCTCCTGCAAAAGTGTCCGAAGCAGAAACAGCCGCCGTTCCTGCTGCGTTTGCATGGTGTCCATTGCTTGTTCCTCCTGATACAGGGCGTTGCATCCCACTTCGCCCTGTGCGTATTATATCGGCTTCCTGCGAAGATGAAAAGTACGCACTTTTCGGTAACTATAAGAAGATGGGAAAAAGTGCTCCTGTCCTTGTGGCGTTCCGCCGCCGGGGAGTAGCCTTTTCGCAGCCTGTCATTGCTCAACCTAGCGCATCTGCGGTCGAGGACTTTGAGCTGTAAGAAAAACCTTGCCGCCCCGCCTTCCCCTTCGACCTGCACCTTGCTTTTTTGGCGCTGGGCGCTTATAATGGAGCAATGCTGAGCAATCGGCAAATAAAGGGAAAAAAACGGGAGAAGGAGGAATCTGCTTTGGAAAACCATGTGGACGAGAAAGCAGCGCGCACCAACTTTATTTGGGATGCCATTGACCAGGACTTGAAGGAAGGCCGCTACCAGCAAGTGCATACGCGCTTCCCTCCTGAACCGAACGGATACATGCACATCGGTCACTGCAAGGCCCTCATCATGGACTTTTTGACGGCGGAAAAGTACGGCGGCAAGTGCAATCTGCGCTTTGACGACACCAACCCCGCCAAGGAGGACACCGAGTACGCCGAGGCCATCATGCGAGATATTCACTGGCTGGGCTTCGACTGGACCGGCGGGCTGTATTATGCCAGCGACTATTATGATAAGCTCTACGAGATCGCCGAGGACTGGATTCGCCGCGATCTGGCCTATGTGGACGAGCTGTCCCAGGAGGAAATGCGCGCCTATCGCGGCACACTGACCGAGCCCGGCAAGAACTCTCCCTGGCGCGACCGCCCCGCGGAGGAAAGCCTGGAGCTGTTCCACCGCATGAAGGCAGGCGAGTTCCCCGAGGGCCGCTACATCCTGCGCATGAAGATCGACATGGCCTCTCCGAACATGGTCATGCGCGACCCTGCCATGTATCGCATCCTTTATAAGGAGCATTGGCGCACGGGCAAGAAGTGGTGCGTGTATCCCATGTACGACTTCGCGCACCCCATCAGCGATGCGCTGGAGGGCATCAGCCACTCCATGTGTTCGCTGGAGTTTGAAATCCATCGCCCCCTGTACGATTGGGTGGTGGAGCATAGCCAGAACATGCTGCCCGCCAAGCCCCGTCAGATCGAGTTTGCCCGCCTGAACCTGACCCAGACGGTCATGTCTAAGCGTTATCTGCGTCAGCTGGTGGAGGGCGGCTACGTCCGCGGCTGGGACGATCCCCGCATGCCTACGCTGTCCGCGCTGCGCCGCCGGGGCTATACCGCCGCCGCCATCCGTGACTTTGTGGACCGCATCGGCCTGAGCAAGGCAGATTCCGTGGTAGATTACGCACTGCTGGAAAGCTGCGTCCGTGACGACCTGGGTGAGAAGGCTCCCCGCGCCATGGCGGTGCTGAATCCGCTGAAGGTGGTGCTGACCAACTGGCCCGAGGACAAGGTGCATGCGCTGGAGGTGGAGAACCACCCCGACCATCCCGAGATGGGTACCCGCACCATTCACTTCGGACGGGAACTGTACATTGAGCAGGACGACTTCATGGAGGTTCCTGCCAAGAAGTATCAGCGGATGTTCCCCGGCAACGAGGTGCGTCTGAAGGGCGCGTACATCGTCCGCTGCGACGAATGCGTGAAGGACGATGCAGGCAATGTCACCGAGGTGCATTGCACTGTGGACATGGACTCCTGCTCCGGCAGCGAGGGGGCGAACCGCAAAATCAAGGGCAAGACGCTGCACTGGGTCAGCGCGGCGGACGCGATCCCCTTCGAGGTGCGCCTGTATGAGCCTCTGCTGATGGCGGACGAGGATCTGGTGGAGGCCGAGCCTGAGCTGAACGAGGAAGGCGTGGAGACTGCCCCCGCCGTTCCCAACAAGAAGGACTTTATCAGCCGCCTGAACCCCAACAGCCTGACCATCCAGCACGGCGTTGCCGAGCCGGTCATCCGCGACTGCGAGGTCGGCACGACCTTCCAGTTCCTGCGCAGCGGTTATTTCTGCAAGGATCCCGATTCCACCGCCGACCTGCCCGTGTACAACCGCACGGTGGGGCTGCGCGACACTTTCGCCAAGAAGAAGTAACACAATGAAAAGCGCGGCGGGAGCGAAGAAGCCACGGCTGTCTTCGCCCTCGCGCACTTGCGTAAAATAAAACCGTTTGGAGGCTCTATCGCCATGGAAGTACGCACTCGCTTTGCGCCCAGTCCCACGGGCTTTATGCACCTGGGCGGTCTGAGAACGGCGCTGTATAATTACCTTTTTGCCAAAAAGAACGGCGGCAAGTTCATCCTCCGCATTGAGGATACGGATCAGGAGCGCTTTGTCGAGGGCGCAACCCAGGTCATTTACGACACCCTGAAGGGCTGCGGCATGGACTGGGACGAGGGTCCCGACGTGGGCGGCGACTACGGCCCCTACATTCAGTCCGAGCGCAAGGACCTCTACCTGCCCTACGCCAAGCAGCTGGTGGAAAGCGGTCATGCCTACTACTGCTTCTGCACCAAGGAGGAGCTGGAGGAGCGCCGCGCCGCCGCCGAGGCCCGGGGCGAAGTGTTCAAGTATGACAAGCACTGCCTGCACCTAACCAAGGAGGAAGTGCAGGCCAAGCTGGATGCTGGCGTTCCCTATGTTATTCGTCAGAATGCACCGACCACCGGTGAGACCAGCTATGACGATGTGGTATTTGGTCACATGACCTTCCCGAACGATACGCTGGACGACATGATCCTCATCAAGCAGGACGGCATGCCTACCTACAACTTTGCCAACGTCATTGACGATCATCTGATGGGCATCACCCACGTCATGCGCGGCACGGAGTATTTGTCCTCCACGCCCAAGTACAACCTGCTGTACGAAGCCTTCGGCTGGGAAGCGCCCCAGTATATCCACCTGCCCACCGTGATGCGTGATGCACACCACAAGCTGAGCAAGCGTGACGGCGACGCCTATTACTCCGACTTTGTGGAGAAGGGCTATCTGACCGAGGCGCTAATCAACTATCTGGCATTGGTGGGCTGGAATCCCGGCGATGATCGGGAATTCTTTACCATGGATGAGCTGGTGGAGGCCTTTGACGTGCATCGTCTGAACAAGGCTCCCGGTATTTTCGACATAGACAAGCTGACCTGGTTCAACGCGGAGTACATTCGCCGCATGGACTTTGACAAGTATCTGGAAATGGTCACGCCGTGGTTCGACAAGGTGCTGGCAGGCAAGAACATCGACTATCGCCGTCTGGCGGAGCTGATGCAGGGCCGTACCGAGGTGTTCAATCGTGTGCCGGACATGGTGAAGTTCCTGGCGGAGCTGCCGGACTACGACATTGCGCTGTACACCCACAAGAAAATGAAGACGAACCCCGAGGTGGCGCTTGCGGCTCTGCAATTCTGCCGTCCCGTGCTGGAGGGCATTACGGACTGGACGGAAGCCACGCTGCATGACACCCTGATGGCTGCCATTGCGGAAAAGGGCTTCAAGAACGGCGCGGTGCTGTGGCCCCTGCGCATTGCCATCAGCGGACAGGCGAACACCCCCGGCGGTGCGATTGAGATCGCGTGGCTGCTTGGCAAGGACGAAACCCTCCGCCGCATTGATGACGGCATTAAAAAGCTGAGCTAAGAGACGGGAAGGGAACTCCGGGGGAGGCAGCTTCTGTGCCAGAAGCTCCTCCCCCGGATCCCCACCTGAAGACCATAGAACATAGAAGGTTATTGGTCGCTTCGGTGAAAGGCTTTGGTAAATGCAGCGCGTCAAAAGAATCTTAAGCTATGTTTTCTCATGGCAAAAAGTCGAGGGAGGTACTTCTGGAAGGAAGCTGCCTCCCTCGACGTTTAGAAAGGATTTATGTAAAATGAACGTAAAGAAGCTGACGATCAGCGGTGTGCTAGCGGCGCTGGTCTTTGTGATGACCTACTTCCCGAAGGTTCCCGTCCCGGTGACGGGCGGCTATATCCATCTGGGCGACGGCGCGATCTTTCTGGCCAGCATGATGCTCGGCCCGCTGTCCATCCCTGCCGCTGCACTCGGTTCTGCCCTGTCCGACCTGGTCGGCGGCTACATTCCCTATGTGCTGCCCACGCTCATCATCAAAGGCCTGATGGCGCTGGTTGCCTGGAAGCTCTACACCCCCGGCAAGCCCCTGCGTCAGCTGTTGGCCTTTGCCCTGGCGGAGATCATCATGGTGGCAGGCTATTTCGTGCTGGAATGGGTCATGACGGGCTTTGCCCCCGCCGTAGCGGCGATTCTGCCCAATGTGATCCAGGGTGTTGCAGGCATTGTGCTGGGCATGCTATGCGTGCCGCTGATGCCTCGACTCCAGCGAGCGATGAAGTAAGGGCTTTCTGTGGCGGGCGCGATGTGCGGAAGTATGTCTGGCAGGGGATGCTTTGTTTCTTACTTTGCGTGACGCACACATGATATAGCTATTTACTGAATAAATCCAATCCAATTTGCAAATTGGTTACAATTTTTTCAACGCTGTCGTTTTGTGTGTCATACCAAAGATAGGTAGGTGCCGGATGCTTGGAAGCAAGCGGCAGTATCTCCATTTTAACATAGCGGTAAGGGGAGAAGTCGCCATCTTCAACAACTAACTCCGCTATATATTTTTCATTTTCAAAAAAGACACGCAGAACTTTGTCAGTATCTACGATAATATTCGTTACAATATGTGGGCATGCGGTTTTTATGGTATATGCCCATTGCGTGACGCCATCTTTTATTTGCAAAAACGTCTGATCCATTTTACTGTATTACATCCTTTGTTTCAGGCTTTGCGTGACGTACTTTTATCATTTTCTCTAAGGCTGCTACATCACTGTCATAATTACGCTGATCGCTGCGGCGGAAATTCGGGGCGAAAGCATTTTCGATTGTGCGCGATGGCCCTCTCAATGAATATTTTTTTCATTGTATCATGTCCTGCGGCTTTTTACAACTAAGAATTCCGGGAAATCCGGGGCGGCGGCATCAGCCTTAGCGCAGGAAGCTGCGCTGGAAAAAGGTGCGGCGCAAGGTATGCTTCGGCAGGCAAACTGTGAACGCGCTGTAACTTTTCCTCGGAAGACTTGCGCCTGACGGACGAACGTGCCATAATGAATACAGGAATCCGCGCCGATGGCGCTTAGAAGAAAGGACAGACCTATGAAGAAGTTGACTCGTTTCCTGGCGCTGGCAACGGCGCTGTGCATGCTGGGCGTATCGGCCATTGCTGAATCGCCCGAGGTTTCCCCCAGCGAGGATGCGCAGGTACAGAGTGAAGCCGTGGCGGAGGAAGAAGCACAGGAAGAAGATGTTGTGCTGGTAACGGTGAACGGCGAGGACATCACCCAGGCGGATGTGGACGCTTATGCGTATCAGCTGATGTACTACTTCTATCAGTATGGCTATGATGTGACCAACGAGAGCATCGCCGCGCAGATCAAGGCCATTGCGGTGCAGGGCAGCATCCAGCAGGCGGTGTTCTATCAGAAGGCCCATGAGTTGGGCTTCGACCAGTTCACCGAGGAAGAGGAAGCCAAGCTGACCACCGATGCGCAGGAGCAGCTGGATGCCCAGATCGAAAACTATATTTCCAACAACATCACCCTGGCGGAGGACGCCACCGATGAGGACAAGGCTGCGGCCCGCGAGCAGGCCATTGCCGCGCTGGAGGAGCAGGGCTACACGCTGGAGGCCTATCTGGAATACGACCGGGACAGCGAGATCTATGATCGGCTGTATGAGGATATTGTGAAGGATGCGGCGGTCACGGACGAGGAGACCAAGGCTGCCTTTGATGAGCAGGTGGAAAGCGACAAGACCACCTATGCCGACGTCAGCTATTACGAAACGGCGAAATATTACTACGGCCAGACGCCCTACTACACCCCCGAAGGCTACCGCGGCGTGACGCACATCCTGCTTTCTGTGGACAACGATGTGCTGAAGAATTATCAAGATCTGCAGGCCGCGCTGGAGGAGCAGGAGGAAGAAACCGACGCGGACACCGAGAACACCGACGATACCGCGACGGATACCGACCTTGACACCACGCCTGTGACCCAGGCGGATGTGGATGCGGCCTATGCGGCGGTGATCGCCTCCGTGCAGCCCACCATTGACGAGATCAACGAAAAGCTGGCGGCGGGTACGCCCTTTGCGGAGCTGGTGGAGGAGTACGGCACCGACCCGGGCATGAACCAGGAGCCCACCAAGAGCGAGGGCTACAGCGTCCACATGGACAGCATTCGCTATGACCCGGCCTTTGTGAAGGCTGCATTCTCTGTGAACAACATCGGCGATGTTTCCGAGCCTTATGTGGGCAGCTACGGCGTGTACATTGTGTGCTACGTCCGTGACGTGCCTGCTGGCCCCGTGGAATTTACCGATGAGCTGAAGTCCACCATCGCCGCCGAGCTGCTGAGCAACAAGCAGCAGAGCCTGTATACCGACACCGTGAACGCCTGGGTGGAAGCCTCCGAGGTGACCTACACCGCCGAGGGCGAAGTCTATAAGAGCGGCGTGCCTGCGGGGAATGATACAGCTGCGGACGACGCAGGGGATACCGCAAGCGCGGAGTAATTTGACGGACGCGGATTAAAATGAATGAAGGAAGAGCTGTGCGTAAAGTGCAGCTCTTCCTTTTTTGTATGGAAGGATGCGGCTTGTGAGAATATCCTCCTGCCGCCCTTGGGGCGGCTGTCCCCCTTCTGCGTAAGGGGGCAAGATAGCTGCCTTGATGTGGGAATGGGGAGATGCGGCTGTCCTCCCGAAGGCTGTGCATTCAATTTTTAATTGAATGCACAGGTCGCAAAGCGACTTGGTTTCTAAGGAAAAGCCAACCTCGCTGGAGGGAGGCTTTTGGCGTGGGATACGGCTTGGCTGCGCACGGTTTTAGTGTAAGTAGCTTTGCTGCATATATCTGCCCTAAGCGATAAAGCGTTCCGTCGGCTGTAAAGTGCGCTGCTCCTTTGAGCTTTTACAAAACAAAAAACGGCAGGAAGGTGGCTGATTCCTTCCTGCCGTATCATTTTTTCGTGCTTCCCTGCTCACTTCCTTTGCATGTTGTTCTTTACCTCAACGCACACGCAAAGCGTGCGTCATGTCGTAGCCGCCGGCCTCTGCCGGGAGCGCCAGGTACAACTCCTCGGGATAGTCGCCCGTGGGGAACACAAACTCTGCGCTTTCGTCCCCCTCGCTGTTCAGGAAGGACTCCAGCGAGTCCTCCATCACGGGCGCGCCATCCTTATCCACCAGCGCCAATTGAAACAACCAGGTGCTTACCAAATCCATGCGCGCAAGGCGAATATCGTCGAATACCTCCTCCCGGTGCGCTGCCAGATACGCTTGCGCCATGTCCTCGGGGATGGTATAGGAAAGGGTCACATAGACCTGGATCGGTGTGAAGGAGGCTTCGCTTACCCATGCTTCGCAGTCCTTGATCTCCACAGGCGTGTCCTGTGCGTAGGTCGTGATGCCGCTGCGATCCGATGCATCGATGGTAAATGTCACCACGCCGCTATCCGGCAGCTCCAAGGCATACTGGTCGTTGTAGGTGCGTTCCTCCATAGGGACTGCCGGGCCAATGGGCAGGCTTACTTCTGTTTTCCCGGACAGAAAAACGTCCACCTCGTCCAGTCGCCATAGGTCGTAGTACAAAACCTCGCCGTTTACGTCGGAGCCATACCGCTGGCTGCTGGAAAGATTAGGCATGCCAATGTCCTGCCCGTTGATCCACAGCGCGTCCGTCCACCAGCCTACCTGATCTGCCGTGCGCCCGGGAGAGGCTTCATCTCCGTCCAGCAGCAGCCGCTTGCCGCTTTGGTCATCCCATTCGCCCAGTGGATGCTCCACCATGCGGTCACGGATGCTGTAAAGCACATAGAGGGAACGCCCGTCATAGGCGGCTTCCTTCACGGCAATGTCGCAGTGGTCGTAATGGGCCTCTGCCAGGTCATGCACAATGTATTGCTCGCTGTTTTTCACCAGGTGGAAAAGCAGCACCTCGAAAATGTTCGGCGCCAGTGCCGCCGCGACAGCCACCGCTGCCAGCAGCAGGGCTGCGACCAGAATGATGGCTGCGGTTCGCCTGCGCAGGGGCTTGCGCTTTGCGGGGGCGGGTGCGCTTTCCAGCTGGGACAGGGCGTTCGTCATGGCCTGATGAAAGGCCGCGGAAGGCTCGGGAATCGCGCCCTGCCAGTTTTGCTGTCTGAGCTTGTCTGTCATGCTTCCACCTCCGAATCCTCACGGAGAAGCTGGCTCAGGTTACGCCGGGCGTACATGAGCCGTGTTTTTACCGTGCCGGTGGGGATGTCCAGGGATTCGCTGATCTCCTGAATGGTCAGTCCGTCGTAGTAATGCAGCACGACGGCGGTTCGTTGCTCCGGGGAGAGCTTTGCAAGGGCCTCCCGCAGGGCCAGCGGGTCATCGGAATAAGGCGGAGCCATGAGGGTATCCGTCAAGGGAACCATTTTCAGCTTTTTCCGTTTGCGCAGCAGATCACGGCAGGTGTTTGCCGTGATACGGCACAGCCATGGCCGAAAGGATGCCATGCTGCGCAGTGCGTCCCGATGCTGCCACGCGCGAAGCAGCGCCTCCTGAATGATGTCGGCGCAGTCCGCGTCATTGCCTGTCATGGCCCAGCAGATGTGATAGAGCAGCCGCTCATATCGCATCGCTTCCTGACCAAAGGTCGCCGCGTCCATGCTTTTCCTCCTTGCGTCCAGGGCCTGCGCGTCTAGCTCGCGCGGACACTGGACAAATGAAGCTTCACTGTATCTGACGAAGCAGGAAAAGAAACGGTTCATCGAAA
>CAKTYE010000070.1 GCA_934631985.1 uncultured Clostridia bacterium | reverse complement strand
TTTCTTGTTTTATTTCCTTGCTGTATGCTAAAACGCCATATCCTCTCTTGAAAACATGGCGTTTTTCAGCGGTCTGAGGCATGCCCCGATGGGCATGCCTATTCTCTACTCGAACCTCAATTAGTATACTCCGAGGATTCTTGAATTTCCAAAGTTGATAGAATAGAGATAGCTTCTACTGGTATTTCATCTTGAATGGTATCATACGGGAGAATGTAATGGAACTGATAGCTATATCCATCATCTGTACGAATAAGAAATCCATAACTATATGTAGCTTGTTCGTTCGTATAAATAAGATATGTATGCTCACCAATCAAGACACCATCAGAAACAACAATGAACTTATTGCTTCTGTCATATAGTTTCTTTAGAAGATGGTTTTGATCTTTTTGAGTATGTAAAGAGCTTTGCACCAAAAACGAAGTTTTTGTTTTCTCATTAGTAAAAGTATATGTGAACGGATAGCGTTCAATTTCTGTTAGTTCAACAGGTTGATACTGATAATCTGCTGGAATGGTTAAGGCTAGAAACCCGCCATCAACCTCCAGATTTACAACATAGCCACCATCTGCATTCTCTGCGCCAATGCTATGATCGGCGGAGTCTTGGGGAATAGCATCTATTCCGGATTGTTCTTGGCCCAATGCAATTTCCAAGTTCAAAACAAGCAAGAACAGCACCATCAAGCAGCTGGCAAAACGAATCCTCTTCATAGAATGGTCTCCTTTTCATCGGGTGTTCGTAATGAGCATCTGAAGACAAAACGCGATGAGAGCCAATCCGGCGTCTCGAAGGGCATAGTCTCCAGTGTTTATTAAACGAAATACCAGACCGTTCTATTCCAAGTTTAGTTATTATTTACACTTTTCATAACATCCGTACAAAGAATCCGATTGATCTTCATACAAATACACAGAATTCTGAATATCAGACTCCTTTATGCACACGGTCATTCTCTCTCCATCAGCAATGGTGAAGTTTGATCGATCTGGACAAAACACAAAATCGTTTTTATTTCAGAAATAGATGAACGTTTATCGAGCATGCAAGCGTCAATTTGTTAGTAGCTATGCTCCGTCTGGCAAACTCCGATAATAACCATTCTGCCGACCACTCAGTGAAAAGACTATGCACCAGGGTAGAGAATATAACGCATCTCAATAGTGCTACACCTTGCCGTGTTCATTTTCGCACGAATTATGTGCGTATTGCGTTAGTATTTGCACTCCCATCAATCGGCGTGTTGATTTACACTATAGATGGCAAAAGGAAAGGCTGGCCAGCATACTGGATGCCAAAATAAAAATGCTAAAGGAGCAATATAAAATGGCAACTTGGACTGGCAACGGCCCCAACAGTAAGACGTTTGTATACAACATCAAGACGGGCGAGCGGTCGTGGCAGGTAGATCTCAACACCCAAAACCACTCCGAAATCAAGGAAATGCAGCAAAAGCTGACGAACTTTGGTTATTCTACGCAGGGCGCGGATGGTACCTACGGCAATAACACCAAGACCGCCGTGATCAATTTCCAGCGTGCGTTTCCCGCTTGCGGAACGCCGGATGGGTACTTTGGTAAAAATACGCTCAACACTTTTGTCTCCAAGGTCGGCAGCTTGGCTGGCTATACCGGCTCCGGGAGTGGCGGCAGTGGCGGTGGCACTGGTTCCGGTTCTTCCGATGATTTTACTGACAATGTAACGACAAATCCAACTGTCACTACCCACTATACCTTTTACGCAGCTAACGCGGTAGCATATGCGAAAGTACATTCCTCAAATGTAAACACTGATGCGAGCGATAATAAGGTTCCAGATCCTAAACGAAACACTTCGTTTCGAGAAGGAGCTACTGGTGCATGCGCCAACTTCGTTCATCAATGTTTGCTTGCAGGCGGTGCGAGAATGTTTGACGGCTGGTGCTACAAATTGACAGGCGTTCCATCCTCTTGGGATAGCGCCAGTTGGACGTATACCAACAAGGGGCGTAGGCGTCTTCTGGAGAAAAAGTGGATTGAGAGGATTCCCAGTACATCTGTAAAGGCTGGAGACATTATCTATAGTTATTACAGCGACTATGCATCTCGTGATATGAATACTCCGTTTAACCATGTGACAATCGCAATAACGGATTATGATTCTTCTACTCAGGGATGCAATGTCTGTGGACATACTCTGAACCAGAACAACAAATTCAAGAAGCTTTCTGATATAGGTATTCCGTGCACGTATTGCTATAGGGTCAAGACTAGTCTTGGCGGTGATGGCACTGAAAAAGCAATTGATTTAACAAATGGCAACTCCCATGCCATCTAAGTGAATTACCTTTTACAGTTCGTGCAGGGGCAGATAATACTTACGTGTTATCTGCCCCGAATCTGTCCAAAAAACCCTATTCTAGGAAGCGGGAGGACAGACTTTAGCATACGGATAGGAGTAGCAAAGAACGTATAGCCAAACTCAATAGCTTGAAAAGGCACAAAAGATTATGAGTATCCCGTCATTTTTATGAAGTTATCAGATTCATGGCAGCAAATTTCAGCTTGTCTTGGTTTGAAACACTTGTAAACCAACAATGTTGTGTATATTTCATATAAAAAAGGCGCAGCTGCAGATTTCTTTCTTTTGCAGCGGCGTCTTGATAGTCAAATATCAGTCGTTATCGTACAAGGATATATCATCGCCATGAGCGAATAACAAATTGTCTTTGTAGTATACCAATACCCAATCTGTCATTCGCGGTTGATAAAAGACATCTATGTTTTCATCTTTGCTTAATTGAAGAACAGGTTCCATAGAATCATCAGGAAAGGTAAATAATCCAGCTCCTTCCCTTTGCGAAGAGATCGAAGCGGGCACAAGAAAATCTTGAATGGCTATCGGACATTCTGCAAAAGAGAATTCGTCAACCTTGAAAGAAATATACTGTTTTGGATATACTTCATAGGAGCATCTGGATAGGAAAGGAAAGTCAAATTGCAGTGTTATTCCTCTATCGTAATTTAGAATCAAATCCATATTCTTACGGTGTATCGATGCGAAACAGGATGGGTAGATGTCGGATAGCTGTAAATTCAACGTCAGCAGCTCCCCATTCTCATCCTCGAAATCGAAAAAAACATATTGAATTCTTTCAATCTCCGAATAGTGTTCATCTATCGAAAAACCTGTAAGAATGAATCTATCGCGCGTAATTGCTTGACTAGTTGCAGAAGAAACCATCCATTGGCTATCTATTTTCTTTAACACAATGAGGCATGTATTATTACCATTGAAAGCGATGATTGGATAAGTACTTAGTGGATCAAGATAGCTGCTCGATGATGTATCGGTGTCCGTTTCTCTCGATGATGGTTGATAAAAATGCCAGTTTTCATATCCGCTGTTTTGCAGTACTGCAATAATGCTTTTGTTTGACAACGGCACAAACGACTGTAATTGCTCAAGAGCGTTTGCGGACAGCGGCAGGAGTAACATTGTCATGGAAAGCAGAATCAGCCCAGCAATTCGTTTCACAGTATAAATGATGCTCCTTACCTCTGTTTTTTGTTTCTTCGCCATCAGATTGCGTCTCCTTTTTAGGATTGTTTGAGTTTGGCTTGCTGTACATCTGATTATATCACAAAGGCTGGATGAATGGTAGTGGCTGGAAAGCTATGAAACAGCAAGAGATTTTGAACGCGCACGTTCAAAATCTCTGCCTCTTGTGACCTTGTTTGGTCATTTTGAGACAGCCCCCTCTTTGCTTCTCCATCCTGTTTTTTCTCTATTTTCGACAGGATAGGATGTTCAGTTTGGTGAATCACGGTTACTGCATATTATGCACGAATTAGCCATTTCCTCCGGGCATAAAGTCATCTGTGATAGGATCTCCTGGCACTCCAAACCATGAGCCTTCAAGTTCATCGCCAGTGGGGGCAGAAACTCTGTTATACTCAAGGAGTGGCGATAAGTTCTCTCGCAGCATAAATCCAACATTTCCATCCTCTGTCCTTACATGACACCATGTTTGGCTCACTCCAAATACACAAACTACTGATCCATTCTTATATAGACCAAGAGAGGGAGAATTTGTTGATTGATCTTGGCGTAAATTCAACCCCACACCTTTCGTATTGTTGATTTTTACAGAAGGCATAGCATAACCGACCTTAAATTGTTCTTGACCAAATACTAAATATTTGGTCATCATATAACCTTCTAACGTATGGAGTCGAACCTTTGTCCAGCCGTTTTCATCGCCACTTAAAACTTCAACGGAAGTACCGCTATAGTATTTACCAAGCGATGGAGCTTCTTGACTCGGCTTTGTCCTAAGGTTGAGGCGATCGATAGAATTGGGATTGTTTACGACGGCGCTATTGCTGCTTTTTTGATACTCAAGAACAGGTGAGAGCTGTTCTCTTAGCATAAAGCCAACGTTGCCATCTTCGGTTTGCACATGACACCAAGTCTCGCTTACGCCAAATACCCGAACCGTCGATTCATTCGAGTATAGGCCAAGAGAAGATGAATCTGTCGATTGTGCTTTGCGTAAGTTCAGGCCAGTTCCCCCTATGTTGTTAATTTTTACAGATGGGACTGTCGAAGATCCAACTTCAAGCTGCTCTGGATACACTAGGAATTTCGCCATCATGTATCCCTCAAGATCAAAAATACTAACTTTCACCCAGCCGTTCTTCTCATTGCTTAACACCTCAAGATAGGTGCCGTTATAGTATTTCCCAAGCGTCGGAGCATCTGGGCTTGGATTTGTTCTAAGGTTAAGCCGATCACTAGGATCTGGATTGTTTACTACGGCGATTGTTCCATGTGTCATCTTAGAATTTTCGTTAGCCGCTGCATTTGATGCAAGCGACAGCGCAAACAGCATAGTTATCAAGAGTGGTAGAATACGAGTTCTCATCATTAACTCCTCCTTCTAATTTGTTAGTCTAAACTGCCTATCCCTTTTTTCTATAATAATGCAGGAAGCTCCTGCTATTAATTCAACGATTGATACTTCATTTTTATTGCAAAAAATAAAAATTTTAGATGGGGTGCCAAGGAAAAGTGAGTTAACTGCCGACGATTCATCACGATGGATATTGATGCCCACGAAAACAGTCATTTGAGAGCCATGATCTCCGCAAATCGTTCCCGAAAAGCACAAATGGGCATAATATCTGCTCTTACCAAGCTACAAAACGCTTATGCTTCATCATCTACAAATGATGCAGGATATACTATTAAGTACCTTTCTCACCAATTTCCTTTTATTATCACTTTTTCTACACCAACTCTTCACTCCCTTCCATGGCTGATTTGAGCTATGATTTGAGTGCAAGGAAGAGCTGGCCAGCAAACCTTAGCTGAAAAATAAGGAGAATAAAGAAATGGCAAATTATACTGTCAACGCTTACAACAATGGTGGAACTGGTGGGTCTGTCAATATGCGCTCTGGTCCCAGTACAAATGATGGAATCGTCATTCGAGTTCCACACGGTGCGACTGTAACGGGTACTAAGTCTGGTACTTGGTCGTATATGACCTATAACACATACACTGGATACATGATGTCCGTTTATCTGGATGAGCAGAGTGGCGGTTCTACTGGTGGCGGGGCCTATCTTGGAACTGGTACGGTCATTGGTGGCGGTCCGCTGTATTGCCGAAAGCAGCCTATCGCAGGCTAGGTTTCCCTGAAAATTGGCGTGATATATTGGAGCCGTAAAACGGATTGTCTTGAAAATAAGAATTTGAGGAGCGCTCTCCCGAAGTTGAGAGTGCGCTCCTTTTTTGTATGGCGGGACGGAACCTCTCCGTCCCTTCGGGCCACCTCACCCTTTCAGGGGAGGCTTTTGGGGCGGGGAGTTTGCTGCTTGATTCTTGTTCTGCTTTCGATCAGCATTCAATATAAAATCGAGCGCTTGCAGCTTTTTTCTCACTGCAAGCGCTCGGTGCTTTTTATAATGTTCTTTTACTCCGCAGTTTCCAGCGCTACCTTCAGGCGCAGAATGCCTTCCTCCAGCTGCGCCGCGGGACAGCCGATATTCACCCGCAGGAAGCCCTCGCCCTCTGCGCCGAACGCTGTGCCGGAGGTAAACATAACGCCCGCCTTGTGGGTCATTTCTGTCAGCTGCTCACAGGTGAAGCCGTAAGCCCGCAGATCCAGCCAGCCCAGATAGGTGGCCTCCATAGGGGTCAGCATCGCCTTGGGCAGATGCTCCTGCACCAGCTCCGCCAGCAGGCGGCGGTTGCCGTTCAGATAGGTCAGCAGATCATCCAGCCATGCGTCGCCCTCGTTATAGGCCGCACGGGTAGCTTCCAGCGCGAAAATGTTGCCGCTGCCCACACCAGCCATGACGAGCTGTGCCTTGAGCTTCTCCTGCATGCCCATGTCCCGGCAGACCATGGTGGCCTGCTCCAGGCCCGCCAGGTTGAAGGTCTTGCTGGCGGCGCACAGGGTCACAAAGCGGCCCTTCGCTACGTTCAGGCAGGAAACGAATTCTCCGGGGGCATAGGCAAAGTCGGCGTGAATTTCATCGGAGATCAGCAGCACGTCATACCGAGCTAGCAGCTCGCACAGCGCCGTCAGCTCCTCCCTGCGCCACAGCCGGGAGACCGGGTTGTGCGGGTTGCACAGCACCATGGCCTTTGCGCCTGCCTTCAGCAGCTCCTCCAAATGCGCAAGGTTCATGTCATAGCCGCCGTCTGCGCGGCGCACCAGCGGATTTTCCATCAGCTTGCGTCCCGTCAGGTTCACCGAGGAGCGGAACGGCCCATAGACCGGGGTCTGAATGATCACGCCGTCGCCGGGCTGGGTCAGCGCCAGCAGCGCCGTGCGGATGCCCGTCACCACGCCGGGAAGCATGATCAGATCCTTCGGGGTAATGTCCGCATGATGGCGGCGCTTCCAGAAGCCAATGAGCGCCTGGGCGTCGTCGTTGCTCTTTTCGGTGTAGCCATAGGTGCCGTGGGCCGCACGGGCCAGCAACGCGCGCTGTACGGCGGGCGGGCTGGGAAAATCCATGTCCGCCACCCACAGGGGAAGCATGCCCTCCCCGTGTTCCTCGCGCATGCCGTCCCACTTGGTGCAGTGAGTTCCCATGCGGTAAATGCCTGCGTCAAAATACTCTTTGCTAAACATGGTCAGCCTTCCTTTGCTAGGGGCTCCCGGGCGCACAGCACCCAGAAGCCGCCGGATTTTTTCAGGGGTTCCACCTGTGCGAAAAGCGTTTTCAGATACCTGACGCAGCTTTCTGCGCCCTGCTGCTTGCGAATGACCAGGCACAGCCCGCCGCCGGGGTTCAGGCAGGCTGCAGCGTCAGCGAACATCTGATAGATCACCTGCTTGCCTGCGCGGATGGGCGGGTTGGTAATCACCCAATCAAAGCGCCGCCCTGTCAAAGCGGAAAAGCCGTCACTTTCCAGCAGCTCGGCCTGAACGCCGTTCTGCCGGGCATTTTTTTCGGAGAGGGCCAGCGCCCGCAGATTCACGTCCACCATGGTCACCTGTAAGGCGGGATCGTCCTTTTTCAGGGAAATGCCTACCGGCCCCCAGCCGCAGCCCAGGTCAAGCACCGCGCCATGCAGCGGCGGAAGGGCTTCCAGCAGCAGCGCCGTTCCCTGATCCAGCTCGCCCTTGGAGAACACCCCGGCGTCCGTCTCAAAGCGCAGGCTGTGTCCGCGGAAAAGCACCGTGCAGCTTACGGGATGGGAGGCGCTGGCAGGCTCCCGGGTGTAATACTGATCGTTCATTGCTTCGCCTCCATGTCCGCGTCCTGATAAAGCGCGGCAATCTCCTGCGCCGTCAGCTCCCGCCATGCACCCGGCTCCAGGGCAGGGTCCAGCGTCAAGGAGCCGAAGGTCAGCCGGGAGAGCCGCACCACCGCGCGTTCCCGGGCTTCAAACATGCGCTTGATCTGGTGGAACTTGCCCTCATGCACCCGCACCCGCGCCACTGCGGACAGCGGCCCGGAGGAGAGGATTTCCAGCTCTGCCGGGAGGGCCGTGAAGTCGCTCAGGGGGATGCCCTGCGCAAAGGCCTCCACATCGGCAGCGGAAAGCGGGCCGTCCACCTCGGCCTCATAGGTCTTCCAAACATGCCGCCGGGGTGACAGCAGGCGGTGATTCAGCTCGCCATCGGTGGTCAGCAGCAGCAGCCCCGTGGTGTCCTTGTCCAGGCGGCCTACAGGCATGCAGCCCATGGCGGCATAGCATGCGGGGAAAATGTCCATGACGGTGGGCTGCTTTTTATCCCGTGCGGCGGTGAGCAGCCCCGCAGGCTTGTGCAGCATCACATGCCGGGTCAGCCGCCCGTCCACCGACTCGCCGCGCACAATGAGCGGCGTGGTCTCGGGGGGAAAATCCCGGCCTGGGTCGCGCACCGTCTCGCCTGCCGCCGTCACCTTGCCGGATCGAATGAGCCGCTGCACCTCGGAACGGCTGCCCATGCCCAGCGTGGTCAGCCAGCGATCAAGCCTCATGATGCTTTTCCTCCGCAAGGGTCTGCGCAAAGGCGGCAGGCAGCAGCGCCTTCAGGGGCGCAAGGGGCAGGAACAACACAACGAAGGCCGCAGCGATCAGCCAGAGATTGCCCGTCAGCGGGGGCAGCGTTACGTTCCCGGTGGCGAAGCTGCTCAAGGCGGCGACCAGCTGGGACAGGTATCCGTGGCTGATGATGACCACAACCGCCAGGAAGGGAACGAAGGTCAGCGCGCCGATCAGGTTCACCACCATCAGCTTGCCGCGATGCTCCTTGGCAGCCTTGCGGGAAAGCCCCTGTGCGCGACCGTGCCGCCGCCAGGAGCAGAACGCCATGCCCACCAGCACCAGCACCAGCGTCAGGGCATAGATGCCCAGCGCCACCACGATGCCCACGGTGAACTTGCCGCCGCCCAGATCCATGAAGAACCGCATCAGCGTGAAAGCATCCACCATGCCCTGATAGGCCAGCTGGAACGCAACGGTGATAGCCAGACAGGGCAGCGCCCACACCAGCAGCCAAAGCCCCGTGTGCAAGCCGCTGACCAGCTTCCCGCCATAATGGTCAAAGGAGACCAGCGCCGGGGTGGTAAAGCGCTCGCCTGCCAGGGTGCGCTTCAAGCCTAGTGCTGCGTTCTGCCGAAGGGGCAGCCCCAGCAGCACAAAAAGCACCGGGGACAGCAGCGCCAGCGGAGTCGTCTCCGCCTTTGAAAGGAAAAGCAGGGGGGCCAGCGCCATCAGGCACACCACAAGCTGCAACAAAAGCCCCTGCATCAAATCCGACCAATGCGCCCGGTAAGCCTGCCAGGCACGTCCAACGATCCGCCCGATCTTCATGCGGAAAATCCTCCTACCTTCATGAAACTACCGCTATTATATCGAAGCCTGCCGGGAATTGCAAATGTTTCACAAAACGTGGCAGCGCGGCAGGCATTTTTCGGCAGGAGGCACCCTGGTTTTTCCGCAACCTTTGGTTGCGGCGGCGGTTTGCAAACAGAAGCTGCTGGCGCGGCAGGCCCAACTGTGCTACAATAAGCCTATCCAACATACAGGAGGAAGCTTATGACATTAGCGCTTGCCGCAAGGCTGACCCAGCTGCGCAAGCAGCACAACTTGTCCCAGGAGGAGCTGGCGGCCCGTCTGGGGGTGAGCCGTCAGGCCGTATCGAAATGGGAACGAGCGGAGGCCTCCCCCGACACAGACAATCTGCTGGCGCTGGCGAAGCTCTATGGCTGCTCGCTGGATGCGCTGGTGCAGCAGGATCCCCTGCCCGAGGGCAGCTTTTACGATCCGCCGAAGGACGCGGAGGTGCGTCCCCGCTTCCGGCAGGATTTTCCCTATCTGCTGCTGGTGACGGTGATCTATCTGGTGCTGGGGTTCGCCTTTCATTTGTGGCACCCGGGGTGGATCATTTTTCTGACCATTCCGCTGTTTTACCTGCCCAATGATGAGCGCGGCTATCTGCGGCTGCTGGGCAACCCGGTGATGGTGACCATCATTTATCTGCTGCTGGGCTGCTACTGCAACCTGTGGCATCCGGGATGGATCATCTTTCTGGTCATGCCGCTGCTGAACTGGGTCACACGCAAAAGGTGAATAGGAAAATGCAGCAGCCCCGACCTCTGTGGAGGTCGGGGCTGTGCTTTTCCCATGCTGCCGGTTTTTCTTACTTCCGCTCCAGCATGGGCTTCAAATATTCGCCTGTATAGGACTTGCTGCACTTGCAGATCTGCTCCGGCGTACCGGCGGCAACAATGGTACCGCCTGCGTCGCCGCCCTCGGGGCCAAGGTCGATCAGGTAGTCCGCCACCTTGATCACGTCCAGATTATGCTCGATGACCAGCACGCTGTTGCCCGCATCGGTCAGGCGCTGAAGCACGCTGATGAGCTTGTCTACGTCCGCCATGTGCAGGCCGGTGGTCGGCTCATCCAGCAGATAAATGGTGCGGCCCGTGGCGCGGCGGCTCAACTCCGTCGCCAGCTTGATGCGCTGGGCCTCGCCGCCGGAAAGCGTCGTGCTGGCCTGCCCCAGCTTCATGTAGCCCAGTCCCACGTCATAGAGTGTTTCCAACTTGCGCAGAATGGGCGGATGATTCTCGAAGAAGGTCATGGCCTCCTCCACGTTCATTTCCAGCACATCGTAAATATTCTTTCCCTTGTAGGTCACCTCCAGCGTTTCACGGTTGTAGCGGTGACCCTTGCAGACCTCGCAGGGAACGTAAATATCCGGCAGGAAGTGCATCTCGATCTTCAACAGACCGTCGCCGCAGCAGGCCTCGCACCGTCCGCCCTTCACGTTGAAGGAGAAGCGGTTCTCCTTGTAGCCCCGGGCCTTGGCCTCGGGACTCATGGCAAACACCTTGCGGATCAGGTCGAACAGCCCCGTGTAGGTGGCGGGATTGCTGCGGGGTGTGCGCCCGATGGGGCTTTGGTCGATGCAGATGATCTTGTCCAGCTGCTCTACACCCTCCATGCGCTCAAACCTGCCGGGGCGGGTCTTGGCACGGTTCAGCACCTTGGCAAGATGCTTGTAAAGGATCTCGTTCACCAGGGAGCTTTTGCCCGAGCCGCTCACGCCCGTCACGCAGCACAGCACCCCCAGCGGCACCTTCACGTCAATGTTTTTCAGGTTATGCTCCTGCGCGCCGATGACCTTCAACCAGCCCGTGGGCTTGCGGCGCTTGGCGGGTACGGCAATTTTCTTTGCCCCGGAAAGGTATTGGCCCGTCAGGCTTTCCGGGCAGGCCTTGATGTCCTCCACCGTACCCTGCGCCACGATCTTGCCGCCGTGGATGCCCGCGCCGGGACCCACGTCCACGATCCAGTCTGCCGCGTACATGGTGTCCTCATCATGCTCCACCACAATCAGCGTATTGCCCTGATCCCGCAGGTGCTTCAGCGTCGCCAGCAGCTTGTTGTTGTCCCGCTGATGCAGTCCGATGGACGGCTCATCCAGAATATACAGCACGCCCATCAGAGAGGAGCCGATCTGTGTCGCCAGCCGGATACGCTGGGCCTCGCCGCCGGAAAGCGTCGCCGCTGCCCGGCCCAGCGTCAGATAGCCCAGGCCCACGTCCACCAGGAAGCCCAGCCGCGCGTTGATCTCCTTCAAAATCTGCGTGGCGATCATGCGCTCCTTCTCTGTCAGCGTCAGGCCCTGGAAAAAGGCGCGGCAGTCCGTGATGCTCATGGCAGAAACCTCCGCCAGATTTTTCCCGCCCACGGTGACTGCCAGCGCTTCGGGCTTCAGGCGCTGTCCATGGCAGTCGGGGCAAAGCTCCTCTGCCATGTATTCCTCATAGGCCTGCTTCATTGTATCGCTGCTGGTTTCCTCATAGCGCCGCTGAATCGTCGGGATCACGCCCTCAAACGGCGTGCTGTAGGAGCCCTGGCCCGTGGCCCCTTCGTAGGCGATGGTCACCTTTTCCTTGCCCGTGCCGTACAGAATGGCCTTCCAGGCCTCCGGAGAAAACTGCTCCACCGGGGTGTCCATGGTGAAGCCGTATTTCTCGCCCATGGCGCGGAAGAACTGCGCCGCAATACCGTTTTCATCTGCCGTGTTGAAGCCCATGGCGTTCAGCGCGCCCTGCCGCAGGGACAGCTTTTTATCCGGGAAAAGGATGTCCGGGCTGATCTTCATCAGCGTACCCAGGCCGGAGCAGGTGGGGCATGCGCCGAAGGGGCTGTTGAAGGAGAACATGCGGGGCGCAAGCTCCTCGATGCTGATGCCGCAGTCGGGACAGGCATAGTTCTGGCTGAACAGCAGCTCGCCCTTGTCGAACAGGTCCATGATGACCAGTCCCCCGGAGCGGGTGCAGGCCGTTTCCAGCGAGTCGGTCAGCCGCTGGCGAAACTCCTTGCCGGGGCGAAGGATCAGTCGGTCGATGGCCAGCTCGATGGTGTGCTTCTTTTTCTTATCCAGCTGGGGGGTATCGTCCAGCTCATACATTTCGCCGTCGATGCGCACCCGTACAAAGCCGCTTTTGCGAGCCTCATCCAGCAGCTTGGCATGCTCGCCCTTGCGGGCGCGGACGATGGGCGCAAGCACCTGCATGCGCGTCCCTTCGGGGTAGGTGGTGATCGCGTCCACCATCTGGTCGATGGTCTGCTGGCGGATCTCCTTGCCGCAGTTGGGGCAGTGCGGAATACCGATGCGGGCATACAGCAGGCGGAGATAGTCGTGGATCTCCGTCACCGTACCCACGGTGGAACGCGGGTTGCGGCTGGTGGTTTTCTGGTCGATGGAGATGGCGGGGGACAGGCCCTCGATGGCGTCCACGTCCGGCTTTTCCAT
>CAKTYE010000069.1 GCA_934631985.1 uncultured Clostridia bacterium | reverse complement strand
ATCGGCAAGAACATGACCGTCTTTGAATATGAGGACGATATTGTAGTGGTGGACTGCGGGTCCATTTTCCCGAAGGAGGATATGCTGGGCATTGACCTGGTCATCCCGGACGTGTCCTATTTGGTAGCAAAGAAAAAGAATGTGCGCGGCTATCTGTTCACCCACGGTCATGAGGATCACATCGGCGCAACGCCCTATATCCTCAAGCAGGTTCCCGCGCCGCTGTACGGTACGAAACTGACGCTGGCGCTGGTTGACCTGAAGCTGAAGGAGTATCGGGTTTCCGGTATCCCCATGCAGGTGGTATCTCCCCGGGACGAGGTACGCCTGGGCAAGTATTTCACGGCAAAGTTTATTCATGTGAGCCACTCCATTGCAGGCGCATGCGCCATTGCACTGACCTGCCCGGCTGGCACAGTGGTGGTATCTGGCGACTTTAAGGTGGACTACACGCCTGTGGACGGTCATGTGACCGACTTGGCATCCTTTGCTGAGCTGGGCGAACGCGGTGTACTCGCCCTTTTGTGCGAATCCACCAACGTGGAGCGTCCGGGCCACACCATCAGCGAAAAGAAGATCGGCGTGACCTTTGATAATCAGTTCCGTGAGGCGAAGGGCCGCGTGATTGTGGCAATGTTCGCCAGCAACATCCACCGTATGCAGATGGTCATTGACTGTGCCATGCGGTATGGACGGCGGGTGTGCTTCATTGGACGGAGCATGGTCAATGTCAGCCGCGTTGCGATGCAGATCGGTGAACTGCATGTGCCCGAGGAGTGCATCGTGGATGTGGACAACATCGACCAGTATCCTGACAATGAGATTCTGGTGATGACGACGGGCAGCCAGGGCGAACCGATGGCAGGCTTGACCCGTATGGCCTATTCCGAGCATCGCAAGCTGCAAATCCGTCAGAGCGATATGGTCATCATTTCCGCCACGCCCATTCCCGGCAACGAGAAGTTCATCAGCCGCGTCATTAACCAGCTGTACCGCTGCGGCGCAACGGTGGTGTATGAGGCGATGGCTGAGGTCCACACCTCGGGCCATGCGCGGCAGGAGGAATTGAAGCTGATGCACGCGCTGGTGAAGCCGCAGTATTTCATTCCCGTTCACGGTGAATATCGTATGCTGTGGCAGCATGCAGAGTTGGCGGAAAGCATGGGCATGAGCCGCAAGAATATCGTCATCCCTGAAATGGGACAGGTCATTGAGATGAATGCGACCAGCCTGTCGCTGGGCGAGCAGATCCCTACCGGCGGCGTGCTGGTGGATGGCCTGGGTATCGGCGACGTGGGCAATGTGGTGCTGCGTGACCGCAAGCATCTGTCCCAGGATGGCCTGATCATTGTCGTTATGGCAATTGATCGGGATCAGGGTGTGCTGGTCAGCGGCCCCGACATCATCAGCCGCGGCTTTATCTATGTCCGCGAGAACGAGGACATCATTGAAAGCACTCGTGAGGTCGTGCGCTCCATTCTGCTGTCCTCGGGCAAGCTGGAGGGCGAGGAATGGCCTGCACTGAAGAATCGCATCAAGGATGAGCTGCACCGCTACATCTATGAAAAGATCAAGCGGAATCCCATGATCCTGCCGATCATTGTGGAGATTTAACAAAAAACGAAGCATGCATGCGCCGATCACTGCCTGAGCGGGATCGGCGCATTCTTTATGAAAATATTTTGTGAAGGGCACAGGCATACCTGATAACGGATGCTAAGCGCCTGTGCCGGATATTTCCAGGTCATGCAGGAAAAGCCAGGGCATTTCCGTTAGGTTTTGCAGGGAAGCAGTTGGTACTTGTGTTCCCTGCTGAAAATGGGTATACTGATGAAGTCAGTACGCAACATGGAAAGGATGAAAATCAGCATGCAGTACGATCAGGCGCACAGTCTGGCAAACGCAATCAAGGCCAGCGATGAATGGCAGGAATACCATCGGCTTCGGAAAGAAGTGATGGGGGATGAAACCACCGCAGCACTGATTCGGGAATATAAAAAACTGCAAATGTCTTTGCAGATGGCGGCCATGGCTGGTCAGCAGGGCGATGCGGAAGATATGCAGCGCTTTTCCGGCATTACTACGCTGCTGTTCAGCAAACCCGAGGTGTCAGCGTATCTGCTCAGCGAAATGCGTATGCAGCAGGCCATGGCAGATATTTTCAAAATTCTGACGGAAGCGGCAGACATTGACCTGGGTCTTCCCAAGATGGAATAACGATCAGGAGGTGTACGCTGCGTGAAACGAAGAAAAACGAAGCGTAATTATACCTACCGCACCATGCGGGATGAGCGGGAGTACGGCCTGTACTGGTACAGTGGGCTGTGGAATGTGCTGCGGCCTATCCTGATTGCATGTGCGGTGCTTGTTGTTGTGGTCGGCCTGCTTTATACCGGCTGGACGAAAATTTACGATGGCTTTTTTTCGCCCATGGAGCCTGACAATCAGGAGGAGATCGGCTTCACGGTGGAAAGCGGTCAAAGCCTGACGCGCGTATCCAATAATCTGGAAGAAGCCGGGCTGATTCACAATCGCTCTGTGTTTAAGTATTACTGCGACTTCGCAGGCATGGGGCAGAAGATCCAGGCAGGTAATTACAAGCTCAAGCGTTCCATGACGATGACGGAGATCGCTGATCAGCTGACCACTGGCGATGGGAATCCCATTGTACGGAACATTACGCTGATCCCAGGCTGGACGATTGAGGAATTTGCAGACAAACTGGTCTCTGATGGCGTGATTCAGGATAAAGAGGCTTTCCTGGAGCTTTGCCGCACAGGGGATGCATTCACGGATTACTATTACATTGCCGATGTGAAAGCAACTGCGAATGTCAGCAAACGGAAATATGTGCTGGAGGGCTATCTGGCCCCGAATACCTATGAGGTGTATATTTCCGCAACGGATGAGGAGCTGCTGCGCAAGCTGCTTTCGCAGACGGAAGCGGTGTTCCCGTCGGAATATCAGACCCGCGCCACGGAGCTGGGCATGACCATGGATGAAGTGATCACGCTCGCTTCGCTGATTGAGAAGGAAGCCAAGGCGGCGGACTTCACGAAGGTCTCAGCAGTGTTCCACAACCGTTTGAAGCAGGGGATCAAGCTAGGCAGCGACGTGACGATCCACTATATTACGGGTGTACGCAAAATGAACCTGAGCAACAGCGATTTGCAGGTGGATTCGCCCTACAATACCTACAAGTATGCAGGGCTGCCCATTGGTCCTATCTGCAATCCGTCGGCGCAGGCAATTACAGCGGCGCTGTATCCTGACGAGACCTTCGTTGCGGAAAATTATCTCTACTTCTGCTCCAAGGATCCCGAGAGCGGCGAACTGTATTTCTCCAAGACCCAGGCAGAGCATGATCAGGCGGTCGCGATTTATGCGCCGCTATGGCAGGCCTATGATGAATCCAGGGGGATCAAGTAAGTGACGCAAGCGCAAAAGATGCCTGAGCTGCTCGCACCCGCTGGCGGCATGGAGCAGCTCAGGGCTGCGCTTCGCTTTGGCGCGGACGCAGTATACGGCGGTATGAAGCACTATGGTCTGCGGGCCTTTGCAGGTAATTTTGACGCGGCGGAGTTGCGCGAGGCGGTTGCACTTTGCCATGCACAGGGAAAGAAATTCTATGTGACCATGAATATCTTTCCCTATGATGACCAGATGCAGGGCTTTGTTGCTGCTGCGCGGGAGGCTGTTGCCCTTGGCGTGGATGCGGCGATCGTCAGCGACTTAGGTGCGATCTGCACTTTACGGGAACATGTGTCTGAGCTGACGCTGCATGTCAGCACACAGGCAAGCACTGTTAATACGCCTGCTGTCAGGCATTACCAGGCACTGGGGTGCGAGCGCGTCATTCTTGCACGGGAAATGAGTCTGTCACGTATTGAAAGGCTACATGTGACGGTCGGCGATGACATAGAGCTGGAGACCTTTGTGCATGGCGCTTCCTGCGTGGCCTGGTCCGGGCGATGCCTGCTCAGTGCAGCGCTGACGGGACGCAGCGGCAATCAGGGAGCCTGTGCACAGCCCTGCCGTTGGGAATATGCCGTCATGGAAAAGAAGCGCCCGGGGGAATATCTGCCGGTAAGCGAAGATGATAACGGCACCTATATTTTCTCAGCAAAGGATTTGAACCTGATGCCGCTGATGCCGGAGCTGGTCCATGCAGGGGTTTCAAGCCTGAAGATCGAGGGCCGCATGAAAACGGAATACTATGTCGCAACGGTTGTTGCGGCCTATCGCCGCGCACTTGATCTGCTGGCACAGGGCGAAGATGTGTTCAGGGCGGCGCTGCCGCAGCTGATGCAGGAGTTGGACTGCGCCAGCCACCGCGACAGCGATACGGGTTTTTTGTGCGGTGCGCCTGCACAGCCGGGTGGTGCAGAGGGATTCCATCAATCGGCGGAATATGTCGGGCGTGTCATGTCGGAAAGCGATGCAGATGGCATGGCACAGGTGCAGTTAAAGAATCGTTTTTACGCGGGAGATGCGTGGAGCGTCCTACAGCCGGACGGTGTTCGAACAATGTCGGCTCCGACATTTCATATTGCAGGTGAAAGCGAAGAGCTTACGACCTATGGCGTGGCAGGAACACTGCTGACTATGCGGTTCCCGTTTGCGGTCACACCGGGCGACTTGATTCGTGGGCCAGTGCGTAACCACCGAAATTGATATGGATGTCAAAAACGGGAACAGGGCGAATTGATTCTTGCATATTGTAAAAAAACATGTTATAATAACTTGATTAAAGCACCTGTACCATAGATGCAGGGTAGAGAGGGGCAAGCAATCATATGGCAGGGTATGTGTCTGATGCGGTGATTCGCCGCCTTCCCGGGTATTATCGTCATTTGCGTGAGCTGGAGGCACAGGATATTAAGCATATCTCCTCCCAGCAGTTGGGAGAGCGTATGCAGCTGACGCCTTCGCAGATTCGCCAGGATATAAATTGCTTTGGCGGCTTTGGCCGTCAGGGCTACGGCTACACCGTGTCCGAGCTGAAGGATCACATCGGCAAGATTTTGGGCCTGGATCGTCAGCATCGCATGATCGTGATCGGCGCAGGCAACATGGGCAGCGCTGTGGCGCAGTATCGCTCGTTCATTCGTGAGGGCTTTGAGGTAGAAGCCATGTTCGATGTGGATCCCGCCAAGGTGGGAACGCGCTTGGGGAACATTCCGATTTTCCCCATGGATGATTTGGAGAACTATCTTCAGGATCACTGCATTGATGTGGCGGTGCTGACCCTGCCTGTTACAGTGGCGCAGCAAACCATGGATCGCGTGGCTGCCTGCGGGGTGAAGGCTGTGTGGAACTTTGCACCCACGGATCTGCAGCATTCGTCCGAGACGGTTGTTGTAAACGTTCACCTGAGCGACAGCTTGCAGATTTTGTCCTATAAAATGGCACACATGGATAGCATGAAAAAGTGACGCTGATGCGTTTCCTTTGATGGAACGAAGCTTTTGCGGGAGGAACGCGCATGCAGGACTGGTCCCAGGACCAACGCACACAAGCAACGCAGGGCAGCGGCTACGTCCGCCGCCCGCGTGTTGTTTATGCACAAAATAGACAGCAGCAGGATGACAACTGGCAAAATCCGGGAAAGCAGCCGTTGGGCCGCACCGATGAGCTTCAGCAGCAGTATGATCGCTCAGCCTATCATCAGCCGACGGGCGGCATGCCCTCAGAGCCGCCTAAGGGAAAGAAGCCGCGGAAGAAGCGAAAGCATCGCGCGCTTTACGCAACGGTGATTCTGCTGTGCCTGCTGGGTATTGGCGCATTGGCGCTTTTTGCTGCACCGCAGCTGCTGGGTGTAACATGGAGCGAAATGCCGAATTACGCCTTTATGAACGGCGCAATCATTTCGCTGAATCCCAAAGCCTATAGTGATTATGCGGCGTATCGCCAATACATGGCGACAGATACTATTTTCCCTGGCGTGTATGTGGATGATATTCATCTGGGCGGCATGACCATGGTGGAAGCAGAGGAAACGCTGAAGGCCGCCCATACCGACACGGCAGGCTTGTTCAGCATTACGATTAACATCGGCAACAAAAGCTGGGCGATTGATTCCAGCCGTGTTCCGCTGACACGGAATTATGAAGAAGTGCTGGCAAAGGCTTATGCGCTGGGGCGGACGAATACAGCCGCCATTCGCGGCACGGGTGTCACACCCTTTCAGGAACGGCTGAACGAGGCCCTGAAGCTGCGCAGCGAGCCTGTAAGCATGTACACGGAAATGACCTATGACAAGGCGACAATTCGAACCTTGACGGACAGCATTGTCGCATATGTTAACCGCGATCCAATTGATGCACAGGTCACGACCTTCAATTTTGACACGAAGGCCTTTTCCTTCAGTGAGGATGAGCCTGGCGTGTATGTGGATGGCGACGAGCTGTATAATCGGGTCGTTACGGCGCTGGACAGCGGCGACAGCTTTGCGACCATGACCATTGAGCCGGAAATTCTGCTGGCGGGAACCACCAAGACGGAGCTGATGAACTCCTTCAAGATGATTTCCTCGTACACCACGACAACGACGAAAAATGCGAACCGCAACACGAATATCGAGTTGTCAGCGAACGCTATTAACGGCACGACGGTCATGCCGGGGGAGGTGTTCTCCTTTAATGAGGCAACGGGCAAGCGCACTGTGGAGAAGGGCTACAAGGAGGCCGTTGCGATCTCTGGCGGACAAAATGTGCCTGATGTGGGCGGCGGCGTTTGCCAAACCTCCTCAACGCTGTTCAATGCAGTGGCGCGAGCCAATCTAGAAATTGTGTATCGATCTCCCCATGCCTGGCCCAGCAGCTATGTAGAAAAGGGCATGGACGCTACGGTGAACTGGCCTAATCTAGACTTCAAATTCAAAAATAATACAGATAATCCCATTTTCATTGTGGCGTATTATGCGAATCGGAAAGTCACGGTTGAAATTTACGGCGTGGGTCTGCCAGACGGTATGACCATCGACCTGCAAAGCGTTGTGACCAAGACGATTCCTGCCCCGGAGGGTACGAAATATGTGCAGAATACCAGCCTGCTTGCGGGGACGCAGAAGGACACGGTAAAGGCGCGCACGGGCTATGTGGTGGAGACGTATCAGGTATGGTACAAAAATGGCGAAGAGGTCAGCAGAAATCTTCTTTGCACTTCCACTTATAAAGCCTATCAAAAGACCGTTGAGTACAATTGATGACAGCAGCCTCCAAGTTCTGGGGGCTGTTATTTTCATTTAATTCATGCGGGCAATCGCAAAGTTCAGCACAGCGGCGAAGGTGAGCCATAGCAGGTAAGGGAGAAAAAGCGCCCCTGCAGCCTTACTCTTTCGGAAAAAACGCAAGCCTGTCAGCAGCGCGAGCGCCAGCAGCAGAACGAGCCAGATAAAGGACAGTCCCCAGGCCTTTTGCAGGAAAAAGAGAATAGGCCAAATGACGTTGACAAGCAGCTGAATAAAATAGAATGCAAGAGACGGCAGTGCATTACCATTCTCCTGACGCAGATAGAGCCAGGCTGCAACTGCCATGGCGGGATACAAGATGCTCCAGGCAACAGGAAAAAACCAGCCGGGCGGCGCGTAAGCTGGAAGCGATAATTCCGTATAGACATTCATGCTGTTGCGCGTTAGAAATGTAGAAAGTCCCGCCAGCCCCAGCGTAACGATCAGCAGCACGACCAGAGAGCGCCACGTCACCGTCTTTGTGCCTTGCGTGTTAGACATTGAAGCCCACCTCCCTTCGTAAGATATGCTGTAAGGCCAGGATTATGCGCACAGCAAGTGGAATCGCGGCTTGCAATTGAACGGCTCTGCGGCTATAATAAGAGAATAGTGTATTTATTTGCACTCATTTCCCCCAATGGATAAAGGAGGAATCTCTATGAACAGTCTTTTGGAGCAGCTGAACGCGCCGATTCTCTATGCGCTGGTCGGCGGTGCGATCCTTGTGGTCGTCGCCATGTGCGTACATTTCGGTGTGAAAAGCTGGCGCGCTGGTATCCGCCTGGGAATGGACCGTGCGGTGCTGAAGAAAGCGGTCATTTCCAGCGCTACCTTTACGGTGCTGCCTGCGTTCAGCATTTTGCTGGGCGTGGTGGCGCTGTCGGGCAGCATGGGCATTCCGCTGCCGTGGCTTCGGCTTTCGGTCATCGGCAACCTGCAATACGAGGTCAACGTGGCGGAAATCGCCGCAAAGGGCATCGGGCTGACAGGCTTGAAAATTTCGGAAATGACGCCGCAGGCATTTGTGACCATCGCATTGGTGATGACTGCCGGCATTTTGGGCGGCGCGCTGTTGAGCCTGTTTACCCTGAAGGCTTATGCAAAAAAGCTGAATGGCAATAAGGCACAGAAGCCCAGCGAAAGCAAGACTTCCTTTGGCGACTGGGCCATGATTGCCATGTTTGTTGGCATGTGCGCGGCGTACATCGGCAGCTATGTGGGGCAGGCCGCGCAGGCCTCCTGGCTCCCGCTTATCACCTCGCTGGTGGCAGCTGCGGCAATGGCTGTCTGCGAGGTGCTGGAGCGGAAATGCCATGTGCAGTGGCTGGAAAACTTTGACCTGGCAGCCAGCATGCTGATCGGCATGGCAGCGGCAGTGCTGCTGAACGGACATGTGTAAGGAGGGAGAAGCCATGAAACAGCAAAACGTATCGCAGCCTTCAACAGAAAAGGAAAGCTGGTTTGCACAATACAATCGGGGCATTCATCGCATGGGACGGTGCTGGACGCTGGTTTGTCTGCTGGTGCTGCTGGGGATTCCCTTCCTGATGGGTCTTGTACTGCACGCAATGCCGGACATGAACACCTTTTGGCGCGGCTTTTTCAACGTCGCTATCATCTACTATCCCGTCAGCGTAGTGGAATATTTGATTTATGTTCCTATGCTGGGCAGCGGTGCTAGCTATCTGAGCTTTATCACGGGCAATCTTTCCAACCTGAAGATTCCCTGTGCCATCAACGCGCGGGATCTTGCCCATACCAAGGTCGGTACGCCGGAAAATGAAGTGATTTCCACGTTGTCGGTAGCAACTAGCTCGCTGGTGACGGTGCTGGTGCTGGCCCTGGGCGTGCTGCTGCTGGTGCCGCTTCAGCCGGTTTTGGAAAGCCCTGTGCTGACCCCTGCGTTTGATAATGTGGTACCCGCGCTTTTTGGCGCACTGGGCTTGAAATATTTCCTGAAGGGCAAGAAATTTGCTGCAATTCCGCTGGTGCTGTCTAGTCTGGTGTGCATCTTGATGCCCAGCCTGATCAAGCAGACCAGTGTGCTGCTGATCGTCATTGGCGGCCTGACCATTGCGGTAGCCTGGCTGTTCTATAAGAAAGGAGCCTTGAACGAATGATTGCACTCTATATTTTGCTGGGCCTTTTAGCTCTGATTGTTGTGCTACTTGCAGTGTGTGCTGTACGCGCCGCTATGCTTAAGCCGACGGCTGCACTGACGGCAACGCCGCCTAAGGCTGATCCTGCCCGTGCGAAGGCTTACGGCGAAAAGCTCTCTGCGATGGTGAAGCAGGAGACGGTTTCCAGCCGTTTTGATCCGAATCGAAGCAAATTCCGGCGCTTTCAGGAAACCCTGCCTGCGTTGTTCCCGCATGTGTTTGAAAAATGCGAGATAGCACATCCTGGAGAAGGTCTTGTGATCTATTACAAGGCCAAGCACCCCAGCGGCAAGGAACCGATCCTGCTCATGAGCCATCATGATGTGGTGGCTGCGCCTGCCGAGGGCTGGGAGCATGCGCCCTTCTCCGGAGACATTGACCAAGAGGGACGTGTTTGGGGACGTGGTACCGTAGACACCAAGGGCAGCCTAATGTGCGAGCTGCAAGCGCTGGAGGAGCTGCTTGCAAATGGCTGGGAACCTGAAACGGACGTATACATCACCTCCTCTTGCACAGAGGAGTGGAGCGGCGACAGCGCGCCCTCCATTGTGGCGTGGCTCAAGGAGCGCAAGGTACATCTTGGCATGCTGATGGATGAGGGCGGCATGATTATGCAAAACCCCATCGGCGGCGTCAAGGGACGCTATTGTGTGGTCGGTGTGCTGGAAAAGGGCTACGGCGATTTGAAATTCATTGCTCGGAGCAAGGGCGGTCATGCCAGTGCGCCGGGAAAGAAAACGCCGCTGCCCCGTTTGGGTGCATTCATGGCGGATGTGGAGAAGCACAATCCCTTCCGCGTGGAGATCACGCCGACCGTGCGGGAAATGTTCAGCCGCATGGCGCCGAACATGACGTTTGCCATGAAGCTCATTTTTGCGAATCTGTGGCTGTTCGGGCCAGTGGTAAAAAAGCTGATGCCCGCCATCAGCCCTGCGGGTGCTGCCATGATGCAGACGACCTGCGCCTTTACCACGGCAAAGGGTGCTGATGGACTGAATGTGTTGCCCTCTGAAGCCTACGTTACGGCGAACATGCGCTTTATCCACCATCAGCCCAATGCGGAGAGCATTGCGATCATGAAGAACCTGGCTGCGAAATATGATTTGGAGACCGAGGTGATCTATCAGGATCAGCCTTGCAAGCCTGTGGACTATACGGCTGCGCCCTTCAAGCTGCTGGAAAAGGTGGCAGGGGAAATTTACCCCGGTTACGGCGTAGCGCCTTACGTCATGACAGGCGGCACAGACGCAAAGTATTATGGAGACGTGACGGACAATGCCCTCCGCTTTGCACCCATTGAGATCAACGCGCAGCAATATGCGAGCATTCACGGTGTGAATGAGAACCTGACTGCTGCGGCGCTGCCGCCTGCCGTGGACTTCTACAAGGCGATTTTGTCAGAGTATTGCGCGAAGTAAAACCGCAGGTCGGGCTTGTATTGGTATTAAATTTGTGATACAATTCAGAGGTGAAGCAGATGACCTCTTCCAGCAGTAAACGAGTCCGTATCCTGCTCTGGTGCCTGATCGCTGCGAACATGGTGTTCATCTTTGCCATGTCGGCACAGTCAGGGCTGGAATCGGACAGCACCAGCGGCAGCGTAATCATTTGGCTTTTGCGTCTGTTCCGCACAGATTATGATGCAATGTCCCCCGAGGATCAGGCCGCACTGGTACTTTTCTGGCAGAGCGTGGTGCGTACACTGGCACATTTTTCGGAATATACGCTGCTGGGCTTCCTGGCAGGCTTGCAGGCGAAGCAATATGCGATCAGGCATGCTTACTGGGTGAGCTGGGGCGGCAGTGTGCTGTATGCCCTGACGGATGAGTTTCATCAGCTTTTTGTTCCCGGGCGGTACTGCGATCTGGCAGACATTTGCGTGGATGCCAGCGGCGTACTGCTGGGAACGGGAATTGCAGCCCTGCTGCTTCTGCTTGTAATGCGGCATAAGCGCGGGCAAAACGGGCAAACCTAATGGAAGCAAATGGAGGCAATACAAGCTATGATGACCATCAAGGATATGTATGACCTGACGCATACGCGGGCAGCGGCGCTTTTATCACAAGTGACCTATCCCTGGGAAGCACTGGGCGGCATTGCGGAAACGATTCGTCAGCTGGGACCGACATTAGACCCGGAAAAGTACGATCATCCCCAGCCTGAGGTCTGGATCGCTAAAAGTGCGCAGGTCGCACCTACGGCATCCATTACAGGGCCGTGCATCATCGGTGAAAACACCGAGGTGCGTCAGTGCGCCTTTATTCGAGGCAACGCATTGGTCGGTGATGGCTGCGTAGTGGGCAACTCCACGGAGCTGAAGAACGTGATCCTTTTCGATCATGTGCAGGTGCCGCATTATAATTATGTGGGCGATTCCATTCTGGGCTATCGCAGTCACATGGGGGCAGGCTCCATTACCTCGAATGTCAAGAGCGACAAGAAGCTGGTCGTCATTAAGCAGGGTGAGGAGCGCATGGAAACAGGCCGCAAGAAAGTCGGCGCGATGCTGGCAGACGATGTAGAGGTCGGCTGCGGCTCGGTGCTGAATCCCGGCACAGTTATTGGGCGAGGCGCTCGCGTGTACCCACTGACCAGTGTCCGTGGCGTGGTTCCTGCGAATCACATTTGCAAGCAAAACGGTGATCTGGTATCTATTCAGGACTAAAAAATGCTCCTCACGGCAGGCTGTGGCGCTTGCCGATGAGGAGCATTTTCTTTGTTCAACGAATGTCAAAATCGAAATAAGTATCCGGGCATGGCTCGTTTGCCAGGGTGTAGTGCCACCATTCGTTTTCATAGGGACGAAAGCCTGCGTCCTCCATAGCCTTGCGCAGGAGCTTCCGGCGGGCCAGCACCTCAGGGGGAAGCTGCGTATAGCCATGGTGTGAAATAGCTCCCATGCGGTCAAAGCAGCTGCCCATATCCAGTGGTGTTCCTGCCGTGTTCGTTAAGGTCAAATCTATGGTAGAGCCGCGGCTGTGACCAGATTTCAGGGCAATATAGCCGAGCGGGAAAAGCTTCGTTTTCTCAAGCTCGGGATAGAATTCCTCCTTGGTAGTTCCATCCTCGGGTTGTTGGCTCCAGCGTAAGAAGCAGTCTACTGCCTTTTGCGGACGGTACGCATCGTAAATCAGTACGCCATAGCCCTGTGCCTGTAATGTGGACAGCGCTTTTCCAAAGGCTTGTGCGGCCTCTGCTGTTACAAGCGCTTTTTGCGCATGATAGCCGTCCAGCGGCTTTCCAGTCAGGTTATGCGGCGTAGCGTAGCGCAGCTCGACAGAAACAGCAGGATAAACCTCCTGCAAGGATACAAATCCTTCGTGCATTTTGTTGCACCTCCTACTTGTCAGCATATCATGGCTGTCAAGCTGCCGCTATCCGCTAAAAATGCGTTTTTCCCACTTGCATCCGGCAAAAACTGCGCTATAATGAAAACATTCTTGATTTATGGGAGGCACGGGAACCTTGTTGTTTTCAAAGGAAGACTTGCGGCGCTTACTGGTTCCGCTGATGCTTGAACAGCTGCTTGCCGTCACCATCGGCATGATGGATACCATGATGG
>CAKTYE010000068.1 GCA_934631985.1 uncultured Clostridia bacterium | reverse complement strand
AAAAGAAAGTAATACTTGCTAACTAAAAGTCAGGCGTTCTTTAGACTGTTTCATAACAAAAGGAACGTCTGGCTTTAATTTTTTAGGAGGGAGAGAAAATAATCCTTGACAAAGGTCTTTCTGTGGTTCCCTGCTGTCTATGTACGAAAAAGGCGGCGCCCCCATGGCCCTTTCGGACGCAGGGACGCCGCCGTTGCTGCTGCAAGGTGCAGCGTAGGCTTACTTATTGCTGGAATAGTTGGGCGCTTCCTTGGTGATGGTGATGTCGTGGGGATGGCTCTCCACCAGACCCGCGCCGGTGATGCGGATGAACTCGCCGTTTTTGCGCAGATCGTCGATGTTCGGCGCGCCGCAATAGCCCATGCCGGAACGCAGACCGCCCATCATCTGGAACACCGTGTCCGCCACGGGTCCCTTGTAGGGAACGCGGCCCTCCACGCCTTCGGGAACCAGCTTCTTTGCATCCTCCTGGAAGTAGCGATCCTTGCTGCCGTCCGCCATGGCTGCCAGCGAACCCATGCCGCGGTACACCTTGAAGGAACGGCCCTGATACAGCTCCACATCGCCGGGGGCTTCCTCGGTGCCTGCCAGCAGGCTGCCCAGCATGACGCAGGACGCGCCCGCCGCCAGCGCCTTGGTGATGTCGCCGGAATATTTGATGCCGCCGTCACCGATGATCTTGATGCCGTGCTTGTCCGCTTCCTCTGCGCAGTCCGCAATGGCGGTGATCTGCGGTACGCCGATGCCTGCCACCACACGGGTGGTGCAGATGGAGCCGGGACCGATGCCGACCTTCACACAGTCCACGCCGGCGCTGATCAGGTCGTGGGTCGCAGCAGCAGTTGCCACATTGCCCGCGAACAGCTGGATGTTGGGGTAGCGCTTGCGGATGGCTTCCACCTGATGCAGCACGCCGACGGAGTGACCGTGGGCGGTGTCGATGGAGATCACGTCCACCTTCGCGGCGATCAGCGCCTCAATGCGCTCGAACACATCGTGGGTCACACCCACCGCCGCGCCGCACAGCAGACGGCCCTTGGCGTCCTTGGCGCTGTTGGGATACTTGGTGTTCTTTTCAATATCCTTGATGGTGATCAGGCCGCGCAGGTTGTAGTTCTCATCCACAATGGGGAGCTTCTCAATGCGGTGCGCCGCCAGGATCTTCTGGGCCTCCTCCAGGGTGGTCCCCACGGGAGCGGTCACCAGGTTCTTGTTGGTCATCACCTCGCCGATGGGGCGGGAATAATCCTGCTCAAAGCGCAGGTCGCGGTTGGTCAGAATGCCCACCAGCTTGCCGTTCCGGGTGATCGGTACGCCGCTGATACGATAACGGGCCATCAGGTTTTCCGCATCCTGGATCAGATGCTCGGGGGAAAGAAAGAAGGGGTCGGTGATCACGCCATGCTCAGAGCGCTTTACCTTATCGACCTGCGCCGCCTGCTCTGCGATGGACATGTTCTTGTGAATAATGCCCAGGCCGCCCTCCCGCGCCATGGCGATCGCCATGCGGGCGTCCGTCACCGTGTCCATGGCGGCAGACATCAGGGGGATGTTCAGCTTGATCACAGGAGTCAGCTGCGTGGAGAGATCCACATCCTTGGGCAGCACCTCGCTGCGGTGGGGTACTAGCAATACATCGTCAAAGGTCAGGCCTTCGCGGACAACCTTCTGAAGCATGAGACGACATCCTCCTTATTTCTACAGCTATTTATATTTGGATTATCCGACATTCTATCAAAAGGAAAAAGGAAAGTCAATGCTCTTTTCGGGCAAATTCGTCCCGGTTTGCAAGGGCATGCGGAAAAGCGGCACAGCCTGCGTCCGTGCGGAGGAGCCTTTCCGCGCGGAAAGGGCATAACCGGATATTTTGGCTCAAAAGCTCATATTTTCCGACCATTTAGGCCATATTTCCTCTTGACACTGACTGTTATGGGCCGTATAATGGACATAATTGATATTGTGCGTTCTGGTATCGCACACCAAGGAGGCAAGCCATGGAATCCTACCTGTTTCAGGGCGTAGCCGCAGATGCGGATACGCTGGTGGTCGAGGGGTATCATAAGCCGGGAAGCCTGACCCGGGCCAGCGGCGCATGGATCCACGCGGCGGGCAGCGCCATGCTGGAGCCGGGAACGTATCACCTTGTGCCGCGGGAGCAATGGATCTGGCTTGCCGTGGAGGATGGCGAGGCAGACCTGAGCTGGCACAACAGCGAATTGCAGCTGAAGCCGGAGCAGACATGCATCCTGCCCGCCAGCGAGGTGTCGGGTACGGTGACGTGTGCAGCACAGGCCCGGCTGGTGTGGATCGCTCTGGAGGGTCCCCTTGCGCCCATGGTGGTGCGCAAGATGGGTGCGCTGCTGCACATGCCGCTGAAGCAAAAGGCGCTGCCCAGCCAGATGTACCTGGCAAAGCAGATCGTGCAGGTGATGGTGCGCCACGACGGCACCGCCGATGCGACCTATCAATTGCAGCACCTGATGTATGGCATGCTGGCCAGCCATTGGGGACAACCCGTCGCCATGGACGCCATGCTTTCCCATGAGATCGCCAAGGTGGTGGACACCCTCCGCGCCAACAAGTATAAGGATAACTTCTCGCTGGCGGAGATGGCGGCGATTTCCCGCATGCCCATGGAGACCTTCCGCAAGCGTTTTGTCAGTGAGGTCGGCATGCCGCCGCTGAGCTATGTGCTGCACTGCAAGATGGAGCGCGCCAAGGAGTTGCTGCGCGAGCAGGATTACACAGTTCGTCAGGCGGGTATCGAGGTCGGCATGCAGGACCCCTACCACTTCAGCAAGCAGTTCAAGAACATTGTGGGCATCAGCCCCTCTGCATTCATGAAGCAGGCGGCCCAGCCGGACGCGACGCTGCGCAGCAAGGACCCGGCACGAAAGAAATAAGAACTTTATTATAGGAAACATGAGGAGGCTTCGCAGGCGTGCGGGGCTTCCTTTTTGCTTGCATGGAGGGAAGTGCTTTCCACAAAAGAGGGCGGATTGTGGATAACTTGATAAAAAGAAGCGCCGCGGCTTGACAGACGCGGCGCGGCAGGGTAAAATAATAGCAGGAAGGTCTGGTTGCCCTTCATGGCGAACCCTTCCCTGGGCGAACCAAAGTCCGCCGCGTAGCTGTCACTACACGGCGGTGCTTTTATTTATCGCCTTTGTTGATGAGGGCTACAAGCAGCCCAGACACAAGGGTCAACATCGCAATTACGGTTGAAAGGATTTCAAAATCCGTCATCACGATCACCCCCTTTCTTTTGTGTCAAGCACAACGCCCAGGGGGAAAAGCTCACCATGTAGGAGACCTTCCTGCCGGAAAGTAGTGTATCATAGATCGAACTATTCCGCAAGAAGTGCTTCAGGCGAGAAAAACGGGCTGTAGAAGAACGAATGGTCGTTCTTCCAGCCCGTTTTCATGCGATGCAAAGCAACTTTACGCTTCTTCCCCAAGCGCGAAGTCCAGGAACTTTTGCAGCATCAGATCCCAGTAGGCCCATTCATGACCGTAGCCGGGGGTCTCCTCATAGGTAACGTTCCAGCCGCAGGCCCGCATGGCGGGCGGAAAAGCCTGATTCTGCGCAAACAGGAAATCCTTGGTGCCGCAAGCCACGAAAATGCGGGGACGATGGGGTGCGTTGGCGTGCTGCTTCATCAGCACATACAGGTCGTTTTCGCTGCCGTGGAACTGCTCGGCACTGCCAAAGGCGCGGCGCAGGGCCTCGCGTTCCGGGAAGGCGCGCATGGTCGCTTCTACATCCATTGCGCCGGAGAAGGTCCCGGCGGCGGCGTAGCGCTCCGGGAAGGTGAGGGCCAGCTTCATCGCGCCATAGCCGCCCATGGAAAGGCCCGCCACCAGCGCGCTGCCCGGCGCATCCGACAGGCGGAACATCCGCTGCATCATGCTGGGCAGCTCGTCGCTGACATAGTCCCAGTAGCGCTCGCCCTCCAGCTCGTTGGCGTAAAAGCTGTGGTTCACGGCGGGCATGATGACCGCCAGATTGCGGCTGGCGCAGTAGCGCTCTACCGAGGTACGGCGCATCCAGATGGAATGATCGTCGCTGTAGCCGTGGAGCAGATACAGCACCCGCGGCGGCTCCGCGCTGCCCTGCGCGGAGATGCCAATGCCCTGATTGGATTCGGGCATCAGGACGTTGACCGTTACGGCAACGTTCAGTGCATTGGAGAAAAGGTGCGTTTCAAGAAAAGCCATCAGGCTCACCTGCTTTCCTGCCGCCCGTGCGGGCAGACAAAATATAAGGAAAGAAATTCCATAAACGGCGGCGAACTCCTGCCGACCGTCAGGGGCGTTCGCGGAAAAAACTCAAAAAGGAACCTGATTCAACAAAGATGGGTTCTTGCATTTTTGCAGGGAAAAGGATAAAATACTTGTAATATCGTAAAATATTGTTATGGCTTTCAGATCTCCGAATGCCCGGAAGGGAACGGCAGGAGGATGCTTATGTGTGAAACCTACACAATTTTATTGGCGGATGACCGCGAGGAACGGCGGCATGGACTGCTGAAAATGCTTGAAGGCGGATTTGTGTGCCTGGAAGCGGCGGATGCAGAGAGTGCAAAAGCGGCGCTTTCCGGGACGCTGCATGTGGATGTGCTGGTGGTGGACCTGTCCATGCGGCGGGCGGAGGGTTATGCCCTGCTGGAGCAGGTGCGCCGGGACAGCGCGTTTGCGGCGCTGAAAATTCTTGCGCTGACAACAGAGGGCGGCGAGAATCTGGCGCAGGCGTTGGCGTTGGGCGCAACGGACGCGGCTTCTTATCCGCTGTATGAAGCGGAGCTGCGGGCGCGTATCCATCGCATGCTGCAATGCACGGAACAGGAACCAAAGGCCATTGCGGCCCGGGAGGATTATCAGCCGGACATGGATGCAGACCTGGGCGCTTCTGCGGCGCGGCTGCGCATGAACTGCCAGAAATGGGTGACCTGGGCCAGCCCGGCGTTTTTTGCCCTGCGCGGGGCCGAACGTGATCTGACGCCCACGGTGATGACCAGACTGACGCAGGAAACGATGTACCCGGAGGATGAGCAGCGCCTGCGGCAGGAGCTGCATGACGCGCGGAAAGCGGGCAAGGATTCCTGGAGCACCTGGTACCGCATCAAGCGGCTGGACGATGGCGAAATGCGGTCCATCGTCGGCAATTTTCGCTGGCAGGATCGGGAGGACGGCATGCACATGGTGCTGTCCGAGGTGGACTGCACCAGCCTGACGAAGCGCTGGGGCGCGCTGTATACCCTCTCAGAGCGCATGCCCGGGGCGGTGATGATCTTTCGGCTGGATGAGCAGCTCACAACGCTGTACACCAGCAGCGCCCTGTGGCGGAAGCTGGGCTATGCGGAAACAGGCCCGTCGGGAAGCGGCATGGAGCTGCTCAGCGTGGACAGCCATCTGCGGCTGAAGCAGGCGGCAAGCCGTTGCCCCGACGGAGAGGAGATCAGCCTGGACGTGCAGATGTACAACAGCGCGGGACGGCTGGTGTCCTTCATCCTTCAGGGAAAGCACAACGTTTATAACAAGCGCGGCGCGGCGCTGATGTATGCCGTGCTGTGGGATCTGCGGGACGCGCCCGACGCGATGGCCCGCACCATGGCGGAGGAGCGGGCGGACCGGGAGACACTGCACTTTCTGCGCATGGTGGCTTCCACGCTGCTGCCTGCGGTGGGGCTGACGCTGTGGCGCTATGACGTGGCGCGCGGTCACCTGTGGCCTGTAAGCTGTGAAATTCCCCAGCTGTGGCAGATTGCGCTGCGGGACACGCCGGAGTCGCTGATCCGCTGCGGACTGGTGCTGCCGGATACGGCGGAGGCCTGCCGGGAGATGTTCGCGCAATTGCAGAGCGGCACCCGGCGGGTATCGCGCATTCTGCACATGCAGCTGCATGAGGGGCAGCGCCCGCGTTGGCTGTCGTTCAATTTCCTGCGCTATGACAACGCGCCGGATGGGGGCCGGGTCATGGCGGGCATCAGCCAGGATGTGACGGAGCAGATCGAGGTCATGGCCTCCTTCCGTCAGGAACGGCGGTATCGGGAAGCGCTGCTGCAGGATGCGATGCTTTGCTTTGAGGTGGATTTGACCAGCGGCACTGTGCGGCAGGGAGACGCGGACTTTATGGCGCGGCTTCGCCTGCGCGATACAGCGGATTTCCGCGAACTGGTGGAGGGCATGGCGCAGCAGGTGGTGCGGCATCCCGGGCCGCAGGAATTTCTGCGGCGCGTATCGCCTGAGACGCTGCAAAGCGCGTTCCGCCGGGGCGAGCATTTGCTGCAGCAGGACATGGAGATGTGCATGCCTGGGGAGCAGGAATCCACCTGGGTCACCTCCTTGATGAATCTGGTGGAGGACGAGCGCACGGGGCATCTGCACATGACGTGGCAGCTCAAAAACGCCACGGCAAGCAAGCGGGAGGAATTGCAGCTGCGGGATGCAGCGAAGCGGGACTCTCTGACGGGGCTGTACAATCGCGCGAATTTCGAAACCATGGTGCAGGAAAGCCTGCGGCAGAACCGGCAGGGTGAGGTGGAGACTGCCGTTTTCATGCTGGACATAGACAACTTCAAGCACATCAACGATACCTATGGACATGACCAGGGCGACGCGATCCTGCGGGAGATCGGTCAGCGGCTGCAAAAGGTGTTCCGTGCCACGGATGCAGTGGCACGGCTGGGCGGCGATGAGTTTGCGGTGCTGATCCCGCAAAGCCACAGCCGGGAGCGCATTCGCGAGCGGGGCGCGCAGGTGGTGGCAAGCATCGGACAGATGCAGCCGCCGGTCACGGTATCGGTGGGGCTGGCCTTTGCGCCCGAGGGCGGCGACACGTTTGAAAAGCTGTATCACAGCGCGGATCAGGCGCTGTACCATGCCAAGCGCATGGGCAAGAATTGCCTGTGGGTGTGGGGCGACAAAGGAGACGAAGCGCATGAAGACCCTGTTGGTCACGGGATTTGAACCCTTTGGGGGTGCGGAACGGAATGCCTCCTGGGAAGCGGTGAAGCGTCTGCCGGATACGGTGGCGGGTTATCAGGTGGAACGGCTGTGCCTGCCAGTGGTGTATGGCGATAGCGGCGCGATGCTGCGGGACGCGGTGCGCCGTCTGCATCCAACGCTGGTGCTGTGCGTGGGCGTTGCCGGGGGACGGAAGCAGATCACCCCGGAAAAGCTGGCGGTGAATTATCGCCGTGCGGGTATCGCGGACAATGCAGGAAAGCTGTACACCGGGGAACCCATTGTGCCAAACGGCCCGGATGGTATCATGACCCATCTCCCGGTGGAGTCCATGGTGGAGCGGCTGCGGAAGGAAGGGCTTCCGGCAGAGGTGTCGCTGACGGCAGGAGGGTACGTCTGTAACGACCTGTATTATCACGCGCTGCTGTACCAGGCAGAGGACGGCTATCAGGGGCTGTTTGTGCATGTGCCGCCCGAGGAAACACTTTCTGCGGAGGAAAGCGCCCGGGGGCTGCGGCTGTGCCTGGAAACGGCGCTGGTGCATTGACGTGTTATATCCGGCAGAAAACAAGGATTTTCACCTGTTCCTATCGAATGAAAAAAGCAGATAGAAAAAAAGCTCCTCCAGGGCGGAAAGTGGGAGGGGCGCAGCGGGACGCTTTCCCTTGCGGCAGGAACGCAGGAAAGCGCCCTTCTGCATACAAACAGGAGGTACTTGCAGGATGAAGGTTGTCAAGCGGATCGGGAAAATTCTGGGGATTTTGCTGCTGTTGGTGGTGCTGGTGGTGGGCGGCTATGTGCTGTATATGCAGCTCAACTATTACCGCATCGAGGATCATCAGGCGCTGGAGGCGGAGAACGCGCAGACGGCGCAGGTGCGGGTGGGCGAGACCTACACCGCCGTGACCTACAACATCGGCTTCGGTGCTTACGGCCCGGATTATTCCTTTTTCATGGACGTGGGCGGCATGAAGGACGGCACCGTTACCCGGGGACTGTACGGCAAGGCGGTGAGCAAGGAACACGTTCAGGCGAACACGTCAGGTTCTATCGCATTATTGCAGCAGCTGGACGCGGATTTCTGCCTGCTTCAGGAGGTGGACGAGTCCGCAGACCGCAGCTATCAGGTCAATCAGCGGGAGTTGCTGGCGGAAGCGCTGACGGGCTACGGTCGGGTGTGGGCCAACAATTTTCACTCGGCTTATTTGTTCTATCCGCTGAATGACCCCCACGGCGCAGTGCAGGCGGGGCTGGACACCTTCAGCCGTTATCAGGTCAGCAGTGCGGAACGGTGCAGTTACCCCGTGGATGGCAGCTTCATTACGAAGTTCACCGATCTGGATCGCTGCTTTGCAGTGCTGCGCCTGCCCGTAGCGGACACGGACAAGGAGCTGGTCATCATCAATTCCCACATGTCGGCCTATGACGCAGGCGGTACCATTCGCGAGCAGCAGGTGAAGCTGCTGTGCAGCGTGGTGCAGGAGGAATATGCCAAGGGCAATTATGTCCTGGTGGGCGGCGACTTCAACCATGCGCTGTACGGCACGGCGCTGGCCTTCCCCTCGGAGCAGGTATATCCCGACTGGGTGCAGGAAATGAGCGACGCAGACTTGCCGGAATATTTCCATTTTGTGGTATCCGAAAACGGCATGGAGGTTCCCACCTGCCGCGGCGCGGACATCCCTTATGAAAAGGGCGTGACCTATACCACCGTGGTGGACGGATTCTTTGTCTCGGATAATCTGGAGGTCACGGCGGAGAATATTGACGCGGAGTTTGCTTACAGCGACCATAACCCGGTGAAGCTGACGTTTACGCTGAAGTGAGGGTGTGAGGAGAAGTCTTTGCGCCCTGATGCAGGGGGGCGGGAGGATGTGGCTTGAGAGCGTATCCTCCTGCCGCCCACGAGGGCGGCTGTCCCCCTTCTGCGGAAGGGGGCAAGGTATTTGCTTCAAAGCAAGCAGGGGGAAGGCAATGGATAAGTTCGTAGAAAAATATCTGCGCACTACAGCAGGTCATGCAAAATGTACTTTGCAGGGAGATCATAAAGCTGGGAACGCGCTGGCATCGGAAATTGAAGCAATGAATCAGTACATGCTTGAACTGAAGGACAAAGAGAATGCGCATAGATTGATCGACGATATAATAAAATCAGATTCGCCTAACGCTATTATGTGGATAACGCCTGTATGCAAGAAGCAAAATTATAAAGTGGAAAGAGTTAGACAAAAAATCCTTAACTATTCGAATGACAAAGAATTGAGAATACTAGCGTTAAATGCTAGAATGCTGCTGAAAACGTTATAGTGATTTTTGAGCCGTTTCGAAAGGCTATTTATTAAAATGGAATGATGAAGCAGGGTGATTAAAAAAGACATAAATCAGATAAGGTGGAGGATTGTCCGTGAAACAGCGACTGAAGAAGATACTAATCATCGTGCTAATACTTGCTTTATCTATTGGCATATTCAATTTCGTACCTAAATTTGTAGTAAAAAATATATTTGATGAAATGTATTTTGGCACAGAAGATATTTGGGGAGGATACCTTACTTCAACGTCGTGGAACAACATGAGTGGATTGGCAAAAACTATTGATTCTGTCAAATATGCTGTTCCTGATACCATTCACATTGGCTTTAGTAACCGCGTGTTATCTGATGATGAACAATTTCAAGTTATATGGGAGACTGATAAAAAACGAATATTGTTCACTTACTCAGTTTCCATTCTAAACACCAATGCTGCTGTCAGTGCGGTTTTGAACGTTTACTATTTTCCTTGTAAAAAGATTTTGGAAGTCTATCCGTTGAAAGTTGCCAGCAGCGAGAATATATATGGTGACACCTCCCCTGAAACGATAGATAGCTTTTTTAGGATATATGGCGCTTCCGAGGAAAAGTTTTATGCGCGTGCAACAGAAGTATTCAAAACAGTGCTAATTAACAATTGGCGTGCTGGAAATCCTGCCACATTATTTAAGGATACTTTGGGCGAATTTGAGATTGTATACAAAGAGGCGGAAAGTTGATTATAAGCAGAGAGAAGAAGTGACTTGTTATACCTGCAACGCGGTTGGATGGCGTAGCTACAAACAAAATGCTGATTCGCTTGCTGGGTTAAAAACAGTTGAACTAGATATTCGCAACATTATTCTTATAGTTCAAACGAATTGGAGGATTTGAAATGAAAAGGAGGGCCATCATTACTCTTGCTATTGTACTTGTTTTAGCCGTTGGTGTGTATGTAGCTGCTTGTATACAGATACAAAATGTATTTGACGAAATGTACTATGGTCATGATGCCGTTGATTCACTCCTGCTTACAAGCGCGTCCTATGATAATTTTGGCTTGCAGGATATTCCAAGCAGCTTGCGTAATATGGTGGATAACGAGATCATCGAGTATCTTGAAACCGATCTTTTGAACGCTGGAGAGTTTTTGAGCTTTGAATGGATTCTTGATGAAAAGCAGCTCAAATTCATGTATATATGTCCTTCAACAAATGGTGATTTTAATTATGTATTTGATATTGTTTACTCCCTAAGGGATAAAACGTTGCGCTATTTTCCACTTCACATATCATCAAATAATAATTTGCCTTATGACAATATTGATCTATTCTTAAACTCTCAGGATACTACCCGTACCTCTATCGAAAAGCTTTTATCAGAAAACTTCTTCAATAAGATGGTCATGAGATGGTTGAAAGTCAATGGCCGAAGAAGCCGTTTTTCCTTTGAGGACATCGGGGAAATATATATTGAAAACCATCTTTGGGATGATTTTGTAAACTGATAGACGGTAGCCTGTTTCCTCATCCTTATAGCGTGGGGAAAGCAGTCCCAGCTCGTCATAGAGCCGCAGGGTTGCCACAGTGAGATGATTCATGGCAGCCATTTTTCCGATCGACAGCAAGCCTTCGTCCATATTCGACCTCCGTGGGGGAGAAAAACTCTCATGTATGGTTAGACTTTAATATATTTTTCACAATACGTCAAAGAAAAAATGCCGTCCCGCAGGTGCATGACCATGCGGGACGGCATTCGCTTTTTATCCGTTTGCTTCGGAACTGGTTTCATTTTGCATACGCTGCCACAGCATATCCTGAGCATCGTCCCAGGTGCTGAGGTATTCCGGCAGGCTGTTCGGCTGAAAGGAGACGGTCAGCCGGACGTAGACGGCGGCAAGGCCCGTGGGGCAGGCGATCCAGCTGTCCAGCGTTCCGGAAGCGGCGGTGCTGCCCTTGCGGCCCAGCGTCTGCGCTTCCAGCGCCGTGGAGGCCACATAGACCTTCGCGCTGCTCAGCTCCACGTCGGCATCCTCATCAAAGGAAACGCTGACGTACACGGCGTCGCCGCTGTCGGAGGCCTGGAAGGTAACGGTTCCCAGCACATAGCGGCTGCTGGCGTACAGGTCGCAGGTGTAGGCGCCGCCGCTCAGGGCGGAAAGGTCCAGCAGGGTCACGGTCTGCCAGGTGTCCTTGCCGCTGAGCTGGCTGAGCGGATACCCGGCGGAGCAGGCGGCGTTATCCTGAAGGCGGGCCATCACCCGGTCTACGGGAAATTCGTAATCGTTTTCGCCGCAGTGGAAGGAGACCCAGTAGGTCACCTGGGGGCCATCCAGCCGCAGGTAAACGTCCTCGGTGCGGAAAGCGCCGCTGACGGCGCCGTAATCCCGGGCGTAAACCGTTTCGCCGGTGTCCTCCCGGGCAATGGACAGGGAAACGTCGGTCTCCTCCGCCAGGTCACAGGAGAAGCTGACGTAAGAGGCGGCGGTGGTCAGGTGCGCGGCGCGGTAGTCGTCGTCCAGCACACGGGAGGTGGCGAAATCGGCCTCGTCCAGACGGAAAACGTCCTCGGCTCGGGCGGGACACAGGGGCGCAAGCAGCGTCAAAACCATCATAATAGAAAGAAAAATACGCTTCATGATTTCCTCCTTACAATCACAAAACGAAAGGCAGGCGGAAAGGCTTGCGTTTTCATCACGGATTTTTGCAAGTGTGACAAACCGTTTTTAGCATACCACGGCAGGAAAAAGCCTGCAAGGGATTTTGTGGAAAAATGCAGAAAATGTCCGCGATTCTTTGAAGGAGGGCAGCGGAGCGGAAACGGTTTCGGCAACGGTATGCAGCAGGTGTATGACTAGATACACACGATAGGGTGTGCATAAATTGTGTAGCAAACCGTTGAAAACACTGAAAAATCACTTAGGAAAAGTGAAAAGAAAAATTTGGAAGCTGGAAAACCGGGAAAACCGCCCAGATGATAGATACGCCCGGAATAGTGTTTTAATTCTGGAGCCGCAAAATCGCACGGCAGCAGGGGTTGCGGAGGCGGCGCGAGTAAAAAACTTCAAAATTTTCTTTGAAAAAGGGTGAAAAACGTATTGCAATTTCAGTGCGCATCCTGTATAATATGACCGTTGTCTGTTTAGGGATGAAGCGGTAAGTTGCCGCCCGGCCAGGCGGGTAATTACCGCGGACCAGCCCGATAATCGGGCGACGGACTCGAAACGCAGGCGGCGCCTGCACCTGCAGTGGACGCCGCACAGGCGTAAGCGAGAACGATCAAGGAGGTAAATCAATGGCCAGCCAGAAAATCCGTATCAAGCTCAAGAGCTATGAGCACAACCTGATCGACCAGTCTGCGGAGCGGATTGTGGAAACCGCCAAGCGGACCGGCGCACGGGTGTCCGGACCTATCCCGCTCCCCACGGAGAAGGAGATCGTCACCATCCTTCGTGCAACGCACAAGTACAAGGACAGCCGCGAACAGTTTGAGCGCCGGACCCACAAGCGCCTCATCGACATCAACAATCCCAACCCCAAGACGGTGGACGCCATGATGAAGCTCGAACTTCCTGCTGGTGTCGAAATCGAACTCAAGCTGTAATAAAAGAAGCAGGAGGAACGAAACATGAAGAAAGCGATCGTGGGCAAGAAGATCGGCATGACGCAAGTCTTCACTGAAGACGGCCGTCTCGTTCCGGTCACCGTGATTGAAGCGGGCCCCTGCACCGTGGTGCAGAAGAAGACTGTTGAGACCGACGGCTACGAGGCTGTGCAGGTCGGCTTCGGCGCTCTGACCGAGAAGCGCGCCGAGAAGCTGCTGACCAAGCCCGAGGTCGGTCACTATAAGAAGGCGGGCGTGGCTCCCATGCGGACCCTGCGCGAGTTCCGCTTTGACGACTGCTCCGGCTACAACGTGGGCGACGAGCTGAAGGCCGACCAGTTTGCTGCGGGCGACAAGATCGACATCACCGGCACCAGCAAGGGTCACGGCTACACCGGCGCCATCCAGCGCTGGAACCAGCACACCGGCCCCATGGCGCACGGCTCCAAGTATCACCGCGGCGTCGGCTCCCTGAGCGCTAACTCCGATCCTTCCCGTGTGTTCAAGAACAAGCACATGGCCGGTCACTACGGCGTGGATCGCGTGACCATCCAGAACCTTGAGATCGTGCAGGTGGACGCGGAGCGCAACCTGCTGCTGGT
>CAKTYE010000067.1 GCA_934631985.1 uncultured Clostridia bacterium | reverse complement strand
AGCGGCCAGCAGCGAATGGCTGCTGGCCGGGAAAACTTTATATTTTTTCTCTGTCCTCTTGACGGGGGGCGGTTCATTTTCCACTCGCTGCTTCGCCTTTCCATCTTTCTCCGTTACAGAATATGCGCGCATTCCTTTGCAAAGGAGATCCACGCGGTGTCGCCCACGCCGTAAATCTTCTTGTTGACGGGGCAGTTGTCCGCAATCTTCACCAGCGTGTCGCCTACGCGGACGTGGTAGTTCTGATAGCTGCCCATGAAACAGCTCAGCTCCACGGTGCAGGGCAGCATGCCCGTGTCGCCCAGCTGAATGGCCTCGGGTCGCAGCACGATTTCGCAGGCCTCGCCGCGCACTGCGTCCTTGTCCGATGCAACAACAACGGTCTGGCTGCCGATCTGCACATGAGTCTCGGTGGAAGTGGAATCCGCCACTGTTCCCCGCAGGAAGTTTGCTTCGCCGATGAAGTCCGCGACAAACTCGTTCACCGGGTGATAGTAAATCTCCATAGGGGAGCCGATCTGCGCAATCACGCCCTTCTGCATGATGATGATCTGATCGGAAATGGACATGGCCTCCGACTGATCGTGGGTGACGTAGATGGCGGTGATGCCCAGCTTTTGCTGAATGCGGCGAATTTCCGTGCGCATCTGCACGCGGAGCTTGGCGTCCAGGTTGGACAGCGGCTCGTCAAACAGCAGCACGCCGGGTTCCACCACCAGGGCGCGGGCCAGCGCCACGCGCTGCTGCTGACCGCCGGAAAGCTGGTTGGTCATGCGGCTTTCCATGCCGTTCAGCTCCACCAGGGCCAGAATGTCCGTCACACGCTGCTGGATTTCCGCCTTGGGAACCTTGCGCAGCTTCAGACCGTAGGCCACGTTGTCAAACACGTTGTAGTGGGGGAACAGCGCGTAGCTCTGGAACACCATGGCGGTGTCGCGCTTGTTGGGGGTCAGGGCGTTGATGGCCTCGTCGCCCAGGTAGATCTCACCCTCGTCCGGGCTTTCAAAGCCTGCGATCATGCGCAGGGTGGTTGTTTTGCCGCAGCCGCTGGGGCCCAGCAGCGTCACGAAGCTGCCGGGGGCAATGTCCAGGGAAACATCCTTGACGGCATAAAAATCCTTGTGGGTCTTGGGGTCCTGATAGATCTTGGAGATATGCTCCAGACGTACGCCTTTTTTCTCGTTACGCATCAGCAGATTCCTCCTGCGTTCTTTTCCAATGTCATTGCGCAATGGCCTTTTCCGCCTTGCGCTGCGCCCGGCGGTGGCTGCCCACGCCAAAGCCCTTCATGGCCCAGTTCATCAGCAGAATGGAGCAGTACACAATGGCGATCAGCACCGTTGCATAGGCGCAGGCCACGCCGTACTTGCCCTTTTCGGCAAACTCGTTGATCTTGCAGGTGATCAGCAGATACCGGGGCGTCACCAGCAGGATGATGGCGGAGATCGCCGTGATGGAGCGGACGAAGGAGGTCACCAGGCCGGACAGGAAGCTGTCCTTGATCAGGGGCAGGGTCACGGTCATAAACACCTTGCCGCTGCCTGCGCCCATGTCATAGGCGGATTCCTCAATGGATTTGTCGATCTGCCGCAGGGCGGAGATGCCGCTTCGGGTACCCACGGGCAGGCTGCGGACGATGAACACGATGATGAGGATCAGTCCCGTGCCGTAGATGCCCTCCAGGAAGCCTGTGCGGAACACGCCGCCTGCAAAGCCGCGAATGTAGCCCACGCCCAGCACCGTGCCGGGAACGGCCATCGCCAGCATGGACACGAACTCGATGAAGCCCTTCATCTTGAACTTCTTCTTCACCACGATGTAGCTGATGATCATGCTCAGCACGGCGGTGATGGGCGCGGCGATGATGGACAGCACAAAGGAATCCTTGAAGGCCTTCAAGCCGTCGTACTTCATCATGTATTCAAAGTGCTTGAGGGTCAGGGAGTAATCCCGGCCCCACAGATTGAACAGCGCGCCGAAGGGGATGGAGATGTACATCAGGATGACGAACACGCTGACCAGGGAGCAAAGCGTCGTCAGCGGCACGCGCACACTGCGGTCCGTGATGAGCATGCGCTCGCGGCTGGCCTTGCCTGTCAGGGTCTGCGCAGTTTTACGCTCCAGATAATACTTCTGAATGAGGAACAGCACAAGCGTCAGGCACAGCAGAATGACCGCCATGGCGGACGCGCCTGCCTTGTCATAGCTGCCGCCCGTCACTTGCAGGTAGATGGTGGTTGCCAGCGTGTCGAAGCTGCCGCCGATCATCATGGGGTTGGCGAAGTCCGCTACGGACTCGATGAACGTGACGAGGAAAGCATTGCCCAGGCCCGGCAGCATCAGCGGCAGGGTCACGGAGGTGAACACCTTCCAGCGGGAAGCGCCCATGTCCCGGCTGGCTTCCTCCAGCGAGGGATCGATGTTCTTCAGCAGACCCTTCAGCATCATGTAGCATACGGGGAAGAAGGTCAGCGTCTGCACAATGAAGATGCCCTTCAGGCCGTACACGTCCGCGTCATAGATGCCCAGCAGGCTGCGGGTGATCAGGCCGGAGCGCCCGAAAAGCAGGATCATGCTCAGGGACAGCACAAAGGGCGGGGAGACCACGGGCAGCATGCTCACCACGTCAAAAAGCTTTTTGACGACCTTGGAGCGGATGCGCACATACACGTCCACATAGGCGAAAAGCAGTCCCAGCAGCGTGGAGCCAAGGCCTGTCAGAAAGCCCAGCACCAGCGTGTTGCTGAACGCCTTGCGAAAGCGATCCATGCCCAGCACCCGGCTGAACACGCTGACGGTCATGCCGGTGTCCACTTCATAAAAGCTGTCGATGAGCAGCATGGACAGGGGATACAGAATGAACAGCAGCAGGAACACCGTGAGGATGACTACGGTTACCACCAGCGTGGGATCGCCCAGAAATTTTTTGCGATCCAGCTGCTTGCTTTTACTCGTTGCCAAATAAGATGCCTCCTTTGGGGAGCGTATAGGAGAACGCCGGGGGAAGGGAGTTACCTTTCCATTTGGATAAAAAGAAGGGGATGGCTGTGCCATCCCCTCCGCCTTGAGGGTGCGTCACCGCATGCGGGATGACCCTGCATTGTGTTACTCAGTCTTGAAACGGTCGTCCTGACCCACAGCCGCGAAGAAGTCTTCCACATACTTGGAAGTGTTGGCCTTCGCATCTTCGAAGTTGTAGTCGATGGTGTTGTTGGGATCCAGGCCAAACTCCGCGGCTTCCTTGGGCTGCTCGGCGTTGTCGATGACCAGGAACTGATAGCTTTCGTTGTCCTTCGCCAGGTTCACGCAGTCGGGGCTGAGGGCGTACTCGATCCACAGCTTGGCGGCGTTCTCATGCTTCGCGCCCTTGAAGATGGCAGTTGCGCCGATCTCGAAGGAGGTGCCGGAGGAGGGGATCACCAGCTGGATATTGTCATAGCCGTCCAGGATCTGGGTGATACCGTCATGCAGGAAGCCGATGCCGATGACGCACTCGCCGATGCCGACCTTCTTGGAGGGGCCGGAGCCGGACTTGGTGTACTGCGCGATGTTCGCGTCCAGCGCCTTGAAGTATTCCATCGCGGCGTCATGGCCCTTCATCTGCACCATAGTGTTGATGACCAGCTTAGCGGTGCCGGCGGTGGCGGGGTTGGACAGCCAGATCAGACCCTTATATTCGGGCTTGAGCAGATCGTCCCAGTCCTGGGGCACTTCGAGGTTCATGCGGGCCAGCTCCTCGGTGTTGACCATGAAGCCCAGAATGCCCTTGTAAATGCCGTACCACGCGCCATCCTTGTCGCGGTAGTTCTGGTTCACCAGGTGGGAAGCGTTCTTCGCCTCATAGGGCAGCAGCAGACCGGCGGAAGCAGCCTCGGCATAGGGATCGGAGGTGCCGCCGAACCACACGTCCGCGCTGGGGTTGCCGTTTTCCTCGGTGATCTTCGCCTGCACCTCGCCGGTGGACAGACGCTGATAGCTCACCTTGATGCCGTACAGCTCCTCAAAATGCTTGCAGGCAGCGGACACATAGGCTTCCTCGGCGGAGCCGTACACGATCAGCTCGCCCTCCGCCTGAGCGGCAGCCAGCAGATTCGCGTCAACCTCCTCTGCGGCGGCAAAGGCCACGCAGGACAGCGCCATCATGGCGGCCAGGAGCAGTGCCAGGAACTTCTTCATAGATAGAAAACCTCCTTCATTTGATATGCAGTTGAAACGAGGAACTTTGGTTGTTCAAGTATACCCCGCCTGGCAAAGATTGTCAAGCGATTTGTTTGAAAAACGCAATTATTTTTGTCTGTACTGGCTAAAGCACAGGAAATAGACAAAATGCTGCTTTATGCTTATTATTTTTGATAAGGGAGGAGGGCAGCTTCCCTGCTACTGAGGATAGATAGGATGCGTTCAAGGAAAAACAACCAGCGCGGCGGCACTGCCGAGGCCATGCCAGCAAAAAAGAAGCGACTGCTAAATATCTCAGCAGTCGCTTCTATAGATGCAATTTTGCAGAAGCAACGGGGGAGCTTACTCCTCCTCTTCCTCCTCGGGCAGCTCGGCGTTGTGGAACACTTCCTGCACATCGTCGTACTCGTCCAGCAGGTCCAGCATCTTCTGAATGGCTTCCAGGTTCTCACCCTCCACCGCTACGGTGTTCTGGGGGATCATCTGTACCTCAGCTGTCAGGAAGTTTGTGATGCCCTGCTTTTCCAGCGCTTCGCGCACAGCGGTCAGATCGTTGGGCGCAGTGTAGATTTCAAAGGCATCCTCATCCACCTTCACGTCTTCAGCACCGGCTTCGAGGGCCATCATCATCATCTCGTCCTCATCGCTGCCGGGCTCGCGCTCCACGACCAGCACGCCCTTTTCGTCAAACATGAAGCTCACGGAACCCGTGGTACCCATGTTGCCGCCCACCTTGGAGAAGCAGTGACGAATGTCGCTGGCGGTGCGGTTGCGGTTGTCGGTAATGGTCTCCACAATGACGGCCACGCCGCCGGGGGCATAGCCTTCATAGGTGATCTGTTCGTAATCCACATTGCCCAGCTCGCCCGCAGCCTTCTTGATGGAACGGGTGATATTGTCGTTGGGCATATTGTTAGCCTTCGCCTTGGCGATCACGTCGCGCAGCTTGCCGTTTACATCGGGGTTGCTGCCGCCCTCACGCACAGCGATGGCAATTTCACGGCCAATTTTCGTAAAAATCTTGCCGCGGGCAGCGTCAGCCTTGCCCTTTTTCGCCTGAATGTTATGCCACTTGGAATGACCGGACATCGTATCCCTCCCACGGTTGAAAAACAAAGTAATGATAGCAACGTCAAATTATATCACCTGAAACGTATGCGCGTCAAGGGTTTTAGCGATAGAAATGCAAGCGCCGCACCGCAAAAAATGAGCTTTTACAGTATGCCTAGTATTCCGGCTTTCACAAGGCACCTTGACAGTCGAAGCCCGGTGCTTTACAATACGACTGAGTGTGGTTAAAGAATTTTAACTATGTAAAACCAAAGAAAAAGAGGTGGGGCGTTTGGAAGCATTTTATGGCATTTTGATCCCTTTTCTGGGAACGTCGCTGGGTGCGGGCTGCGTGTTTTTTATGCGGAAATCGCTGAGCGATCGCGTGCAGCGTTCCCTGACGGGCTTTGCGGCGGGCGTGATGGTCGCGGCAAGTATTTGGAGCCTGCTGATTCCGGCGATTGAGCAGTCTGCCGACCTAGGCAAGGGCGCGTTTCTCCCGGCGGCAATCGGCTTCTGGATCGGCGTATTATTCCTGTTGGCGCTGGATCACATTATTCCGCACCTGCATGCAAACAGCGACAGCGCGGAAGGCCCCAAGAGCCGCTTGCAGCGCACCACCATGATGGTGCTTGCTGTGACGCTGCACAACATTCCGGAGGGCATGGCGGTGGGTGTGCTGTATGCTGGGTATCTCTCGGGCAGCGCACAGATCACAGCGGCGGGCGCCGTGGCGCTGTCGCTGGGCATTGCCATTCAGAATTTTCCAGAAGGAGCCATTATTTCCCTGCCGCTGCGGGCAGAGGGCGCCAGCAAGCCCCGGGCCTTTGCGGGCGGCGTGCTTTCGGGAATCGTCGAACCCATCGGTGCAGTGTTGACGATCCTGGCGGCGCGGCTGGTTGTTCCGGCGCTGCCATATCTGCTGAGCTTCGCGGCGGGTGCAATGCTCTATGTGGTGGTGGAAGAGCTGATCCCTGAAATGTCGCAGGGAAAGCATTCCAATATTGGCACCATATGCTTTGCCGCAGGCTTCAGCGTGATGATGGTGCTGGATGTGGCGCTGGGGTAAAGGTGCGCAGGTGGAAAAGACTTTTTTACTCCTCCTGCCCGTAATAAGCATGCACCCCATGCTTCCGCAGAAAGTGCTTGTCGCACACATAAGGGGGCAGGCAGGCGCAGGGCTGCTGCGGGGCTAGGGCTTCCGTGTGCCAGGCCATCATGGCAACCTCCTCCAGTACCACGGCGTTATGCACGGCTTCCATGGCAGTGCGGCCCCAGGCGAACGGTCCGTGATGCCTTGCCAGCACGCAGGGAACATGCAGGGGGTTCAGACCGTACGCTTCAAAGTGTGCGGCAATGACGCGGCCTGTTTCCAGCTCATAGGCGCGGGCGACCTCCTCCTCGGTCAGGTCGCGGGTACAGGGGACTGCGCCGTGGATGTAATCTGCGTGGGTGGTGCCGTAGGCGGGAATGTCCCGCCCGGCCTGCGCCCAAATGGTCGCCCAGCGGGAATGGGTATGCACCACGCCGCCAATATCGGGAAAACGGCGGTACAGCTCCGCATGGGTGGGCGTGTCCGAGGAGGGCTTCAGCGTACCCTCAACCGTGTCGCCGTCCAGGTCGACCACCACCATATCCGATACCTTCAGGGTCTCATAAGGTACGCCCGAGGGCTTGATGACAAACAGGCCGCTGGCCCGGTCGATCCCGGAGACGTTGCCCCAGGTGAAGGTCACCAGATGATAGGCGGGCAAAAGCAAGTTTGCCTGATAAACCTGTTCCTTGAGTGCTTCCAGCATGGCGGAAACCTCCCTGTATGTTATTTCAACGCGCGTGTTTGGTTTAATTGTAGCACAGGCAGGGCTGAAAGCGCAACAAAAAAGCGAAGCTGCATAGACACAGCTTCGCTTTTTACATACGGAGAAAATGCGGGCATTACGCCTGAATCCGACGGCGGTTGCGGCGGGTCTTATAACGCTTGGCCAGGAAGTCCATAAAGTCCTGCAATTCCTCCACGGCCTCCTCGGGCATGCCCGTGGGAAGACGCAGCACATGATCCTGCTCGCCGACTGGCTTGGGGTTATCGGTCACCTGCAGCATGTAGTCGATGGAGACGTTAAAGAACTTTGCCATGCGGACCTTGATGCCGTCCGGGGGTTCGCTCTTGTTCCGCTCATAGGAGGAAATAGAATGCTTGTTGATCTTCAAAATATCAGCCAGCTCGTCCTGGGTCAGGCCGGCATCCTTGCGCAGCTGATAGAGTCGTTCGCCGATCATCGTGACATACTCCTTTCGATGGAAAACTTTCCTTTATTATACAAGCTATTTGCAAAAGAATCAAGATGAAAAATTACAAAATAAGACTAAATAGTGCCTAAAAAGTGATATTTTACAATTGCTTGAAGTTGCATGCTGCGCTGCGGCGCAGCTCCGGGCTTTACAGCAGGCGCGAAAGGTGCTATGCTTTGGTAACCATATCGAAGATAGGCTCAGCATGCAAAGCACATGGTGGAAAGGCGGTCGGCACAGTGGCGCAGGAAACGCAACCGAAGCAAAACGAGGCAGGCATGGACAGGCGCTCACGCAGGCGGCGAAGCTATCACTTTGTGGATCGCAAGCGTCGGCGGAAAAAGCGGCTTGTGCAGGGCGCGCTGCTGTGCGTGGCGATCTATTGCGCCGTTCGGCTGGTGAGCTATGGGCTGGACGGCTATCGCGCCCAGCAGTCCGCGGCGGCGCTGCGGGACGCCTACTATGCCGAGGAGACCCAGGCTCCAAGCCCTGCCGCGACAGCCTTGCCTGCGTCCGTCCGTCCGACGGCGGCTGTCACGGAAATACCCCAGCCAACGGCAGCAGCGCCTGTGGAGGCGGATACGGACGAGCTGCCTGTGCAGACCTACGCGGAGAATCCCTATGGCATCATTGCGGATCGCTTCCTGTCGCTGCGGCGCAGAAACAGCGACATTATCGGATGGCTGAATATTCCCGATCAGCTGGACACGGCGGTGGTGCAGCGGGACAACAGCTATTACCTGAACCGGGATAGCCTGGGCTATCACAACGTGAACGGCGCGATCTTTCTGGAGGAAAGCTGCAAGCTGCGGCCCCGGCCCTATACCTTCATCCTCTACGGACATAACATGAAGACGGAAGCCATGTTCGGCAGGCTGCATGCATATGAAAGCCTGAGCTATTACAAGGAGCATGCCTTCCTGACCTTTGACACCATTTATGAAGAAGGAAGCTATGTGATCGTTGCCTCCGGGACGATCAACGTGAACCCGAGCAGCTGGGGCTATGTGAGCCTGTATGACCTGCTGTCCACCTCCAAGGCGCGCAGAGAGAAGATCCTGAACGCGCTGCTGAATCGGTCCGTGTTTCAGAGCCAGGTGGATGTGACCTCGGAGGATCAGCTGCTGGTTCTGGTGACCTGCGTCAAGGACGATACGGAGCGCCGCGTGGTGCTGGCCCGCCGCATTCGCGAAGAGGAGACCACGGAGGAGCTGACACGGCTGGTGCGGCTCTCTACGCTGAAATAGGATAGGGGCGAGGGCGTTTTTCCTGCATGGGGCAGGGGAAGCGCCCTCGTTTTTTACTGCGCCTTGGTGAAGGCTACCGTGCCATCCAAACGCAGGTAATCCTTTGCAGTCAGCACCCCGGCAGCATCGTAGCGGTACGCAACGGAGGCATACCCGGCGGCAAGCTGCACGGGCCGCCCCTGCGTGTCCAGATAGGTCAGGGAAACACAGCGGCCGTCCTCATAAGCATAGACAAGGATGCTGTAGCCGCCGGTCAGCAGCACAGGCGCGCCGCCTATGTCCAGATAGCTGATGCGCAGGGTGTTGCCATCGCTGTCTGTGAGGACGGTGCGCTTGGCATAGCCCTCCTCCAGCGTGTAGGGCTGGCCCTTCAGCGTTTGATAGGCAATGGTTTGCAGTTGCTCGTCATAGGTATAGACGGCCTTGCCATAGCCCTTGTCGCAGCAGCAGGGCTTTCCCTGCGCGTCCTGATAATGCTCCAGCGTTACCCGGCCCGCGCTGTCGTAGGCGCGCAGCCGAACCGCATAGCCCTGCGCCAGCAGAAGCTTCTCACCAGCCTCGTTCAGATAGGTTTCCGTGGCGACATAGCCGTCCTTGGTGTAGGTCATGCGGCGGGCGGCGTAGCCCTTCACACAGCGCACGGGCTGCTCCTGCGCGTCAAAATAGCTTTCCAGAGAAACGCGCCCATCCTTGTCATAGGCGTAGGTCACGGCGGCGTAGCTGTTGGGGTGATCCATGGGTGCTCCCGTGCCGTCAAAGAACGCCTGACGGATCATGCGGCGGGAAGCGTCATAAGTATAGCGCACACAGGCGTAGCCCTTGTCGCTCAGGGCAGGCTGACCATCCGCGCCCTCATAGCGCTCGCTTTCGCACAGCCCGTCTTCATTATAAATGCGCAGCAGGCGGGCATAGCCCTTGCTGGTGGCACAGAGCTGACCGTCCACGCCCAGGGTCTCGCGGAGGATCATGTGTCCGCGCTCGTCATAGCCGCAGCGCAGGGAAGCATAGCCCTCCGGGATCTGGCAGGGGGTCAGGTCAGCCCCAAAATAATCCTGCGCAATGAGCTGCCCGCGCTCGTCATAGGTATAGACCACCTTGGCGTAGCCGCAGGGCGCAGCCAGGAGGGACTGATCGGCGCTGAGATAGCACAGGCCGATCATGCGCCCGTTTCCATCATATTCATAGCGCTTGCCGTAGCCTGCATCCGTGCTGCATGCGGGCGCGCCGTCCGCGTCGAAGTAAAGGATCAGCACCACATCGCCGTCAGCATTGTAGGTGAAGCGCTCCTCAAAGCAGCCGCTTTCCCCGGTGCCGGGGGTGCCGTCCGCATGGTAATAGCGGATGGACGCGGGGCCTGCCGAGGTAGACGTGATCTCGCACCGGGCATACCCGGCGGGCAGCTCCAGCACCTGATTTTTCGTGCCGATAAAGGTTTTGCCGCTGACGTTGCCGTTTGCGTCATAGGTGTAATCTACCCCGGCGTAGCCCTGCTGACAGGTCACTAGCCGTCGATGCACATCATAATACCGCTCGGAGATCAGGCGGCTCTTTTTGTCGTAGGTGTTGCGTACGGTGGAATATCCGGCGGGCAGGGGGCCTTCCTCGCCCGTGGCGTCCAGATAATTCTCTACCAGCACCACGCCATTGCTGTTGTAGCGGCGCTGGATGCCGGCGTAGCCCTTCTTGGGCAGCACAAGCAGGTTGTCGTCTACGTCATAGTAAAGCTCCTTCCATACCTGCTTGCTGGTGGTGTAGAAGCGCTCCACCCGGGAATAGCCTGCGGAGATGTACACCCGCTCCCCGCTGGCGCTGTAATAGGTAATGCTGCGGGGCAGGCTGCTGCCGGAGGGATAGCTGTAGCTTACCTGGGCATAGCCGCCCTTCTGGGTACGGGGCTGTCCGTCCGGGCCATAGAAGATGGTGGTGGTAATGCGCCGCCCCTTCATCCAGGTGTGCGTGTTTTCATAATAGGCATAGGCGTTTTTGTAGAGGATATGCTCCCCGTCCGCGCCATAATAATCGGTACGGACGACCAGGTTATTCTTCATCTGCTGGTCGAAGCAGGCGTATTGCTTGGCGGGGTTGTAGAACAGATTCCCCTCTGCGTCGTAAAAGGCTTCGTGGATCAGCTTGGTCTTTTGATAGGCGCGGCGAATGGTGGCATAGCCCTCAGGGCTGTTCATGGGCAGACCGTCCGCGTCGAGGTATTCCACCAGCACGGCGCGCTTCTTTTCATAGGTATTGCGCTTCACGGCATACAGGGTGTCGCTGCGCAGAGGCAGACCGTCCGTGCCGTAATGCTCCTCGCGGATAAGCAGCAGGTGGTCATACACATAGCGGATGCTGTGGTAGCCCTCCGGCCCCAGCACGGGCTGCTCGTTTTCATCCCAATAGGCGCGAGAAAGCATGCGGCCCACCCCGTCCCAGCTTTGGGTGACGATGGCATAGCCGTCCCGGTTGCAGACGAGCGCGTCGTTCAGGTCGAGGTATTCCATGCGGATGACCCGCGGCTTGCGGTTGTAAATGGAGTGCACCGTGGCATAGCCCAGATCCTCCGCCATGGCGGGCTGACCGTCCAGGTCCAGAAAGGTGGAGGTGTCCATGCGCACACGGCTACCGTTGTATTTGATCTTGGTGCGGGTCTCCTGCACGCGCAGGTTGGCGGAGATCTCCGCCCGGACAGGCAGCGCAAGGCAGAGCAGCAGGCACAGCAGAAACCCCAGCAGCCAGCGGGTATGCTTCATAGGCGCACATCCTTCAAAAAATTTTTGACGGTCTGGAAGGAAAAAACAAAGAAAGCGATAATATATTATAGCAACAGCATCCGCTGCCATGTCAAGGGATATTTCCATCCTGTATCCCGCTCAACGACATTTAGAAAACTTTTACTGCGATAACTGGTCTGATCCCTGCGATAACTTACCATATATTACAGATATATTACAATTCGCCTTGCGGTAAAAGTCCCTTTTGTGTTACGCTTTACCACGGAATCTGCCCCGGAAGAAGCGAGGCAGACGGCCCATCTTTTTTCATGTAAGTCATCGCCCAGCGCGGCGACCTATCATTCATCGGAGGTGTCCATGAGCATGAAGAATACCACCCGTAGGATTTTCAGTGCAGTGACCGCCGGCGTGATGCTGAGCGTGTCTGCCGGAGCGCCGGTGCCTTTCGCGCATCCCGTCAGCTTTGCTGAGGAAGCGCAGCAGGGCGATACGCTGTCGGCTGTGGCATGGCTGTACCTGAATGCAGGGAAGCTGGACGAGGCGGCCTACGCTATGGCCTATGAACAGCTGGGCGTGACCGGGCAGGAGCTGTTGGAGCAGCTGCGCACCGGTCTGCTTGTGCTGTGCCGCGCTGCGGACGGCACATATTACACGAAGCTGGCGGAGGAAATGACCGAAGCGGACACCCCTGCCGTACCGGACGCAGTAGACGAGCAGCCCATGGAGCCGACGGTGGAGGAGCCGAAGGCCGAGGAACCCGAACAGCCCGACCTGCCTGATGAGAATCTGGAGCCTGACGTGGGCATGGAAGAGCCTGAGGTCGAAGAGCCTGAGGTCGAAGAACCTGAGGTCGAAGAACCCGTGGTCGAAGAACCTGAGGTTGAAGAACCTGAGGTTGAAGAACCTGAGGTCGAAGAACCTGAGGTTGAAGAACCTGAGGTCGAAGAACCCGTGGTCGAAGAACCTGAGGTTGAAGAACCTGAGGTTGAAGAACCTGAGGTCGAAGAACCTGAGGTTGAAGAACCTGAGGTCGAAGAACCTGAAGTTGAAGAACCTGAGGTCGAAGAACCCGTGGTTGAGGAACCCGTGGTTGAGGAACCCGCAGTCGAGGAGCCTGTGGTGACGGAAGCCCCCGCAGTGGAAGAACCCGCCCAGGAAGAGCCTGTGGTTGAAGAACCCGTGGTCGAGGAACCTGAGGTTGAAGAACCCATTGTTGAGGAGCCTGCTGAGGAAGAAACCCAGCAGCCCGCTGCGCCCACGCCCGCACCTATGGTGGTGAGGCGCTTGCGCGGTGGTCGGTCATCAGCAGCATACGCTGCGCCCACGCCCACACCTATGGTGGTGAGCTATGCCGCGCAGAATGACGCTGAGGCAAACGATGCTCCAGCGGAAGCTACGCCCACGGCAGAGGGTGGCTCTACGACAGAAGCGCCCTCCAATGAAAAGCGGGCTTTGGTTGAGAGTGAAGTAAAATTTGCAGTTAGCAGCTTCACCTATACAGGCAAAGACCAGAGCGCAGCTATCTGGGATAGCGTAAATCTGGAAACAACTGATGGCACGGCATTGAAGGATGCAGTGACATATGAGTTCTTGGATAGTGCAAAGAATCCTGTTGGTGCTGATGGCGTAAAGAACGCAGGAAAGTATTATGTGCGTGTAATGGCGGCAGATACTAGCAACTACACTGGCGGTCTGGATTTCGAAGTGACAGTTGCGAAGCGTTCGCTGGAAATGGATAAGGGACAGATTACATTCGGAGTTGGCGATTTCACCTACACAGGCAAAGACCAGAGTGCAGCTATCTGGGGAAGCGTAAATTTGGAAAACACTGCAACGAATGACACGGCATTGAAGGATGCGGTGACATATGCGTTCCAAACAGAAGACGGGAAGGTAATAAATGCTGGTACTTATACGCTGTGTGTAACGGCGGCAGATACTAGCAACTACACTGGCGGTCTGGATTTCGAAGTGACCGTTGCAAAGCGTTCGCTGGAAATGGATAAGGGACAGATTACATTCGGAGTTGGCGATTTCACCTACACAGGCAAAGACCAGAGTGCAGCTATCTGGG
>CAKTYE010000066.1 GCA_934631985.1 uncultured Clostridia bacterium | reverse complement strand
GATGACAGCGTGCAGGGCTTCTACTCCAACCCCCTGGGCTACAAGTATTTCATGCACTGCACCTACGCTGAGTAAGCATTCGCAGGGCTGAAGTAAGCGAAAAAAGAAGGCCGCCTGTATCTCTGCTTATGCGCAGGGATGCGGGCGGTCTTTTTCGTGGGCTTGGCATAGCTTAGCGCTGCGCGGATAAGCCGCTTAACCCCTCCACCGCTGATGCGGTCCCCCTCCCCTTCCAGGGGAGGCTTTTGGCGTTGGGCATGCGGGGCTTTGGTTTCTCTTTGGCTTTTGGTGGGATATACGTGATCCTATGGCTCTCCCTGCCTTCGGATACCCACGCCCAAAAGGCTCCCCTGAATGGGGAGCTGCCGCCAAGGGCGGCTGAGGGGTTATACCTCCCTCCCCTTTCCAGCGGAGGCTTTTGTATGCGGGGGCTTTGGTTTCTTTGGCTTCTGGTTGGACGCACACGCCTCCATGGCTCTCCCTGCCTTCGGGTACCCGCAGCCAAAAGGCTCCCCTGAATGGGGAGCTGCCGCCAAAGGCGGCTGAGGGGTTATACCTGACCGCACGATCTCAAAGCCGCAATGGTCTAACATATCTAACCATCAAAAACAACCGCTCCTCCCGCAAGTTTCCGCACGCCATTTTCTTCATTCCTCCCCCTCTTTTCGCTTATTCCCGATAAACTCAGTCGGGTATCAAACGATGTTTTCACCTTTTTTCTGCAAAAATTTCACAAAAGGCTTTTCAAATGCGTAAAAGTGTGTTATATTATTAACAGGCCGGTCGGTAGAGCCCGACACGAAGGTGCGCAACGCTCCCCTGGAGCTTGATGCAAACCGCGTAAGGCCATTTTCTATGAAGCGTATTGACAAAATTTTATCGTTAAGTTCTAGTCAATATGGTTCAACCGCATACTTTGCATCCACCGTCAACGACATGCATTGGGAGGAATAACTATGGGCAAGAAAGTTACGATCATCGGCGCGGGCAGCGTCGGCTCCACCATCGCGTACACCATGGCTGTTAACGGTATTGCCACGGAAATCGTCATGATTGACATCAATGAGAACAAGGCCATGGGCGAGGCGCTGGACATTCGTCAGGGCGTCCCCTTCTGCCCCCCCGTTTCCATTTACGCAGGCAGCTATCCCGAAGCGGAAAACTCCGACATCGTGATCCTGACCTCCGGCGTGGCCCGCAAGCCCGGTCAAAGCCGTCTGGAGCTGGCGCAGGTCAACGTGAACATCACCAAGGCCATCATCCCGCAGATCGTCAAGTATGCCCCTAATGCTATCTATATCATCGTGTCCAACCCCGTGGATATTCTGACCTATGTGTTCAACAAGATCTCCGGCCTGCCGGAGAAGCACATCATCGGCTCCGGCACCATTCTGGATACGGCCCGCCTGCGCGCCCGCATCGCGGAATATTACAACATCAATCAGCAGAACGTTCACGCCTATGTGTTTGGTGAGCATGGCGATTCCTCCTTTGTGCCGTGGTCCCTGGGCAACATCTCCAACATTCCGATCGACAAATATGCCGACAGCCTGAGTAACCCGGAAGTACTGGAGCCTAAGCTGGTCCACTCCGAGGTGGAGACCTACATTCGCAAGTCCGGCGGCAAGATCATCGAGCGCAAGGGCGCGACCTTCTATGCGGTGGCCGTTTCCGTGTGCCACATCTGCAAGTGCATCTTCTCCGGTGCGGACACCACCATGACGGTCTCCACCATGATGCACGGCGAATATGAGGGCATCGACGACGTCTGCCTCAGCACCCTGACCATTGTCGGCGCGGACGGCGTGGCAGGCAAGATCCTCGCCCCCCTGACCCCCGAGGAAGAGCTTTCCCTCGCCAAGAGCGCGGCAAGCCTGCGGGCGGTCATCAGCGGCATTCAGCTGTAAGACAAGCAAACCTGTTCCCGGCGTTCCGAACGGTGCGCCGGGAATGGTCATGAAAAGAAGCAAGAAAGCAGGCGAAGCAAATGGAATATCGTATTGAGCATGACTCCATGGGCGAGGTCAAGGTCCCCGCTGACAAATACTGGGCCGCGCAGACCGAGCGCAGCCATGAAAACTTTCTGATCGGCGTGGGCATCGAAACCATGCCCCGGGAAATCACCCACGCCTTCGGTGTGCTGAAGAAGGCCGCCGCCATCGCCAACCATCAGCTGAAGCCCGAGAAGATGACCGACGAAAAGCTTGCCGCCGTCTCCCAGGCCTGCGACGAGGTCATGAGCGGCAGCCTGAACGAGCATTTCCCGCTGGTGGTGTGGCAGACCGGCTCCGGCACCCAAAGCAACATGAACGCCAACGAGGTCATTGCCAACCGCGGCAATGAAATCGCCGGGAAGAAGCTGCTGCATCCCAACGACGACATCAACATGAGCCAGTCCTCCAACGATACCTTCCCCACGGCGATGCACATTTCTGCGGTGATTGCCATTGAGGACAAGGTGTTCCCCGCCATCGACCAGCTGATTGCCACCTTCAAGCGACTGGAGGAGGAAAACGAGGGCATCGTCAAGTCTGGGCGCACCCATTTGCAGGACGCAACGCCCATCAAGTTCTCCCAGGAGATCAGCGGCTGGCGCGCTTCCCTGGAGAAGGACAAGAAGATGCTGGAGTTGGCCCTGCCCGAGCTGAAGGAGCTGGCTCTGGGCGGCACGGCGGTTGGTACCGGCCTGAACGCCCCCAAGGGCTTTGACGTAAAGGTCGCCGAGGCGGTGTCCCAGATCACCGGCAGGCAGTTCGTCACCGCGCCCAACAAGTTCCACGCCCTGACCAGCAAGGATGAGATCGTCTTTGCCCACGGTGCGCTGAAGGCGCTGGCGGCAGACCTGATGAAAATCGCCAACGATGTGCGCTGGCTGGCCTCCGGCCCCCGGGACGGACTGGGCGAGATCTTCATTCCCGAGAACGAACCCGGCTCCTCCATCATGCCCGGCAAGGTGAATCCCACCCAGTGCGAGGCCGTGACCATGGTCGCCGTGCAGGTGATGGGCAACGATGTAGCAGTGGGCATGGCAGCCTCTCAGGGCAACTTCGAGCTGAACGTGTTCATGCCCGTGTGCGCTTACAACTTCCTCCAATCCGCGCGGCTGCTGGCGGAGGTCATGGTGTCCTTCAACAAGAACTGCGCGGTGGGCATCAAGGCCAACAAGGAGAAAATGCACCACAACCTACACAACTCCCTGATGCTGGTGACGGCGCTGAACCCCTACATCGGCTATGAAAACGCCGCCAAGACCGCCAAGAAGGCCTATAAGGAGAACATCTCCCTGAAGGAAGCCTGCGTGGCGCTGGGCTTCCTCACCGCCGAGAAGTTTGACGAGGTTTTCCATCCCGAGGAGATGGCATAAGCGCGTAAGTTATGGTATGCTAATGCGTAGAAAGCGCATACGGCATGCCGACCACAATTGGCAGCATGCGCCGAAAACATCAGTGAGGTGAAACACACATGGATGCCAATTGGAGCAGGCTGTACGACGCAGCCAGGGCCGTGCTGAATCCGCGAGAGATTTCCGAAAAGATCGCAGCAGGCGGCGTTGCGGCGGCTGTTGAAACGGAGGCCGGACACATTTATACAGGCGTTTGCGTGGACAGTGCCTGTACGCTTGGCATTTGCGCCGAGCGAAACGCCATCTTCAACATGATTACCAACGGTGAAAGCCGTATCCGGCGCGTGATCGCCGTCCACTGGGACGGCAAGGCGATACCGCCCTGCGGCGCTTGCCGTGAGCTTATGGTCCAGCTGATGCCCACGGATTATCAGGGCATTGAGATCATGCTGGACTGTGAGCAGAACGAGATCGTCACGCTGAGCGAGCTTACGCCCAAGTGGTGGATCTAAGAAAACCATACCAGCCGGGGAGCAGCCCCATAGGGATGCACCGCTTCACCCAACGCAATACGCATTGCGTCAGAAAAAGCGGCCTATGCTGTTCTCCCTCGCTGGTCTTCGGGTGGGGACCCGGAGGAGGAGCTTCTGGTACAGAAGCCGCCTCCCCCGGCACACCCAAACCTACACACAGGGAAGGGAAAGCGATGAATTTTAGTTACTATCCCGGATGTACGCTGAAAAACAAGGCGCAGGAGCTGGACCGCTGCGCGCGGGCCTCGCTGGAAAAGCTGGGCGTTACGCTGCGGGAGCTGGATGCGTGGCAGTGCTGCGGCGGCGCGTTCTCCATGGGAACGGACGAGATCGCCAGCAAGCTGGCCTCGGTGCGGGCGCTGGTCGCGGCGCGGGATCGGGGCGAAGAGCTGGTGACGCTCTGTTCCGCCTGCCATAACGTGCTGAAGCAGGCCAACGACGCCATGGCAAATCAGCAGGAGTTCTCTGACCGTGCCAACCGCTACATGCAGTTGGACGTTCCCTATCACGGGGAAACGAAGGTTATCCATTATCTGGAGCTGCTGCGGGACGTGGTGGGCTTTGACAACGTGAAAAAGGCCGTGGTCAAGCCCCTGACCGGACGCAAGATCGGCGCGTACTATGGCTGCCTGCTGCTGCGGCCCGGCAAGGTCATGCAGATGGACAACCCAGAAAACCCGCAAATCATGGAGGACTTCCTGCGCGCACTGGGCGCAACCCCCGTGCTGTACGCCAACCGCAACGAATGCTGCGGCGGCTACGCCGTGTTGGAGGACGCTTCCATCGCCCGCAAGAAAAGCACCGCCATCATGGAAAACGCCGCCGACATGCAGGCGGAAATGCTGGTCACCGCCTGCCCGCTGTGCCAGTACAACCTGACGAAGCACGCCGAAGCCCAGACCCGCCTGCCCGTGGTGTATTTCACCGAGCTGCTGGCGGAAGCCCTGGGCGTGAAGGACTGAGGAAGGAGCGTCCTGATGAGCAAATATGACAAGGAGCAGATCCTCCGCACCAGCGGCGTGAACGTTCTGAAGTGCATGCGGTGCGGCAAATGCTCCGCCACCTGCCCCAATTATGACGAGATGGAGTATCACCCCCATCAGTTCGTCTACATGGTGGAAAAGGGCGAGATCGACAAGCTGATGCAGTCGCCCTCCATCTACAAGTGCCTTTCCTGCTTTGCCTGCGTAGAGCGCTGCCCCCGGGGAGTGGAGCCGGCAAAGCTGGTGGAGGCCGTGCGCCTGCAGGTCATCCGCAAGCAGGGCATGAACCACCTGACTCCCGACGACATCCCTGCGCTGCTTGATGATGACCTGCCCCAGCAGGCGCTGGTCACCGCCCTGCGCAAATACAGCAAGTAAAGGAGGAGATCGCATGCAGAGAATCGGCGTTTTCGTATGTTGGTGCGGCAGCAATATCGCCGCCACCGTCGATGTGAAGGCGGTGTCGGAAGCCCTGAGCCATGAGCCGGGCGTGGTCTTCTCCACCAACTATCAGTACATGTGCTCCGAAGCGGGACAGAACATTATTAAGGACGCGATCCGGGAGCATCAGCTGACCGGCGTGGTCATCTGCTCCTGCTCCCCCCGGATGCACGAGGCCACCTTCCGCAAGACCGTTGCGGGCGCAGGCCTGAACCCTTATATGCTGGAGGTCGCCAACATCCGCGAGCAATGCTCCTGGATCCACAAGGATAAGGAAGCCGCCACGGAAAAGGCCGTCATTCTGGGCCGTGCCGCCATCGCCAAAGTGCAGCTCAACGCGCCCCTGACCGCCGGGGAAAGCCCCGTCACCAAGCGGGCGCTGGTCATCGGCGGCGGCATCGCGGGCATTCAGACCGCGCTGGACATTGCCGACGCAGGCTTCGAGGTGGACATTGTGGAAAAGCAGCCCACCATCGGCGGCAAGATGACGCAGATCGACAAGACCTTCCCCACCCTGGACTGCGCCGCCTGTATCCTGACCCCCAAAATGGTGGACTGCGCCCAGAACGATAAGATCAACATCTACGCCTACAGTGAAGTGCAGGACGTGAAGGGCTTTGTAGGCAACTTCCATGTGAAGATCCGCAAAAAGGCCCGCTATGTGGACACCACCAAATGCACCGGCTGCGGCGAATGCACGGAAAAATGCCCCATGAAGAAGGTCCCCAACGAATTCAACCTGGGGTTGGACAACCGCCGTGCCATCTATATTCCCTTTGCGCAGGCCGTGCCGAAGGTCGCCACAATCGACCCCAACTACTGCAACATGCTGAAGAACGGCAAGTGCGGTCTGTGTGCCAAGGTCTGCTCGGCGGGGGCCATCGACTACAAGCAGAAGGATGAGATCGTAGAGCGGGAATACGGCGCGATCGTCGTTGCCACAGGTTATAATCCCATCAAGCTGGATCAGTATGACGAATATGCCTACTCCCTGAGCAAGGACGTGGTGTCCTCGCTGGAGTTTGAGCGGCTGACCAACGCAGCCGGCCCCACGGGCGGCACGCTGCTGCGGCCCTCGGACGGCAAGCATCCCCACACGCTGGTGTTTGTGCAGTGCGTCGGCTCCCGCTGCTCTGCCGAGGGCAAGGGCAAGCAGTATTGCTCCAAGATCTGCTGCATGTACACCGCCAAGCACGCCATGCTGTGCCGGGAAAAGTATCCCGACACCGAGGTCTATGTGTTCTACATCGACGTGCGTACCCCCGGCAAGAATTATGACGAGTTCTACCGTCGAGCCGTGGAGGAATACGGCGTTCACTACATCAAGGGCCAGGTAGGCAAGGTAGTCCCCCGCTCCGACGGCAAGCTGATGGTGCAGGCCAGCGACCTGCTGGCAGGCGAGCAGCTGCACATCGAAGCGGACATGGTGGTGCTTGCCGCCGCCATCGAGCCGGACAAGTCTGCGCGTCCGCTGGCGACCATGCTGACCGCCTCCATGGACACCAACGATTTCTTCACCGAGGCCCACGCCAAGCTGCGCCCCGTGGAAAGCCCCACGGCGGGCATTTACCTCTCCGGCGCATGCCAGGGTCCCAAGGACATTCCTGACACCGTGGCCCAGGCGGGCGCGGCAGCGGCAAAGGTCATCGGCCTGCTTGCCAAGGACAAGCTGACCTGCAACCCCTGCGTGGCTCATTCCAACGAAATGATGTGCAACGGCTGCTCCTCCTGTGAAAAGGTCTGCCCCTACGGCGCGATCTCCTATCAGGATAAGGAATTCCGCATGCCCAACCGCACCACGGCGATGCGCCGGGTGGCGGTGGTCAATGAAGCCGTGTGCCAGGGCTGCGGCGCATGTACCGTGGCCTGCCCCTCCGGCGCAATGGACCTGAAGGGCTTCTCCAACAGTCAGATCATGGCGGAGGTGGACGCAATATGCAAGATGTAAAGACGTTCAAGCCGAAGATCGTTGCCTTCTGCTGCAACTGGTGTTCCTACGCGGGCGCGGATCTTGCCGGCACCAACCGCCTGAATTACCCCGCCGATGTGAAGATCATCCGCGTACCCTGCTCCTGCCGGGTGAACCCCATGTTCATTCTGCGGGCGTTTCAGCGGGGCGCGGACGGCGTGATCCTCTGCGGCTGCCACCCGGGCGACTGCCACTACACCAGCGGCAACTATTATGCCCGCCGCCGCATGACGCTGCTGTTCTCCATGCTGGACTACCTGGGCATTGAAAAGGAGCGCACCCGCGTAGAGTGGGTCTCCGCCGCCGAGGGCGCGAAGTTCGCCGCCACCATGAACGACTTTGTCGCCACCGTCACCGCCCTGGGTGAGAACAAGAGACTGGAGGATCTGAGATGCAAGAAATGATGCGTACCCGTGCCAAGGCGCTTTTGCACAGCGGGGACGTCCAGCGGGTCCTCGGCTGGCAGACGGGTGAATTTGTCTATGACGTGACCCCCGCCGTGTTTGAAACGGAGGAGGAGCTGGATGCGAGGTTCGTCTACAACGACTTCTGCGGCAGCAACCTTTCGAAATATCTGGTCAAGGAATCCCGCAGAGAAGGCAAGGTGCTGGTGTTTCTGAAACCCTGCGACACTTACAGCTTCAACCAGCTGATCAAGGAGCATCGCATCCTGCGGGACAACATCTACGTCATCGGCGTACCCTGCCAGGGCAAGACCGACGGCGAGGCGCTGAAGGCGCTGGGGCTGAAGGGCATCACCGGCGTAAAGGATGCAGGCGACAGCTTCACCGTGGAGACCCTCTACGGCGAAAAGACCGTCTCCAAGCAGGAGGCGCTGCCCGAGCGCTGCCGCAACTGCAAGAGCCGCAGGCACATGGTGTATGACGAGCTGCTGGGCGACGAGGGCGAGGTGCTGGACAGCCACCGCTTCGACATGGTGGAACAGATTGAGAACATGTCCGCCGATGAGCGCTTTGCCTTCTGGCAGGGCGAGCTGAGCCGCTGCATCCGCTGCAATGCCTGCCGCAACGTCTGCCCCGCCTGCACCTGCGAAAAGTGCGTGTTTGACAACGACGCCTCCGGCGTGGCGCAGAAAGCCGCGGCAAACAGCTTTGAGGAAAGCATGTTCCACATCATCCGCGCGTTCCATGTGGCGGGCCGCTGCACGGACTGCGGCGAATGCTCCCGGGTGTGTCCGCAGAACATTCCCCTGCACCTGCTCAACCGCAAGTTCATCAAGGACATCAACACCTTCTACGGCGATTATCAGGCGGGCGAGGACACGGAAAGCCGCGCGCCCCTGACCAATTACACCAAGGGCGACGTAGAGCCCAGCATCGTCTATCACAAGGGAGGGGAGAAATAATGTTCCAGCTTCCCATTGACAAGCTGCCGGCGCTGTTTGCCGCCATTGCGGCGCAGGAGGCGCTGTACATCCCCGCTGACGACGCATCGGGCCAGGCCCGCTATCAGCGCTGGCAGGAGGGTATGACGCTGACCCACGCCCTGAACACCGTACGCAGCGCCAAGGATTTCTTCTTCCCCCAGACGGAGGATCTGGTAGACTTCAAGGTGAAGGGCAAGGAGATTGAGATCATCGATCCCCGCAAGGCGCAGGAGGATTTCGTCCTCTTCGGCGTACGGGCCTGCGACGCGCGGAGCTTCACCATTCTGGACAAGGTATTTCTGGCAGAGCCGGTGGACAGCTATTACAAGTCCCGGCGGGAGCATGGCACGGTGGTCACCCTGGCCTGCACCCATCCCGAGGAGACCTGCTTCTGCTCTGTGTTCGGCATGGATCCCGCCCAGCCCGAGGGCGACGCCCGCTGCTGGATGGATGAGGACAATCTCTATCTGGAAGCCGTCACCGAAAAGGGTCAGCACTTTGTGGAGCGTATCTCCGCGCTGCTGACCCCCGGCGGCGAGGACAAGGTGGAAGCCCAGCAGGCCGCCATCCGCGCTATCGTAGAAAAGCTGCCCCTGCACGGCCTGAGCCTGGAGGGCTTTGGCGGCGAGAACCTGCTGAAGCTGTTTGATGCACCGGAATGGAAGGAGCTGTCGCAGTCCTGCCTGGGCTGCGGGGCCTGCACCTTTGTGTGTCCCACCTGCCAGTGCTATGACATCCGCGACTTTGACACAGGGCATGGCATCAAGCGCTTCCGCTGCTGGGACTCCTGCATGTATTCCGACTTTACGAAGATGGCAAGCGGCAATCCCCGGCTGACCCAGCTGGAGCGGTTCCGTCAGCGGTTCATGCACAAGCTGGTGTATTTCCCGGCGAACAACGGCGGGGAATACGGCTGCGTGGGCTGCGGACGCTGCCTGGCGAAATGCCCCATCTCCATGAACATCGTGAAGGTCGCCAAGGCGCTGGCGAAAGAGGTGAAGTGACATGATGGAAGAAACCCTGATCCCGAAGATCGGCGTAGTGACAGACATCCGCATTGACACGCCGGACATCAAGACCTTCCGCGTGGTGGGCCTGGACGGCAAAAAGGCCTTTGATCACAAGCCCGGTCAGTGCGCCATGCTGTCCATCCCCGGGGTGGGCGAGGCCATGTTCTCCATCACCTCCTCCCCCACCAACACGGAATACATGGAATTCAGCATCAAGAAGTGCGGCTGCCTGACGAACTGGCTGCATGCCATGGACGTGGGCCAGCAGATCACCATCCGCGGGCCGTATGGCAAGCCCTTCCCTGTAGACGATGCGTTCAAGGGCAAGGATCTGCTGTTCATCGCGGGCGGCGTGGGCCTTGCGCCCCTGCGCTCGGTCATCAATTACGTGCGGGCCAAGCGTGAGAACTACGGTCGAGTGCTGATCGTCTACGGCTCCCGCTCCAAGGACGACCTGCTGGATTACCATGAGATCATCGACGAATGGATGCAGGACGCGGGCGTGGAGGTTCGCCTGACCATTGACCGCGAGCAGGAGGGCTGGGACGGTCATGTGGGCTTTGTGCCGAACTACGTCAAGGAGTTGAACCCGGACACGAGCTACACGGTGGTCGTGTGCGGCCCGCCCATCATGATCAAATTCACGCTGGCGGGACTGAAGGAGCTGGGCTTCCAGGAGACGCAGGTGTACACCACCATGGAGCTGCGCATGAAGTGTGGCGTGGGCAAGTGCGGACGGTGCAACATCGGCAACAAATACGTCTGCAAGGACGGCCCCGTGTTCCGCTTTGACCAGCTGGACGAGCTGCCGGACGAATACTGATTTTTCCCCGCTTTCCGAGTTTTGAGTAAGGAGCGTAATATCAGCTATGGAGCAAATGGTGCGAGTTTTCCTCTTTGGAAAAAAGTATGAAGTACCCTCCAACCTGACGATCATGAAGGCCATGGAGTACGCAGGCTATCAGCTTGTGCGCGGCTGCGGCTGCCGCAACGGCTTCTGCGGCGCATGCGCCACCATCTACCGCATTCAGGGGGACCGCGAGCTGAAGACCTGCCTGGCCTGTCAGACCCAGGTGGAGGACAACATGTATGTGGCGACCCTGCCCTTCTTCCCGCTGGTGAAGCAGGTCTATGACATGGAAAAGATCAAGCCCGAGCAGGCCGTGATGATGCAGCTGTATCCCGAGATTTACGCCTGCATCGGCTGCAATGCCTGCACCAAGAGCTGCACCCAGGGGCTGGATGTGATGCAGTACATCGCCTACGCTCAGCGTGGCGACTTCGCCAAGTGCGCGGAGCTGTCCTTTGACTGCGTAATGTGCGGCGTATGCTCCTCCCGCTGCCCTGCGGGCATTTCCCATCCGCAGGTGGCCATGCTGGCCCGCCGTCTGAACGGCAAGTATCTTGCGCCCAAGTCCCAGCACCTGGAGGATCGGGTGCAGGAGATCAAGGACGGCACCTTTAACGAGCTGCTGGAAAAGCTGATGCAGAAGCCCGTGGAGGAGCTGCAGGAGTTGTACAACCACCGCGAGATCGAGAAATAAGGGAGGGAACGCCGATGTATACCAAGGAAATGCTGGAATCCATCAAAAAGGTGGAAGCCAACCGTGAAGCGAACGCGGCCCTCGAACCCCGCAGAATGACCGCCGAGGAAAAGGACGCACTGCTGCGGGCCTATCACCCCGACTATAAGGAGGGCGACGAGTTCGTCCACCTGCAAATTGGCGCAAACAAGGGCGGCAAGGTTCCCAAGGAGCTGGGCGCGCTGCTGCAGGGCCACAGCCGCATCAAGGCCGCGGAGATCGACCTTTCTCACCCCGATTATGACACCGATGTGCTGATCATCGGCGGCGGCGGCGCGGGCGCTTCCGCAGCCATTGAGGCCGACAACGCAGGTGCGAAGGTGATGATCGTCACCAAGCTGCGCATGGGCGACGCCAACACCATGATGGCGGAGGGCGGTATTCAGGCGGCAGACAAGCCCAATGACTCCCCCGCCATCCACTACCTGGATGCGTTTGGCGGCGGTCACTTTGCCGCCAAGCCCGAGCTGCTGCGCACGCTGGTGACGGAAGCTCCCGAGGCCATCCAGTGGCTGAACGATCTGGGCGTGGAATTTGACAAGGCGCCCGATGGCACCATGATCACCACCCACGGCGGCGGCACCTCCCGCAAGCGCATGCATGCGGCGAAGGACTACTCCGGCGCGGAGATCATGCGCACCCTGCGGGACGAGGTGCTGAACCGCGGTATCCCGGTGGTGGACTTCACCGCCGCCATTGAGATCATCAAGGACGAAAACGGCAATGCCGCGGGCGCGGTGCTGCTGAACATGGAGACAAAGGAGCTGCTGATCGCCCGGGCCAAGACGGTCATCATTGCCACGGGCGGCGCGGGACGGCTACATTATCAGGGCTTCCCCACCTCCAACCACTACGGCGCGACGGCAGACGGCCTGATCCTGGCCTATCGCGCAGGCGCAAAGCTGCTGTACGCCGATACGCTGCAATATCACCCCACCGGCGCAGCCTTCCCGGAGCAGATCTTCGGCGCGCTGGTGACGGAAAAGGTGCGCTCTCTGGGCGCGAAGCTCATCAACGTGGACGGCGAAGCCTTCATGCACCCGCTGGAGACCCGCGACGTTTCCGCCGCCTCCATCATTCGTGAATGCTCCACCCGCGGCAAGGGCGTTTCCACCGGCACGGGCGTAGGCGTGTGGCTCGACACCCCCATGATCGAAATGAAGGGCGGCGAAGGCACCATCGAAAAGCGCATCCCCGCCATGATGCGCATGTTTGGCAAATACGGCATCGACATCCGCAAGGAGCCGATCCTGGTCTATCCGACCCTGCATTATCAAAACGGCGGCATCGACATTACCGCCGACTGTGAGAGCGCCGTGGAGAACCTGTTTGTAGCCGGCGAGGCCGTGGGCGGCATTCATGGGCGCAACCGCCTGATGGGCAACTCCCTGCTGGACATCATCGTGTTTGGTCGAAACGCGGGCCGCAACGCCGCGAATAAGTCCAAGAACGTGACGGTCGGCGCACTGACCCTCGCCCATGTGGACGCCTTTGAGCAGGCGCTTGCGGATGCGGGCATTGAGACGGAGGTCGTTTCTCCGAAGCTGCTGCCCGACTATCGCCGCGTGAAGTAAGATGTTTCGCCGCGTCGGACGGCGCATCTGTCCGGCGCGGCTCCCCCAACGAAGGCGCGTCAGTGGAACTGACGCAGGAAGGATCTTCTTATGAATCTGGCCTCCATATTTGAAACCATCATGATCGTCTGCTTTGGTCTGTCCTGGCCCATGTCCATTGTACGCTCCGTCCGTTCCCGCTCCACCAAGGGCAAGAGCCTGCTGTTCATGTGCTTCATTGCCTTTGGCTATGTGTGCGGCATTATTTCGAAGATCATTGCGCACAACTACAACCTTGCTTTCTGGTTCTACTTCCCCAACGTGATCATGGTTTGCACCGATATTGGCCTGTACTTCCGCAACAAGAAGCTGGAGCAGGCCGCAAACTGAAGCGCACCAACGAATGAGGAGGATACAAGCATGACCGTAACGATTTGCCTTGGCAGCGCCTGCCATGTGAAGGGTTCCCCGCTGGTTCTGGAAGCTCTGGAAAAGCTGATCCAAGCCCACGATCTGAAGGACAAGGTGACCCTGAGCGGCACGTTTTGCACGGGCAACTGCCAGAAGGGCGTATGTGTGACGGTAGACGGCGTACTGCACTCCGTCAGCCCGGACACGGTGGAAGCCTTCTTCCAAAAGGAGATTCTGGAAAAGGTACAGGGGTAAATCCGGGAGGGCGCGAAGGAGCCTGAACTGCCTTCTTCGCGTCCTCCCGACCGCTTTTCAAAAAAATTCCAATTTTTCCTGAAAAAGTGCTTGACTTCCTGCGAAAAACGTGTATAATAGTCTTTGCTTGCTGAAGCAAGCGATATGCACCATTAGCTCAGTTGGTAGAGCACCTGACTCTTAATCAGGGTGTCTAGGGTTCGAGTCCCTAATGGTGTACTTTTTTATTATAAAAGATGCCCAATACGGTGCAAGCATGTATCCGTGTTGGGCATTTTTTTGATTTTTGTGTAATGCTATGATACGTGATACAACGGGTGTTGGGGTATCCGTTGGGGTATGAAATACGCACGGGAAACGTTGGCAGATGCGTG
>CAKTYE010000065.1 GCA_934631985.1 uncultured Clostridia bacterium | reverse complement strand
CTGGACAGCGTGGAGCCGTAGGCGATGTGCATGGCCTCCTCGCCGTCGCCCTTGAGCATCATGTCTGCCTTGGCGATAGCGTAGGTTTCGGGCTGAATTTCCTGCCCGAACAGGTGGATGGACACCTTCTTGCCGTTCTCCGCGGCGATCCTGTTCAGCCGATCCTGCGCCACCGTCAGCATACCGCCCGTGCCGCATGCACCGTCATAACAGGAATAGGTGGCGTCCTTGATCTGATCCGCGATGGGCGCAAACACAAGGTCAGCCATCAGCTCCACAACGTCGCGGGGCGTCCAGTGCTCACCGGCTTCTTCATTGTTGGCCTCGTTGAAGCGGCGGACAAGCTCCTCGAAGATGGTGCCCATAGCATGGTTGTCCAGACCGGGGAGATTGCCGCACGGCTTCGGGCTGAGGTTAATGTCCTTGCTGATAAACTTCTGGATGACCGCGCCGAGAATGTCGGCTTCGATCATGGTGTCGATCTGGTTTCGGAACTTGAACTTGTCCAGAATCTCCTGCACATTCGGAGAGAAACCGTCGAGGTATGCCTCGAAGTCTACCTTCAACTTCTGTGCCGTCGGACGGCTGGTCAGATCGCGCAGGCAGAAAGGAGAAGAATTGCAGAAAGCCTGCCCAGCTGTATTGCATAGCGCGCCCCATTGGTTGGTGATGCCTGCCGTATCGAGCCTCTTCTTCATCGCCAGCACCTGCGGTTTGGTATCCTCGAGCACAGCATCAAGGCGACGGATGACCGTCATGGGCAGAATCACATCGCGGTACTTGCCGCGCACATACACATCCCGCAGGCAATCATCGGCGATACCCCAGATAAAGTTTGCAATCGTGTTGAGCATACGAGCGTCCATCGGTTTGGCCTCCTGAATCTCTGTTATGCGTTAATCCTTGTCATCGACAAATTCCATGATATCCCCAATATTGCAGTCGAGAGCTTTGCAAATCTTGGCAAGCACTGTCGTGGTGACGGCTTCACCTTTGCCCATCTTGGTGATGACGCCTGAGCTGATGCCTGCGGCGAGCTGCAGGTCCTTCTTGCGCATCCCTTTGTCGATGAGCAGTTTCCAAAGCTTATTGTAACTTGTTGCCATCAAGGTTCACCTTCCTGCTGTCGAGCGGTATCACCATCATTATACGATATATGTTGCATCTTTGCAATCGACAGACATACGAAAAGAAGAATTACTCTTGCTTTTATGTGAATAAAGCGATGCATAGAGATGGCGGGTAAAGGCAGAAATGAAAAACGCGAAACAGCATGAACTGCTCGCGTCTTTCCGTGATGGGTGTTTGAAATATGATCATTTTGATATGCGCTGAGGTCATGACCTGTTACGCAATCATCCCAAAGAACCTCAGCGCATCTTCAATCGCCTTTTCCTTATCTGTCGGGCAGATCAGCATCTTTGCGCTCTCGGACTTTGCTTTGTTGTAGCACTCGCGCTCGATAATCCCATGCTTTCTTTTCACCTGCGCGATGTACAGCGGCGTGACGTTCAGGCCGGTCTGTTCCTTCACGCGCGCCTGAATCTCGCCATAGGTCGCCTTGCTTTCGGCCTTGGTGACGGCCAACTCGTCCGCGTCGATGCCGACCTTGACGATATCATCCGGATTTTGTTGGACCAATGACATAACAGTTTCCACCCCACTGGTCCAGCAGAACATATCTACGCTCTGCATCTTCACCGGCGTATACCCCTGGGCGCACAGCAGCGCTGCATCGCGAGCTTGGGTGGCAACATCGCAGGAAACATAGACGATACGCTCGGGAGCGGCCTGGGCCATGGCGGTGATAACGGCGGGGTCCAGTCCCTTGCGGGGGGGATCGACCACGATCACGTCCGGGCGGAGGCCATCGTTCACCAGCCTGGGCAGCAGGTCTTCTGCGGCGCCGCAGCGGAAGGAAACGTTGCTGATACCGTTGCGCCGGGCGTTGGCCTGGGCGTTTTCAATGGCCTGCGGGACGATCTCAATGCCCAGCACCTGCTTGCAGTGGCGGGCCAGCATCAGGGAAATGGTGCCTGCGCCGCAGTAAACGTCGCAGACGGTTTCCGTGCCGGTCAGGCCGGCATAATCCAGCGCAAGGCCGTAGAGCTTTTCGGTTTGCAGGGGATTCACCTGGAAGAAGCTGGCGGGGTGCAGGGCAAAGGTGGAGCCGCACAGCACGTCGGACAGCGTGTCTACCCCCCAGAGCGTCTCAAAGTCCGGGCCGAGGATGACGTTGGTGCGGCGGGTGTTGCGGTTCAGCACCAGACTGACCGCCCCCAGCGGGGCAATGCGATCCCGCAGTTCCTCCCAGTGGGGGAGACGGTCGCCGTTGACGACGACCACCACCATGGCCTCGCCCTTGCGGTTGACGCGGATCATCAGGTGACGGCACAGGCCTGTGTGGCTTTCCTCCACATAGGGGGCGATGCGGTACGCCTGCATCCAGCCTTGGAAAGCCCGGGCAATGTCCATGGCGGGAGGCATGGCGTTGGGGCAGTCCGTGATGGGAACAAGGGCGTGGCTGCGGGGCGCGAAAAAGCCCAGCTGCGGCTGTTCCGCCGTGCCGCCCACGGGCAGGGCCGTCTTATTGCGATACGCAAAGGGATGCTCCATGCCCAGCACGGGCGGGACCTCTACGTCCAGGTGTCCGATGCGCCGGAAACAGTCCGCCACATGCTGCTGCTTTTGCCGCAGGGTGGCTTCATACTGCATGTGACGGCAGGAGCAGCCGCCGCAGCGGGGATAGGCAGGGCAGTCCGGCTCCCGGCGGTCCGGGGACGGCTGAGCGGGGGGCGCCATCAGGCGGCCGAAGGCAAAACGCTTCTGCTCCTTGACAATGCGCACCAGCCCCTCCTCACCGGGCAGAAGCCCCGGGACGAATACGGCGCGGCCCTCGTCACGGCATACGCCCTCCATGTCTGCGCCCAAAGCGTCGGCCCGCAGCTGGCCCTGCTGATTCTTGTGCATGAAAACCTCCTGTGCGTTCGTTGTTACAAATGGATCGCTTCATGAATTTTGTTCCCTGCTATTGTACACACTCGGCGGCTGCTTGACAAGCAGCGCGGGGAACAGTAAGATGAAAAGAAAGCGGAAGGAGCAGAAAGGACGGGCCTGTATGGATAGATTATATATCGTTGTGCCTTGCTATAATGAGGAAGCAGTGCTGCCCGAAACATCGAAGCGGCTGAAGGCAAAGCTGGCGGCGCTGGAGGCGGCGGGGAGCATCAGCGCAGACAGCCGGGTGCTGTTTGTAAACGACGGCTCGAAGGACCGTACCTGGGAGATCATTGCGCAGCTGCATGCGCAGGACCCGCAGACCTTCTCCGGGGTGCAACTCAGCCGCAACCGCGGGCATCAAAACGCGCTGCTGGCAGGGCTGACCGAGGCGGCGAAGCATGCGGACGTGATCGTTTCCATGGACGCGGATCTGCAGGATGATATTGACGCGGTGGACGCAATGCTGGCAAAATACCGCGAGGGCTGCGAGGTCGTTTACGGTGTGCGCTCCGCGCGCAAGACGGACACGGCGTTCAAGCGGGTAACGGCGGAGGGATTCTATCACTTCATGCAGGCCATGGGCGTGGACATTGTATATAACCATGCGGACTATCGGCTGATGAGCCGCCGGGCGGTGGAGGCGCTGGAGCAGTTCAGCGAGGTGAATCTGTTTCTGCGGGGCATTGTGCCGCTGGTGGGCTTCAAGAGCGACAAGGTGATGTATGAACGCGGGGAGCGCTTTGCGGGCGAGTCGAAGTATCCGCTGAAAAAGATGATCGCCTTTGCCATGGATGGCATCACCTCTTTTTCCGTCAAGCCCATTCGGCTGATCCTGGCGGTGGGGGCGCTGGTGTTTCTGGTAAGCATTGCCATGCTGCTGTACAGCGTCATTCGCAAGGCGCTGGGGCATACGGTGGCGGGCTGGACGTTCCTGGCCTGCTCCATCTGGGGGCTGGGCGGCATTCAGCTGCTGAGCCTGGGGGTCATCGGGGAATATATCGGGAAGATTTATAATGAAACGAAACGCCGCCCCCGCTTCATCATCGCGGAAGTGTTGGATGCGGACAACAAGCAGTAAATGTTCGCTCTGCGTTCGCATGAACTCTTTACGGATGCGGGAAAATGTGCTATGATAGCCAGGTAACGCGCCCGCATGGCAGCGGAAAGCGGCTCGCCGAAAGGCAGGCTGCGCACGGCGGCAGGCGCATGATTCCCGGTTCAAAGCAGGAGGCGAAGGTATGTATCGTTATGCCCCCAGAACGCGCGGCGACAGGAGCAGCGGCTCGGTGGTGCGGCAGCGGCTGCACAGTGTGCTGACACTGCTGCTGCTGGCGGCGGTCGTTGCGCTGGCGATCTTTGGCGGCAACGCCATGCGCTATGAATCCTCGGCGCATGATTTGTTCATTCGTAAAATGCAGGTGGAATGCGCCAGCGCGGTGCAGGCCTGCAACACCCTGTCGCGCACGGCGGGCTCCAGCTCGTCCAGCACGCTGGGAAAGATTAGACAGCATGTGTACAGCATGCAGACCATCAACGAGCTGAACGTGGGGCTTTCCGGCGCTTCGGGCTGGCTGGTGCAGGAAACGTATTTTTCCAACCTGTACGCAATGCTGGACGAATATGAAAACAAGCTGATTACCGGCATGACCACAGGCGATGCGCAGACGCAGCTATTGCAGACGCTGACCAATCTGTACAATCAGGTGTTGACCTTGCAGTAAACGCCTGCATCGGGCCGGAAGGGCTTGAAAAAGACGCGGGCGGACGCTTTTCCGAAGGGGAAAAAGCAGCTGCCCGCGTTTTTTCAAAAATATTATGATTCCGCAGGAAGAAAGCGGAAGACTTGCACGTTGCTATGGATGACGGGGCGGCAGGCAGATGCTGCGCCGCGGAAAGGAATGAATTTATGAAGCGTTTTGCAAAGCGCCTGACGGCATTGCTCCTGGGGCTGATGATGCTCTGTGCCTGCGCACTGGCGCAGGACGGCTCCCTGCTGAATGCGTCGGATGAAAGCAGCTATGTGTGGATCCGCGCGCTGGCAACGGCGGGCGATACGCTGTACATGATCACGGACGGTACGCTGTATACCTATCAGGAGGGACAGGCCGACGCTGCGGCGCAGGGCAGCGTCATGCTGGCCACGGATTATGGCGACATGACCACCGCGCAGGACGATGCGTCCAGCACGGGCCTGGATGCGGAGCATATGCTCAGCTTCCTGGCGGGCGGCGACCGGCTGGTGTCGCTGAACCAGTGGAACGGCAAGCTGTTCGAGGTAAAGGCTCAGGATGGCAAGATCACCTATGAAGATCTGGCGACCCTGCAGGATGCTGAGCTGCTGGTACGTCAGGATGGCGAGTATACCTACCTGGCAAGTGTGATGACGACCTGCACTGTAGGCGACGGGCTGTATGTGCTGACCCAGGAATGGGACGATGAGGGCTGGAGCAGCAATAAGCTCTATGCCATTAGCCTGACTGACGGCAGCGCGAGGATCAGCGCGCAGGAGCATGTGACCCAGGTGCTGCCCTATCAGGACGGCAAGCTGCTGCTGACGGTGTTCGACGACCGCAACGGCTGGGACGAGGAAACGGGCGAGCGCCTGAAGCCTGCACTGTATACCTGGGATCCGCAGAGTGACACGGTGGAGAGCCTGGGCGAGCTGCCCTCCAGCAACGCAAATAATCTGACGTGGGATGCGCAGGGCCAGCGGCTGGTGTATTTCGACAACTGCCGCGTGATGGGCTGGACGCCCGGCAGCGAGCCTAAGCAGCTGACCTATCTGCCCAGCAACTATGTGGAGAACATGGTGGTGCTGGGAAAGACGGTGGCGGTCAGCGGCTTTAACGGCTCCGGCGTGATGCTGCGCACCCTGCGGGATGATTTCAGCGCGGATGTGAGCCTGAACCTGTACGGCGGCTACATGGACAACGGCGTGATGGCCTTTACGACCAAGAACCCTACGGTGCCGGTGTATTCGCTGGATGAATATTACACCACCAACGAGGCGCTGGCGCAGGCCATGGTCAGCGGCGAATCCACGCTGGACGTGCTGGAAATGAACCTGAGCTATTCGAACTTCCTGACCCTGAAGGCGAAGGGCTACTGCGCCGACCTGTCCGGGTATCCCGAACTGGTGAAGGCCGTGGAGAACATGCTGCCTGTGGTAAAGGACGCCGTGATGCAGGATGGCAAGCTGATGGCGATCCCGCTGAATCTCTACGGCTGGGGCTATTCCGTGAACACGGACGTGATGGAGGAACTAGGCCTGACCGAGGAGGACATCCCGGACAACTATGTGGATCTGTGCCGGTTCATCACCAACTGGAACGATGAATATATTGAGGAGTATCCGAATTATCTGCCGATGGATCTGGACGGCAGCGAGGCGGACATCAAGTCCCGGCTGTTCAACAGCATGCTGACGGATTACCTGTATTACTGCCAGGCCCAGGGCGGCGAGGTGAAGTTCGACACGCCCATGTTCCGGGAAATGATGCAGGCCCTGGATGAGATGCGCTGCGATGAGATTGCCGACATGCTGTCCTCGGGGGATGAGGACGACTATTGGAGCCGCGAATTCCTGATGCAGAGCGGCTACCAGACCGTGGGCGATTTCAGCATGTATGACGGGGACAGCGGCTATAATCCCCAGCAGGCGGTGTTTATGCGCCTGACTCCCGAATCGGAGCGGGCCATCGGCGTGACGCTGACGGTGATGTTCATCAATCCTCGCTGCAAGAACATGGACTACGCCGTGCAGCTGCTGCAGTGCGAGCTGGAGGCGATGGATACCCAGAGCCGCTACACCATGGACGCTACGGCAAGCGAAGCGGTGGAGGACCCCAACTTTGAAGAGAACGTGGCGAACTGGAAGAAAACGCTGGAGACTGTGAAGCAGGAGCGGGAGAAGGCGGATGAGGCTGACAAGCGCGACTACGATGACAGCATTGCGTACCTTCAGGAGATGATCGACCATCAGGAGCAGTATCGCTACATCATCAGCGAGGACATGCTGAAGTATTATCATGAGCAGGTCATGCCTTATCTGTATGTGCAGCAGCCCACCTTCCTGGACGCTTCCAGCGACAGCCAAAGCACGGAGCTGCAAACGCTGATGAGCCGCTACACCGATGGACAGATCTCGCTGGAGCAGTTTATCCGGGATGCGGACAAGAAGCTGCGTATGATGCAGATGGAAGACTATTGATGTAGCTAAAGGTAAAGGGATGGTGCGTCCTGCTGCGGCAGGCTGCGCCCGGCAGGATGGAAGAAGGTGTGCGGAACAGGGCGTGGGCGCATAGGCGCTTCACGCCCTGCGCGGCGCACAGGCGGGAGGCGGAAGGTTGTTTCACCGTAAGAAGATCGTGTGGCTGCTGCTGCTGCCAGGCATGCTGGGCATCCTTGTGTTTTATGTGGTGCCCTTTTTTGGCGGCATCTATTATTCCGTGACGGACGGCAGCTTCGAGAATAAATTTGTAGGCTTTGATAACTATCTGCGGGTATGGCAGAATCCCATGTTTCAGCTGGGCCTGAAGAACACGCTGGAGCTTTCGGTGCTGTGCGCGCCGACCATCTGGCTGCTGTCTTTTTTGATGGCGGCGATGCTGAAAAGCCTGAAGGAGCAAAGCACGGGCTTCCGCAACATTCTGCTGATGCCCTACCTGATGCCCTCCTCGGCAATGCTGCTGATCTGGCTGACCATGTTCGACTATGGCGGCGTGATCAACCGCATTGTGACGGTGCTGGGCTTTGAGCGGGTGCTGTGGCTGGAGGGCAATGCCCTGCGCGCGCCGGTGGTGCTTTTGTACATTTGGAAGAATCTGGGCTTTTCTGTGGTGTTGTTTTCGGCGGCGCTGGCGACGGTACATCCCAGCCTGTATGAATATGCCTCGCTGGAGGGAGCAAGCGGCCTGACCCAGGCCTTCAAGATCACCCTGCCGCAAATTTGGCCCACGGCCTTTCTGGTGTTTGTGCTGGCATGGGTGAATGCCTTCAAAATCTTCAAGGAAGTGTATTTCATCGGCGGCTCTTATCCCGACGATGCGGTCTATACCTTGCAGCACTTTATGAACAACAAATTTGCCAAGCTGGATTATCAGGATGTGACCACTGCCGCCTATTCCTTCGCGGTGTTAGTGATCGTGATGTTCATCCTGATGTATCGGGTGAAGGCGGTGCGAGGGGAGGAGACCGCATGACACAGCAGCGTGTGCCGCAGACGCGCCGTCATCATCACCACCACGGGCTGGGGTATTACCTGTCGCTGGTGGTGCTGACGCTTTTGTGCGCGCTGATCCTTCTGCCGATCATTTTTACCTTCCTGTATTCCTTCTTTCCCAAGGGGGAGATCACCAGCTTTCTGAACCAGCGCAACAATTACGATGCGTCGGTGTGGATGGATGTGCCGCTGAGTCCCGCGGTGTTCTCCCTGCGGCAGTATTACAAAATTCTGATCGAGGAACCCAGCTATTTGAAGCTGTTCTGCAACTCGGTGATGTACACGGCAGCGATCCTGGTGGGGCAGGGGTTGGTCATTCCCCTGACGGCCTACGCGCTCAGCCGATTTGAGTTCCGGGGCAAGAACGTGCTGACGGTACTCATCATGATGCTGATGGTGCTGCCCTTTCAGGTGACCATGGCGCCCAGCGTCATCACCCTGCGCACTATCGGCCTGCTGGACACCCCCTGGGCGGTGATCCTGCCCATGGTGTTCTCGCCCTTCTACATTTTCCTGCTGCGGCAGTTTATGGTGGGGTTGCCCAACGGCCTGCTGGAGGCGGGCATGATCGATGGCGCGGGGCCGGTGCGCGGCTTTGTGCATGTGATCCTGCCGGTGTGCAAGCCCATCCTGGGCGCGGCGGCGGCGCTGTCCTTTGCGGACTGCTGGAACATGGTGGAGCAGCCGCTGGTGTATCTGGCAAACAACACCGCCATGCAGCCCCTTTCGGTGATGTTCAACCAGATCTCCACCGAGGGCGCGGATATTGCCTTTGCCGGGTCGGCGCTGTATATTCTGCCGACGATGCTGATTTATCTGTACTTCCAGGAGGATATTCTTCAGGGTGTGCAGCTTAGTGAACTGAAATAAGTTTCCCTGTTGCGGGAGGAGAGGTACGTTTATGAAACTCAAGCGGTTTGCCCTGAAGGGCCTCATCGTGCTGGCAGTGGTGGTGGCGCTGTGCATGTTCTTTGCGCGCACGGTGCAGACCATTACCACGCCCAAGGTGCAGCTTGTTACTGGCACCACAGGCAAGTTTGAGCAGGATATGGATTTCAGCGCACAGGTGGATTTCCCCGAGACCGAGGAAATTGTGCTGGAGGATGCGGCAAAGAGCAGCATCACCGTGGAAAAGCTGTATGTGCAGCCGGGCCACTGGGTGGAGGCGGGCGAGACCATCTTCACCGCGCGGATGCCCTCCTATGAGGAGGACATGAAGAAGCTGCAGGACAGCTATCAGGAAAAGGCGCAGTCCCTGCTGGAGCTGGACCTGACCAACCGCAAGTATTCCAAGGAAAGCAAGCAGAACGAGCTGTATGACACGCTGGTGGCGGCGCAGGACGATCTGTCTGAGGCGACGTATCAGGCGCGGATCACCGCCATGAAGGCGGGAATCACCCTTTCCAGCGACATGGCCGACTGGAAGAAGCAGCTGGCGGCGTTGGACGATGTGCCGAAGGAGGTCAGCGAGGCCGTGGACAAGGCCATCGCGGCCCAGGGTACTGTGGAAGCGGCCCGCAGTGCGCTCTATGCCATTTATGAGGACCGCAAGCAGCGGGTGTCCAGCGATGTGTTCAAGTACATCAATGACCGCAATAAGCTCATTGCGGAAATGGATGAATTACAGCAGGACATGGTGCAGCTGGAAGCGCGGCATGACGCGCTGGCAAAGGTGACCGCACCCCGGGCAGGCTACATCGTCAGCCTGGGCGTGAGCGCGGGAGATACCTATGACGGCAGCAAGGCGGCTTATGTGCTGAGCGGCAAAGACAGCGCACCCATGCTGAAGGCCTCCCTGAGCAACGTGACCCGCACTATTTCCGAGGGGATGAAGGTCACCATCGAGTCCGACAATTACGGCAAGGAAAAGACCACCGTGGCGAAGGTGGGCGTGGACAGCACCGGCGAAAAGTACATGCTCATCAATCTGCCGGACAGCATGAGCGAAACGGGCTCTGCGGCGCTGCGCAAGGCCATCAGCGAGGGCGTACAGGTCAGCATTACTTACCGCGCCAAGAAGGCCACGACCCTGCTGCCTGCCAGCGCGGTACGCAACGCGGGCGAAAACTCTGATTATGTGTACCTGATCCAGCGGGATTACGGCGGGTTGCTGTCCTCCTCCAGCATGAAGGTGGTCAAGACAAGCGTGCATGTGCTGGAGCGGGGCGAAAAGGTCGTGTCTGTGGAGGATGACCTGAGCTATCAGCAGGTGGCGGACAAGGAAGACCGGGAGTTGAGCGACGGACAGAAGGTCATGGAGTATGTCAACTGACACCGGAGGGGTGCATATGCAGAAGAAACCTTGGAGGAAGCTGACGCTTCTGGCGCTGCTGGCGGCGGCGCTGTGCTTTTGCGTGGTGCAGGTCGATCAGGTGGGCAATCAGCTGCAATACCTGACGGAAGCTCCGGCCTACACAGCGGCGCAGGACAATGAGGACGGCAAGCCGCAGGCAAAGCCCAACCAGCAGCTTGCGGACATGAAGAAGCGTCTGGATACCACCATGGAGGAGCTGAGCGGCAATATCAGCGATTATACGCTCACGGGGATCATCGACCAGCAGTCCCTGCAATCGGACATTGGCGGCAGCGCCCAGGGACGGCTGGAGCTGCTGGGAACGAATGCCTTTGTGACCCGTCCGCTGTATTTGCGCAATGGTCGGCTGTTTTTCCCGGAGGAGCTGACCCGCGGGGACGCGGTGATGCTGCTGGATGAGCAGATGGCGCTGTCGCTGTTCAACATCGGCGACCCGCTGGATCGCACGGTGACCCTGAACGGAAAGGAATATCGGGTCATCGGCATTGTGCGGCACACCAAGCAGGTGGGCGACCTGACGGACAGCGGCGCGTATGTGCCGCTTACCTCCGTATTGGATCAGGAATTACAGGTGGACGCGCTGATGGTGACGGCAACGCCCATTGCGGGAACGGGCGCGTCCGTGGGCTTCAAAAGCGCCATGAGCGGCTGGAGTGAAAGCGGTACGTTCATTGACCTGGGCAAGGAAAGCATGGGGGCGAAGCTGTGGCTGCGTCTGCTGCTGTTTCTGGCGGGCATGACGCTGACACTGCGGGCGGTGCGCTTCCTGAACCGTCGGGTACATGACACCCTGCGGGATGATCGGGAACGGCTGCAAAGCAGCTACGCTGTGCGGCTGATGCCGCGCTTTATCCGGCAGTCGGTGGTGCTGGCGCTGGGCTATCTGCTGTGCGCGGGTGCGGCGGCGCTGCTGATGCAGTATGTGATCGCGCCGGTGTATACCTTCCCGGAATGGATTCCTGCGGTGCTGGTGGAATGGGAGGAGATCGGTGCGGCCTTCTGGAAATGCTGGCAGCCGATCTCCACGCTGATGGAGCTGCGCAGCCCGGAATTTATGCGGCTGCGGTTCTTCGGGCTGATGATCCAGCTGGCAAGCGCGACAGCGGGCATTACGCTGGCGCTGCTGTATGGTCGCCTGCGTACCCGGGAGGAGCGTCAGGTGGATGCGCTGCGCACCATGTATAAGCTGGGGACGACCGTTTCGTTGCTGCGCACCACAAAGCCCGGGCCGCTGCTGGATTTGGACTACATTCCCGTGGAGCAGGAGAAGGGCATTTTGCCCGAGCAGGCGGAAGGTCGGGCAGAGGTGGCACTGGCCCGTATCATCAATGCACGAAAGGTGCTGGAGCTGCTGCCGAACACCACGGCCTGTGGCAGCTTCGTCATGGGCGTGACGGATGCGCAGATCCCGCAAAACAACGGAAATTACGAGATCGTCTGTGCGCCGGAAGGAAAAACGGTGGAGGAGACCGAAAAGAATTACGACCTGCAAATGAACATGCGCTGCCTGACTCGTCTGGTGTATGGTCAGCGCAATTTGCGGGACTTTCTGGAGGATGCCGAGGGCTTTGACATGACCCAGCGCTGCCCGACCATGGACGGCCTGTTCAGCCATCACCTGAAGCTGACAGAACGATAATTGACCCTTGACAAGGGAAAAGGCTGCGCGTGTAGGTTCTGCATGCGCAGCTTTCTATATAAGGAGAAACTTCACAAAAGCGGGGAGGAAACACGGATGGAGATTCGGCAGATCACCCTGGAGGAGCGCGCGGCATATGAACAGCTCAGTGCGCGGTGCTTTACCTATCCCTATAAGGAGGAGCGGGCGCAGTGGGCCAGCGACCCGGCCTGGATGCAGCAGCAGTATCGCGGCGCGTTTGATGCGCAGGGGCGGCTGTGCAGCGGTATGGTGCAGTGGGCGTTCGGCTGTCATTTCGGCGGACAGGAAACGAAACTGCTGGGCATTGGCGGCGTGGTCAGCGATCCTTGCATCAGGCGCAGCGGCGGCGTTCGTGCACTGTTTGCAGAGGGCTTGCCCCGGGCGTGGCGGGAGGGCTTCACCTTCAGTGCGCTATACCCCTTCAAGCATGCGTTCTATCGGAAGTTCGGCTATGAGCTGGTGCAGATTTCCCGGGACGCCAGCTTCGATCCACAGGAGCTTCGGGACGATCTGCTGGGGGCAGCATCCATCGCGTTTGTGCAGCCGGAGGATATGGCGGGCTGCGAGGCTGTCAAGACGGTCTACGAGGATTACGCCCGCCCGCGCAACCTGTCCATCCACCGTAATGACGATCTATGGGCGCGGCTGCTGAAGGGAACATCGCTGGAACAGATGAAGTATCTGTATCTGTTTCGGGATGACCAGGGCGCGCCGATGGCTTACTGGCTGGGCGCGGTGGAGACGCGGGATGGCTGCAAGGGACTGCATATCCTCGACATGGCGTGGCGCACCCCGGAAGGACTGGAAGCAATTTTTGCCATGCTGCGGGGCAGCAACGAGTTCCGCCGCGTCTGGATGCGGGTTCCGGCAGATACAGAGGTTCGTTTCTTTATGAAGGAGCCGTATCGTTTGGAGGAAAAGACCTTCTGCAACGGCATGGTGCGCATTCTAGACGTGCGCCGCGCGCTGGCGATGATGCCCGTGCCGCTGCTGCCGGGCAAGTGCCTGATTCGCGTAACGGATGAGATGATCGCGGAAAACAACGGTGTTTTTTGTGTCACGGGCGATGGACGCGAGCTGCTGGTGGAAAGCGCAGAGGAAGGCGAACCGGACATTGAGACGGACATCGGCGGCTTGACGCTGCTGGTCATGGGACGGTTCAACCTGGCGCAGCTCCGCATGCACCGCCGGGGCGTGGTTCGGCAGATCACGCCGTTTGCGCAGCTGCTGTTTACTTGCAGAAACACCTTTATGCACGACGCTTATTGAGGCGGAAGCATGGAAAAAGCGGCATTGGACGCGCTGCTGAGGACAAATGCAGGCGTGACCAAGGATTATAAGGCAGAATGGGAATGGGATCGCTACATGGTGGGCGGAAAAATGTTTGCGGCCATGTGCCAGCCGGGGGAGACGCATGCGGCGGAATATGCAGGGCATCCACTGCTGACACTCAAGTGCGACCCGCTGGAATCGGAGAGCTTACAGCGGGAATTTGCGGACATTTTGCCTGGCTTCTATATGAATAAGCAAAACTGGGTCTCTATTCGGCTGGACGGAAATGTCCCGGATGGGGTGATCGAGCAGCTGAGTGTGCGGGCGTACACGCTGATTTTTGAGAAGCTGACGAAAAAAATGCAGAAGGAAATTTTGGAAAACAGCGGCGAAAAGTGAGAAAAGCAGAGGAGGGACGGCGAAAATCGCCGTCCCTCCTCTGTCATTGGCGCCTCCACATGTCGGAAAAGCCGAACGTTACTTGTAGAAAGCAAAAGATATATGTCAACATATAGTATAGTCACACGAACAATAGAAAGATATATAAACAATAAAATTCGAAGAACACAAAAGAATGAAAAAAACTCCCGAAAAGTTCAAAAAAGGTGTTGACAAGAGTGTCTTGGAGTGGTAATATAAACAAGCTCCTTCGAG
>CAKTYE010000064.1 GCA_934631985.1 uncultured Clostridia bacterium | reverse complement strand
GACATGAACAACACGCAAGACCTGAAGCAGGTGCTGCAAAAGAAGCAGGAGATCCTGCAGGGGAACGCTGAGCGCGTAGCCAAGCAGCGCGCCCAGGGAAAGCTGACGGCCCGTGAGCGGGTCGCCAAGCTGCTGGATCAGGGCAGCTTTGTGGAGCTGGACGCCCTGGTAAGCGCGGCGGAGGACGGCGCGGGCGTTGTCACCGGCTACGGCACGGTGCAGGATCGCCCGGTGTATCTGTTTGCGCAGGACTTTACGGTGCATGGCGGCGCGATGGGCCGCATGCAGGCGCAGAAAATTTTGAAGGTGCTGGATCTGGCCCAGAAGACCGGCGCACCCGTGGTCGCCATGTGCGACAGCAACGGTGTGCGGCTGGACGAGGGCGCAGCGGCGATGAACGCCTACGCGGAGGTGTTCGCGAAGATGACCCGGCTGTCCGGCGTATGCCCCATGGTGGCGCTGGTGCTGGGCCCCTGCGCGGGCGGCGCGGCGCTCATCAGCCAGATCGCTGACGTGAGCATCCAGGCCGAGAAGGTCGGCGAGCTGATGGTCTACGGCCCGCAGGTGATGAGTGCGGTGAGCGGTCAGACGCTGACCGGCGAGACCCTGGGCGGCGCGAAGGCGATGGCGGCGCAGGGCGGCGTGGCACTGACTGCGGCGACCGAGGACGAGGCCATCAGCCTGGCGGTGCAGGTGCTGGATCTGCTGCCCGGCTCCAATGCCGAGGACGCACCCCTGACCGACGGCGACGATATGAACCGTCTGCTGCCTGCCATTGATGCGGCGGACAGCGATGCGCTGCTGGCGGCTATGGCGGACAATGCCAGCTACATTGAGCTATACAAGGAATGGGGCAAGGCCCTGCGCGTGGCGCTGTGCCGCATGGGCGGACGCAGCGTGGGCATTGTGTGCAGCAACGCCAAGGAGAACGACGGCTTGCTGACACCTGCGGCGGCGGCGAAGGCTGCACGGTTCATCCGCCTGTGCGACTGCTACTCGCTGCCGGTGGTGAGTCTCATCAACAGCAAGGGCGTGGCGGTGCCGGAGGCGAAGGCGCAGAGCTGGACCATGATTACCTCCAGCCAGCTGCTGTATGCGTATGCGGAAGCAACCTGCCCCAAGGTTTCCGTGGTGGTGGGCAACGCCATTGGTCAGGCTTATGTAGCCATGGGCGGCAAGGCCAATGCGGACGTGTGCTATGCCTGGCCGGGTGCGGTGATCTCCGCATTGACCCCCGAGGCGGCGGTGCAGGTGCTGTATGTGGATGAGCTGAAGAACAGCAAGAAGCCTGCACTGGAAGCCCGCGCCGAGCTGGAAGCCAAGTACGCCGCGGAAGTGGCGGACGGCGTGGCGGCAGCGAAGGCCGGCATGATCGACGATGTGTGCGACCCTGCCGAGACCCGCAAGCTGGTGCTTGCCGCGCTGGAGATGCTGTCCTCCAAGCGGGACGCGAACCCGCCCAAGAAGCACGGCAACCTGCCGCTGTAACGGAAAGGAACGTGTGCAGACATGGATAAATTGTTGTATAGCCTGGGCGTTGCCGTCGTGGGCATGCTGGTGGTCTTCTTCGGCCTGGTCATTCTGATCGGCCTGATCAAGCTGATGACCATCTTGTCCCAGGGCAAGCAGAAGCCCAAGCAGGAGACCGCTCCGGCCCCCGTGGAAGCGCCTGTGGCTGCGGCGTCCCCCGCTGCACCTGCCCAGGACGACACGCTGATTGCCGTGATCTCCGCGGCGGTGGCGGCTGCCATGGGTCCCGATACGAACTTTGTGGTGCGCCGTGTGCGCCGCATCTCCAATGCTCCCGCCTGGCAGCGCGCCGGACGCGACGAGCAGGTTTATAGCCGCTTCTGAGAAAGCATCGATTTGAATTTGAGGAGGATACGTTCATGCGTAAGTTTATGATTACCGTCAATGGCGCGACCTATGAAGTAGATGTGGAAGAAGTCGGCGGCGCGCCTGCTGCTGCGCCCGTTCGCGCTGCGGCCCCTGTGGCTGCCGCGCCTGCTGCTGCGCCCGCGGCCCCTGCGGCTGCTCCTGCCGCCGCTGCTGCGCCCACCGCTGCCGGTGAAGGCGTGAAGGCTCCCATGCCTGGCAACATCCTGGATGTGAAGGTCAAGGTGGGTGACACCGTGAAGCAGGGCGACGCGCTGGTGGTGTTGGAGGCCATGAAGATGGAGAACGACATCCCTGCGCCCCATGCCGGCAAGGTTGTGCAAGTGTGCGTGCAGAAGGGTGCGACGGTCAACGCGGGTGATGTGCTGGTGGTGCTGGGCTGAGCAGTTCCACACGGAAAGTGAGTTGATAAGATGTCCATTGATATTCTTGGCACCTTACGGCAGCTTTATGAGACCTCGGGCATCGCGCTGTTCATTCAGAATCCCCAAGCGCTGATCATGGTCGCGGTCGCGTGCCTGCTGCTGTATCTGGCTATCGTCAAAAAGTTTGAGCCACTGCTGCTGCTGCCCATTGCCTTCGGCATGCTGCTGACCAACCTGCTGGGCAGCGAGGTGTACCATGAGGAGCTGTTTGCAGGCGGACATGTGAACTGGGGCTTGTTTGGCGGCGCAACACTGGTCAATACAAAAGATCTGGCGGATATTACAAACCTGACCGTGAACGCGGCGGGTTCTATCCTCAAGGGTGAAACGATCCTGGGCCACCTGACCACGACGCTGACCGAAACGGTGAACCTCTTGGAGAACGGCGCGGTTGTGAGCGCCAGCACTGGCACGGTGCTTTATGAAAACCTGAACGTTGTGATGGACAGCAGCTGCTATCTGCTGAACGGTCAGGTGTTCGATGCGCTGGGCAATGTGGTGGCGTATGCCGGCAAGACCATTTCTGCGGGCCTGCTGGACTACCTGTATCTGGGCGTTAAGCTGGGCATTTACCCCTGCCTGATTTTCCTGGGTGTTGGCGCGGGTACTGACTTCGGTCCGCTGATCGCTAACCCCAAGACTCTGCTGCTGGGCGCTGCCGCACAGCTGGGTATCTTCATGACCTTCCTGGGCGCTTATGCGCTGTTTGGCTTCACTGCGGCTGAGTCCGGTGCTATCGGTATCATCGGCGGCGCGGACGGCCCCACGGCGATTTGGCTGACCGGCAAGCTGGCCCCCCATCTGCTGGGCCCGATCGCGGTTGCGGCCTACAGCTACATGGCGCTGGTGCCTGTGATCCAGCCCCCCATCATGAAAGCGCTGACCACTAAGAAGGAGCGCATGATCGTGATGGAGCAGCTGGCTCCTGTTTCCAAGAAGCAGAAGATCCTGTTCCCCATCGTGGTGACCATTTTGGTGGCTGTGCTGCTGCCCTCTGCCGCGCCGCTGGTCGGCTCGCTGATGCTGGGTAACCTGATGAAGGAATGCGGCGTGGTGGAGCGCCTGAACAAGACGGCCCAGAATGAGCTGATGAACATCGTCACCATCTTCCTGGGCATCACCGTTGGCGCGACGGCGACGGCAAGCACCTTCATTCGCTTGCAGACCATCGAGATCATTGCCTTGGGTATCGTTGCTTTTGGCATGGGTACGGCAGGCGGCGTGCTGCTGGCGAAGCTGATGAACAAGCTCAGCGGCGGCAAGATCAACCCGCTGATCGGTTCTGCGGGCGTGTCTGCGGTGCCTATGGCGGCGCGTGTATCGCAGAAGGTTGGTCAGGAGGAGAACCCCGGCAACTTCCTGTTGATGCACGCCATGGGTCCCAACGTGGCTGGTGTGATCGGCTCCGCCATCGCGGCGGGCGTACTGCTGTCCATGTTCGGCGGCTGATGAATGGATTACTGACTGCATTGTGAGGAGGCTTTTCCTATGCCGAAAGTGCAAATTACTGATACCATCCTGCGAGACGGTCATCAATCCCAGGCCGCCACGCGGATGCGCACCGATGAAATGCTCCCTGCCTGCGATAAGCTGGACAAGGTGGGCTACTACTCTTTGGAATGCTGGGGCGGCGCGACTTATGACGCCTGCATCCGCTTCCTGAACGAGGATCCCTGGGAGCGTCTGCGCAAGCTGCGCAAGGCGCTGCCCAACACCAAGACCCAGATGCTGCTGCGTGGTCAGAACCTGCTGGGCTATCGTCCCTATTCGGACGACGTGGTGGAGTTCTTTGTTAAGAAGGCCGTGGAGAACGGTATTGACATCATCCGCTGCTTCGATGCGCTGAACGACCTGCGCAACATGGAGACTGCCGTGAAGGCCACCAAGAAGTATGGCGGTATTGCGGAGATCGCCATGAGCTACACCGAGTCTCCTGTGCATAACGAGGACTACTTTGTGAAGCTGGCCCAGGGCATTGAGAAGATGGGCGCGGACGTCATCTGCATCAAGGACATGGCGAACCTGCTGCTGCCTTACAAGGCGTACAGCCTGGTAAAGCGGCTGAAGAAGGAGACCAGCCTGCCCATCGTGCTGCACACCCACAACACCACCGGCACCGGCGACATGGTGCTGCTGAAGGCCATTGAGGCCGGTGTGGACGTGGTGGACACCTGCCTGAGCCCCCTGGCGAGCGGTACCTCTCAGCCTGCCACTGAGTCCCTGGTGGCGACCCTGAAGGGTACGGAATATGACACGGGCTTCGACTTGGATCTGCTGGCACAGCTGGCGGAGCATTTCCGCGGTGTGGCGGATCGTCTGACCAAGGACGGCTGGCGTGATCCTGCCCGCGTGCTGGGCGTGGACGTGAAGACCTTGCAGTATCAGGTACCCGGCGGCATGCTATCCAACCTGATCGGTCAGCTGAAGGCTGCCAACGCCATGGACAAGTATTACGATGTGCTGGCTGAGGTGCCGCGCGTCCGCAAGGACTTCGGCTATCCGCCGCTGGTGACCCCCACCTCCCAGATCGTGGGTACGCAGGCTGTGATGAACGTGCTGAACGGTGAGCGCTACAAGATGGTCTCCAAGGAGAGCAAGGGTCTGCTGCGCGGCGAATACGGCAAACTGCCCGCGCCCGTGAACGAGGAAGTGCGCAAGAAGTGCATCGGCGATGACAAGGTGATCACTTGCCGCTTTGCCGACACGCTGCCCCCGGAGCTGGATAAGCTGCGTGAGGAAATGCGCGAATGGTACCAGACCGAGGAGGATGTGCTGACCTACGCCATGTTCCCCAAGGTCGCGCCCAAATTTTTCGAATACCGTCAGGCCAAGCAGCTGAAGGTAGACAGCGGCATGCTGGACAAGGCGGATAAGACCATGCCTGTGTAAGGCAAACCGATAAAAGCCTGACTGCGGGGGAGCGATCCTTCGCAGTTTTTTTGCATTTTTTTCAAGAATAGCTGCTTTCACTATTGACATACTAGGAATTAAGTGCTAGGATACACATACACCCCCGGGGGGTGGGAGAGGGGTATGTATGAAGCAGCATTATGACATTACGGGCATGACCTGTTCGGCATGCTCGGCGCACGTGGAAAAAGCAGCGCGCAGCGTTCCCGGCGTGACGGACGCACAGGTGAATCTGCTGGCAAACAAGATGGTTTGCGAGCAGACGGATGAAAAGGTCACCGCGCAGGTGATCGCAGCGGTGCAGCATGCAGGCTACGGCGCGTTCGTACCCGGTGCGGCGGCGCAGACGCAAAACGCGGAGGATCCGGCGAAGAAGGAATACAAGAGCATGCGGACACGGCTCATTGTGTCCCTGTGCTTTATGATTCCCATGATGTACCTGTCCATGTCGGACATGATCGGTCTGCCGCTGCCATGGTTCTTCAGCGGCATGGATTACATGCTGGCAAACGCCTTCACGCAGTTCCTGCTGGCGCTGCCGGTGATCTTCATCAACCGCAAGTTTTTCATTAACGGCTTCAAGCGGTTGTTCATGCGGGAACCTAACATGGATTCGCTGATTGCCGTCGGCTCCGGGTCGGCGCTGGTATACGGCATTTTCTCCATGTACAAGATGATCTACGCGCTGATCGGCGGGGACATTGCCGCCATGCACAAAGCGGGCATGGAGCTGTATTTTGAATCCTCGGTGATGATCCTGACGCTGATCACGCTGGGCAAGTTTCTGGAGGCCCGGGCTAAGGGCAAGACGGGAGACGCGATCCGTAAGCTGATGGCGCTGGCTCCCGACACTGCAACGGTGATTCGCGATGGCGAGGCCGTGGTCGTGCCGTTGAAGGAGGTTCGCCTGGGCGACAAGGTGCAGGTGAAGCCCGGTGAGCGGGTGCCTGTGGACGGCAAGCTGTTGGAGGGCGTGACTGCCGTGGATCAGGCCGCCATTACAGGCGAGAGCATTCCGGTGGATAAGAAGCCCGGAGATCGGCTGATTGCTGGCAGCGTGAACCAGACGGGTGCAATTTTGATGGAAGCCGAAAAGGTAGGCGAGGACACCACCCTGATGCAGATCGTGCATCTGGTGGAGGAGGCCTCTGCATCGAAGGCTCCCATTTCCAAGTTGGCGGACAAGATCAGCAGCGTGTTTGTCCCCGTGGTCATGAGCATTGCGCTGGTGACCTTTGTGGTGTGGCTGCTGACGGGCAAGGGCTTTGCATTTGCTCTGTCCATGGGCATTTCGGTGCTGGTGATTTCCTGCCCCTGCGCGCTGGGTCTGGCGACCCCTGTTGCCATTATGGTCGGCACGGGCGTGGGCGCCAAGAACGGTATCCTGATCAAGTCGGCTGAGGCGCTGGAAGCGGCGCATGCCATTGATACCGTGGTGCTAGACAAGACGGGTACGATCACCGAAGGCAAGCCTCGCGTGACGGATTATTTCCCGGCAGAGCATGTGTCCCAGGAGACGCTGATGCGCAATGCACTGGCGTTGGAGCAGTCCTCCGAGCATCCGCTGGCCCGGGCCATTACGGAAGCCGGGCAGAACATGCAGGTCGAGAATGCAGCAAACATTGCGTCCGTACCCGGCAAGGGCCTGCGCGGCACGAGCGTACAGGGCGAAACGCTGTTGGGCGGCACGACCCGCTTCCTGACGGAAGAAGGCGTGGTTATCCCGGCGGGCTGGCTGCGTGAGGTCTCTGCCAAGTGTGCGGGCAAGACGCTGCTGCACTTTGCGGCGGGTAAGCAATATTTGGGCGCGATCGCGGTGGCGGATACGTTGAAGCCGACGAGCCCGGAAGCCATTGCGGCACTGCGGCACATGGGCGTACGGGTCATTATGATGACCGGCGACAGCCGGGACGCGGCAGCAGAGATCGCACGTCAGGCTGGCGTAGACGAGGTGCTGGCAGAGGTGTTGCCCCAGGACAAGGAGAAAAAGGTTGCCGAGCTGATGAGCCAGGGCCGCAAGGTTGCCATGGTGGGCGACGGCATCAACGATGCTCCGGCACTGACGCGGGCCGATGTGGGTATTGCCATTGGTGCAGGCACGGATATTGCCATTGACGCGGCGGACTTTGTGCTGGTCAAGAGCGACCTGCGGGACGTGCCTACGGCGATTCGCCTGAGCCGCAATGTGCTGCGCAACATCAAGGAGAACCTGTTCTGGGCGTTCTTCTACAACAGTGTGGGGATTCCGCTGGCGGCGGGTGTGTTCTATAACTGGCTGGGCTGGCAGCTCAGCCCCATGTTCGCGGCGGCGGCGATGTCCTTCAGCAGCGTGTTCGTGGTTTCCAACGCGCTGCGTATCCGCTCCTTCAAGGCGGAAAAAATGGAAGCCCATTCTGCGGCCCCGGCGGAGGTTCGGGTGATCGCAAGCGAGAACAAGGAGGAAAAGACCATGGAAAAGAAAATGCTGGTAGAGGGTATGCACTGCAATCACTGCAAGGCAAGCGTGGAGAAGGCGCTGAAGGCCGTGAACGGCGTGGCGGATTGCGTAGTGGACCTGGAGGCGAAGACCGCGACCATCACCCTGAACGCGGATGTGGCGGACGATGTGCTGATGAACGCTGTGCGCGAGGCTGACTTCAACCCCGTGAAGATGCTGTAAGGTGACGCCATGCAGGCAGATCACGAAAAAATTCGTCGGCTGGTGCTGACCGCACGGGGCCAGTTGGACGGCATCCTGAAAATGATCGAAGAAGATCGCTACTGCATTGACATATCCAACCAGCTGATGGCAACGACAGCCGTGCTGCGCAAGGCAAACCGAGAGGTGCTTACGGCGCATATGATGGGCTGTATGACCACCGCCATTCAGGAAGGTCAGGGGCAGGAGAAGATCGACGAGATCATGAAGGTCATGGAGAAAATGGACAAATGAAATGGGGCCGATGCAGGAAACTGCGTCGGCCTCTTTGCTATATAGACCAGTGTCTGAAAACAACTTTTTTAGGAAATTTCAGACCCATGCAGGGAAAAGGCAAGAAAAGACCGAAGTCTATTAAGAAAGAAGACTCCGGGAGGCGATCAGCAATGCGCAGAGGCGATGAAAAGCGTCAGGCGATTTTAGATGTGGCGGAAAAGCTGTTTTATGTCAAGGGGTATGAAGCCACGACGGTTCAGGATATTCTGGATGTGCTGGGAACAAGCAAGGGCAGCTTTTATCACCACTTTGAAAGCAAGGAGCAGGTGCTTGCCACGCTGTGTACCCAGCGCGCGGAAAAGGCTGTGAGTTATGCGCGGGAGCAGCTTACAGCGGTGGAAGCGCCCCTGGAGCGGCTGAACACGGTGCTTTCTAGTGCCATCCCGTTTCGAAAGGGCGAGGAGAAGTTTCTTTCCCTCTTCCTGCCGCTGCTTGGCAGACCGGAGGGACTGTCCTTGCGGGTGTGCTATCAGGACGCGCTGCGGACAGGCTTTCTGCCTCTGCTGACGGAGGAGATCGCTGCTGGCAGACAGGCGGGAGTTGTTTTTTCCCTGGACAATGCTTGTCTGCCGGGATTGGTGCTGGAGCTGACAAATCACTGCTGGATGGATGTGGCCCGGGAGCTGCTGCAAGCTGTGTCGGAGAGCCGCCCGCTGGAGCCGTCGGCGCTGGTAGAGGTGCTGGAGCTGTACCGTTTTGCGTTGGAATGCATTCTGGATGCACCATTTGGGTCGATCAGCCTGATCAAGGTTCCGCAGCTGATCGAGATCCTGCGCCCGGTGCTGTTGCAGCTGAAGCTGCCCATGAACCTGTAAAGCCGTATCAAAAAGGCAAGCCGACTGAAAAAACGAGCGGCTTGCCTTTTCCTTATTTCTTTTTTGCGGAGCGGGGAGTATTCATGTGGGGCTTTGGCTTGGCCCACTGGGCTTTGCGCTTTGCATTGGGTGCTGGCTTAGCGTTTGCGGAACGCGGCGTAGAGGGATTGCCACGGTGATGGGGTGTGCTGCGCAGGTCGGTGTGTCCCGGCGGGACAAGGCAGCTCGGGCCGTAACCGATCAGATCCTCCCGGTTGCACAGACGCAGCGCCTTGCGGACGGTCGCCTGATTCTCCGGACGGCTGTATTGCAGCAGCGCGCGCTGCATGCCCTTTTCCTGGGGCGTGCGGGGGACGAAAACGGGCTGCATGGTGCGGGGGTCCAGCCCGGTGTAGAACATGCAGGTGCTGAGTGTGCCGGGCGTGGGATAAAAGTCCTGCACCTGTTCGGGATGCAGATGGTTGTCCCGCAGATAGCAGGCCAGCTCTACGGCGGCATTCAGGTCGCTGCCGGGATGGCTGCTCATCAGATAGGGGACCAGATACTGTTTCAGACCAAGCTGCTCGTTTACGGACTTGTAGCGGGCCACGAAAGCGTCGTACACATCCCGTCCGGGCTTGCCCATTTTCGCAAGCACCTGGGGGCAGACATGCTCAGGCGCGACCTTCAGCTGCCCGGAAATGTGATATTTGCACAGCTCCCGCAGAAAGGTTTGATCCTTGTCCGCCATGATGTAGTCATAGCGCAGGCCGGAGCGGATGAACACCTTCTTAATTTTGGGCAGGGCGCGCATTTTGCGCAGGATGTCCACCAGCTCGGTGTGCGAAATCTGCATGTTTTTGCAGGGGCGGGGATACAGGCATTGCTTGCCCTTGCAGGCGCCATGCTGAAGCTGCTTTTTGCAGGCGGGCAGGCGAAAATTTGCCGTGGGGCCGCCCACATCATGAATGTAGCCCTTGAAATTCGGCAGGGTCGTCAGCAGCCGCGCCTCGCCCAGAATGGACTCCGGGCTGCGGGAGGTAATAATGCGCCCCTGATGGAAGGTGATGGCGCAAAAGCTGCATGCGCCAAAGCAGCCGCGGGTGGAGGCAATGGAAAACTCCACCTCTGCCAGCGCGGGGATGCCGCCGTCCTTGTCGTACATGGGATGCCAGCGGCGGGTATAGGGCAGGTCGTACACCGCATCCAGCTCATCCCGATCCAGGGGCGGCTGGGGCGGCGTCTGCACCAGATAGCGGTCGGTATCCTGCTGCTGGCACAGGCATTTGCCGCGAATGGGATCTTGCTCCTCATATTGGATCAGAAATGCCTCGGCGTATTTGCGGCGATCTGCCTTGACCTCGGCATGGGAGGGCATCAGCTCGGCGCGGGGTTCAGGGGTCTTCTGCATGTAGCAGATGCCGCGCATGTCGAAAAGCTCCTCCTTGGGCATGCCGCGGCGCACCCAGTCGGCGCAGGTGAGAATAGAACGCTCGCCCATGCCGTACATGAGCAGCGTTGCGCCGGCATCCACCAAAATGGAGTGCCGTACCTTATCATCCCAGTAATCGTAATGGGAGAACCGCCGCAGGGATGCTTCCACGCCGCCGATGAGGATCGGCACATCCCGGTAGGCCTGACGGATGCGGTTGCAGTACACCACCGTGGCACGATCCGGGCGCATGCCTGCCTTGCCGCCGGGGGCATAGGCGTCCTCGCTGCGCACCTTTTTGGCGGCAGTGTAGTGGTTCACCATGCTGTCGATCACGCCGGCAGTGACCAGAAAGCCCAGCTTGGGGCGACCAAAGCGCATGAAGGCCGAAGCATCCTGCCAGGGCGGGAGGCACAGCATGGCGACATGGTAGCCTGCCTGCTCCAAAATGCGACCGATGATGGCATGACCAAACGACGGGTGATCCACATAAGCATCCCCGCACACATAAACAAAATCCGGCGCATCCCAGCCGCGCCTGCGGCACTCCTCAGGCGTTACCGGCAGAAATTCGTGACCTAAAACAGGCATGATGATCCCTCCTGAACCGTTATTGTACGGGCAGCGGCGGGAAATTGTCAAGCCGTGTTGCGAAAAAGTTGCATGCAGGCGCAGAAAACAGACGGATCACGGCTTGACAAGCAAGCGCTTTTTCCTTTATAATGCAGCTTACGGACAATGAAGGAAAGAGTACCGTGCGGGACTGTGCATTAGAGAGCCGCGTCAGGTGAAAGGCGGCCGCAGCGTCATGCGGGAACATGGCTCCGGAGTCTTGCAGCCGAAGCAACAAGTAAGCTGCAACGGGTCGCGCCGTTATCCGCAGGAGAAGCTAGAAATCAGGGTGGCAACGCGGGTTCATGCCCGCCCCTTCGCACAAGGAAGGGGCGGCATTTTTTATGAGGAGGATGCGTACATGTGCAAGGAATGCGAACAGAAAAAAACATTCTACATTACCACGCCGATCTATTATCCCAGTGATAATCTGCATATCGGTCATGCCTACTGCTCCACGGCGGTGGACACCATGGCCCGCTTCAAGAAGATGACGGGCTACGATACCTATTTCCTGACCGGCACGGACGAGCATGGTCAGAAGATCGAACGCAAGGCCAAGGAAAAGGGCGTGACCCCCAAGGAATACGTTGACAAGATCGTTGCGGGCATCAAGGATCTGTGGAAGCTGATGGACATCGAATATGACGATTTCATCCGCACCACGGATGAGCGCCATGTGGAATGCGTGCAGAAGATTTTCAAGCAGCTCTACGACCAGGGCGACATTTACAAGAGTGAGTACGAGGGCTGGTACTGCACACCCTGCGAGTCCTTCTGGACGGAGCTGCAGTTGAAGGACGGCAAGTGTCCTGACTGCGGCCGCCCCGTGGAAAAGACCCGCGAGGAGAGCTACTTCTTCAAGCTGAGTAAATATCAGGATTGGCTCATCAAGTATATCGAGGAGCATCCCGATTTCATTCAGCCCTCCTCCCGTACCAACGAGATGATGAACAACTTCCTCAAGCCCGGCCTGGAGGATCTGTGCGTCAGCCGTACCTCCATCAAGTGGGGCATTCCCGTGACCTTTGACCCCAAGCACACGGTGTATGTGTGGCTGGATGCACTGACCAACTACATCAGCGCGCTGGGCTACGGCACGGATCATGACGAGCTGTACCAGAAGTACTGGCCCGCCAATGTGCACATGGTCGGCAAGGAGATCGTGCGCTTCCATACCATCATTTGGCCCATTATGCTGCATGCGCTGGGCCTGCCCCTGCCCAAGCAGGTGTTCGGTCACGGCTGGCTGGTCATCAACGGCAAGAAGATGGGTAAGTCCGTGGGCAACGTGGTGGACCCCGTGGTGCTGTGCGAGCGGTATTCCTCCGATGCGGTGCGCTATTTCCTGATGCGTGAAATGCCCTTCGGCAGCGACGGAGAGTTCACCCTGAAGTCCATGCTGAATCGCATCAACGCCGACCTTGCCAACGACCTGGGCAACCTGGTCAGCCGCACGGTGGCGATGATCGAGAAGTACTTCGGCGGCAGCATTCCCGCAGTGGACAAGGTGGAGGATGTGGATCGCGCCATTTGGCAGCTGGCGGAGGAAACCCCCGGCAAGGTGGAAAAGCAGATGGACGCTTTCCAGTTCTCCGGCGCATTGCAGGAGATTTGGAAGCTGGTGGGCGAGTGCAACAAGTACATCGACGTAACGCAGCCCTGGGTGCTGGGCCGCGAGGAGGCGGGCAAGCCCCGACTGCAAACGGTGCTGTACACGCTGGCGGAATGTGTGCGCCGGGTGGCAGTCATGGTGGGCTTTGTGATGCCCCGCACGCCTGCCCGCATCTTTGAGCAGTTGGGCGTGGAGGACGAGGCGTTGAAGACCTGGGATTCGCTGCTGAAGCCCTTCGGCGTGCTGCCTGCGGGTCTGACCGTGCATAAGGGCGCGGCGCTGTTCCCACGCCTGGATGTGCAGAAGGAAATTGACCGGGACGCGCCCAAGGAAGAAGCACCCAAGGCTGAAAAGAAGGAAAAGAAGCCTGACAAAAAGCATGCTGCGCCGGAATTCCCTGCGGAGATCGGCATTGACGATTTTGCCAAGTGCAAAATGCAGGTGGCCCGCGTCACGGCCTGCGAAAAGGTGGAAAACAGCCAGAAGCTGCTGAAGTTCACCCTGTCACTGGGCAAGGACGGCACCCGCACGGTGGTCAGCGGCATCGCCAAGTATTATACGCCCGAGGAGCTGGTGGGCCGTCAGGTGGTGCTGGTATCCAACCTGAAGCCTGCAAAGCTGGCAGGCATTGAGAGCCAGGGCATGATCCTTTCCGCGCTGGACGATCAGGGCAACCTGAAACTGATGTCTGTGCAGGAGGGCGTTGAGGACGGCGCGATCGTCGGATGACAGAGCTGTTTGATTCTCATTGCCATGTGGACGAGCCGAAGTTTGACGAGGACCGGGACGAGGTGCTTGCACGGATGGCGGCAAACGGCGTGACGCGCTTTGCGGTGGTAGGCTCTGATATGGAGACATCTGCGCACTGCGTGGCCTTTGCTGCCGCGCATTCGGGCAGTGTTGCGGTGGTGGGCATCCACCCGCATGAAGCGAAAGGCTTTCAGCCTGAGGACTTGCAGCAGCTTGCGGAGTGGTACACCTCCGGGCAGGCGGCAGCCGTTGGCGAAATTGGCCTGGACTATTACTACGACCTCAGCCCACGCGAGGTGCAAAGAGATGTATGCGCCGCGCAGCTGGAACTGGCCTATGAGCTGCAGGCCCCGGTGGCCTTTCATGTGCGGGACGCGCACGGCGATATGCTGGATTTGCTGCGGGCGCATAAGGGCCGCCTGACCCGCGGCATTGTGCATTGCTATTCCGGCAGCTGGGAAAGCGCAAAGGAATATCTGAGCATGGGCTATTCCATTTCCTTTGCAGGCCCGGTGACCTTCAAAAAAGCGCCGCACTTGCAGCAGGTGGCGGTCAACGTGCCTCAGGATCGGCTGCTGATCGAGACGGACAGCCCGTATCTTGCGCCTGAACCCGTGCGGGGACGGCGCAACGAGCCGACCAACGTGCGGTATGTGGCGGAAAAAATAGCGACGCTTCGCGGCGAAACCGTGGAGCAGGTCGCAGCGTATACCTTTGAAAATGCTTGCCGTATGTACGGCATAAAGGCCTAAATACTGCGGGAGGAGGTGCATTTTGCATTCCTCCCGCTTTTCTGTTTGCCCAGTGCTAAAACGGCCCTTGCCGCATATGCTGAAAGGGAAGTGGGGGAGGCATATGCAGAGAAAGCGACAGGCGGAAAATGGATATGCGCGGTGCTATCGGCAGACGGGCCGTCCGCTGCTGACCTGCGCGGGCATTGTGCTGGCAGGGCTTGGGGCGCTGCTGCTGTTCTTGTGCGTCCCCGGATGGGCGTGGGTGGCGCTACTGGGCTTTGCGCTGATCTGCACGGGTCTGCTGCTGCTGCGCCTGGGTAAAACAGGGAGGTGAGCATGTGAGCATTCGGATGGTGTGCGTCAAAGCGCCGAGATTTCTGCGGGGCCTGCTTCGGCTGCTCAGCCGGGACAAGGAGAAGAAGCGCGAATAGTGCGGAATACAGGAAAGAGCTGTTCCATCATGGCGGAAGCGCTATTTGGTCAGGACGTTGACTGGATAGCGCTTCTTTGGGTGAAAAG